>JBOHFW010000066.1:0-4188 GCA_050699835.1 Pseudonocardiaceae bacterium | reverse complement strand
TATATCGACACCCCCGGCATGCTGGTCGCCCGTGTCAAGGTCGGCGGCTCTTACAACGAGCTCGACTCGACCACCTTCTACGGCGGCGACCACCGCGGCTACACTGATTATCCGACGTTAGAGGGCTGATGAGCGGCTCGCTCTCCGACCCCGGCACCATGCGTGTTACTGAACCGGATCAGCACACCCGAGGCTCTGGGCGGGTGTCGGCCTTCTGGCTTGCGCTGCTGGCCGGACCCTTGTCCTTCGGTATCGCGGCACCGAGCCTCATCCTTGCGGACGCTGCCCGTGATCTCGACGTTTCAGTGGGGGCGGTGACCTGGATAGTGACGGCGTTCGGCTGGGGAATCGCGGTAGGGACGCCGCTGATGGCCGGGCTCCTCGGCCGCCGGGGTGTGCGCGCCGTGCTGGCGGCCTGCGGCCTGCTCGTGCTGGCCGGAGCGGTCCTCGTCGTCACCATCCCCGTATTGCCGATCCTCGTTCTCGGTAGTGCGATGCAAGGGTTCGGTACCGCCGGCCTGATGGCGACCGCCATGAGCCTGGCCTATTCCGTTCGTGCGATGGGCCTCATTACCGCTTCGCTTGCCGTGGTCGGCTCGACCGCTCCGCTTGTCGGATCGCTGGTAGGCGACGCACTCTCCTGGCAAGCGGCCCTCGCCCTCCCTGCCCTGAGCCTGCTCGGGATACCCGCCAGCGCCCGTCACGCACCTGTGGCCCCCGCTTCCCGAGTCCGGTTCGACTCGACGGGTGCCGTACTGCTCATGGCACTGGTCACGGCACTGGTCTTCGTCCCGCATTGGCCGGTAGCCGCAGGTGTCTGCTCGATCCTTGCTGTGATGCTGCTCGGCGTTCACCTTCGCGCCCGGCCCGATGGTTTCGTACCCGCCGCACTGGTCCGCACGCCCCAGTTTTTCGTCTCCGCGGGGCTGGCCTTCTCCCTTGCGGTGGTCAACTTCGGGCTCATCTATGCGATACCCGTGCAGTTGTCCCAGCACGCGGGATGGACGACCAGCCAGATCGGGGTCGCCATCCTGTGGCCACTGCTGTTCGGAGGCACGGTCTCTTGGTTCGTCGTGGCAGCGACCGCTCGGGTGAGTTTTCGTGCCGTAACTACCGTGCTCGCCGCCGCAGGCATAGTGGCTGCTGTGACAGCGATGCTCAGCGTCTCGCCGCTCGTACTGCTGATCGCTCAGGCTGTCGGATCAGTCGCGGCGGCATCGGGTCAAGGTGCGCTTGCGGTTCGCGCTGCTGCGGCAGTCCCCGATGACCACCGACTGGCCGTGATCGGCCTGTTCAACCTCTGCTATCTACTCGGCGTGGCGTTCGGGCCAGCCATCGTGTCGCTACTGGCAATCTGAAGTGGGCAGAGAGGTCTTCGAGAGGCGCAGCAACTGTTCGGGGGGCGTGGGTAGTTCGTGGCCGACGAGGGAGCGGAACCCGGAATAGGCGGAGGCGTCGCCGACCAGTACGCCGCCGAGTAGTACGCGTCCGTCGTCACTGAGAACGAGTTTCGCGTAGGTGGCTGCGGCGTTGTCACCGTAGACGAGTTCCAGTGCGCCATGGGTCTCGGCGTGGGCGTCGCCAAAACTGGCCACCTCGACGCCGAGTAGTTTGAGTTTGGTGGACATGTCGGCTCCGGGGAAGGGCGTGTCACCGAGACCTAGCAATTGCTCGACGACGGCTTCGGCCATGCGGTAGCCGGGTGCGACCAGCCCGTAGCAGCGGCCTTCCACCGCCGCGCACTCGCCGACCGCCCAGACGTGCGCGTCGGCGGTGCGGCAGCGGTCGTCGACGTGAAAGCCGCCGCGTTCGGCCTTGTCCAGGCCCACGGCTGCGGCGAGTTCATCTCGGGGGCGGACTCCGGCGGAGAACACCACTAGGTCGGTTTCGATGGCGGTGCCATCGGCTAGGGTCACGCCGCGCACCCGTCCGTCTGGACCCGCGTCGATCGACCGGGTGGCGGTGCCACAGTGCAACTGCACTCCGATCTCGCCGACGAGCCGGGTGAGGATCTGCCCACCCCCTTCGTCAACCTGCAACGGCATCGGACGCGGTGCCATCTCGATGACATGCGGACGCATGCCCAGCAGTCGTAATGCATTGGCCGCCTCCAAGCCGAGCAGGCCCCCTCCGATCACGGCCCCGGGTCGATCCTCGGTGGCCGCCGCGCGGATGGCGTCGAGGTCGGCGAGGGTGCGGTAGACGAAGCAGCCGGGCAGATCGTGTCCTGGCACCGGCGGCACGAACGGCCGTGAGCCGGTGGCCAACACCAGCGCGTCGTAGCCGATCTCGGTGCCGTCAGCGGCAGCCACCGTACGTGTCTGCCGGTCAATTCCGGTCGCGCCGGTCGCCAACCTCAAGTCCACCATCGGGTCGTTGAGGAACGTGTGGCTGGCCAAGCTGAGGTCATTCGCGTTCTTGTCTTCCAGGTAGGACGAGAGGGCAACCCGGTCGTAGGCGGGTCGGGTTTCCTCGGCCAGGATGATTACCCGCCAGGCGTCGGCCCGATCACGCGCGCGTAGGTCCTCCACGAGGTGGTGGCCGACCATTCCGTGTCCGATAACGACGAGTGTGCGGGTCACGGGCTGCTGTCCCGTCCGACGATCTCGGATTCGGCTGTTGACTGGAATAAGTCGCAGATTCGGCGCACTTCAGGAGCGCAGCTGCCGCAGCCGGTGGTGGCACGGGTCGCCTCGGCGAGTTCCGGGATCTCGCGGGTACCGCCCTGCCATGCACGCAGCAGGGCTTTCTTGGTGACGTTGTTGCAGTGGCAGATCACCGCCTCGTCGGGCAACTCGACGGGAGCCGTACGTATGGCGGCGGTGCCGAGCAGGAGCCTGAGCCGGTCGGACGGCACGGGCAGGTTCCGGTCGTACAGCTGGCTGATCGAGGCGATGGCCTGGGGGAAGCCGAGGAGCACTGCTCCGGTGATCCGCTGGTCGCACAGCGCCAGTTTGGCGTAGCGGCCGCAGGTGCGATCCGAGAGCGTCACCAATTCGACCTTGGCGTCCGGGTTGATCAGGTCCTCGAGCGAGCCGAGGGAGGCGACGTCGATGCTGGGTGCCTTCAGCCGGGTGATCAGCCTGGTTCCGCGGTAGTGGGCGTGGCCGCCGGTGAGCAGTTTGGCCAGGGTCTCCGCCTGGTCCCACGCGGGACCTAGGAGTCCTGGCACATTGCCTGCGTACTCCGCGCAGTCCCCGATCGCGTGGATATGCGGGTCATTGGTGCGCAGCCGGTCGTCGACCACCACGCCTCGGTGTACGGCCAGGCCGACGTCTCGGGCCAACTCGGCCTCGGGCGTGACGCCGGTGCACAGCAGGAGCGTGTCGGTCTTGAGCACTTGGCCGTCGTCGAGGAACAGCTTGCCGAGCGTGTATTCGACGGCTTTGCGCCCCAACTGCATGCCTACCCCGAGCTTGTTGAGATGGTCAGCAAGCAGGCGGCCGCCGGTGGCATCGAGGTGACGGTTCATCGGGTAGTCGTGGGGGTGCACCAGGGTGACGCGGTGGCCGCTGGCCAGCAGACCGAGCGCCGCTTCCGTCCCGAGGGCTCCACCACCCAGCACCACCACTGCGCCCTTGCTGATCCGCTCGCAGTCGGCGAGGGTCCGCAGGGTCGTCACACCGTCGGCCAGGTGTCCGTCCGCAGTCAGGACACCGGGCAGGTCCGGTATTCGCGGTCGTGCTCCGGTGGCGAGGACGAGCTCGTCGTAGTGGTAGTCCACTTGGTCGTCGGTGTGTACCAGACATTGGGGCCGGTCGATGCCGACGGCGATGACGCCCAACCGGACTCGCGTGCCTGCCGGGAGATCGGGCAGTGTGACGGCTTCGGGATGCAGCGTTCGGCGCAGGACTGAGGCCAGCAGCACGCGATTGTACGCGGGGCGCGTTTCCGCCCCGAGAACAGTGATGGTGTCTTGGTGGCCGTGATGACGCAGCCGCTCCACGAGCCGGTGCGCGGTGGGCCCGTTGCCGATAACGACGACTTCGCTCATGGTGGAACCGTGCAGGGCTCGATCCGGACCGCGCAGACTTTGAACTCGGGCATCTTGCTGCACGGGTCGAGGGCCGTGCTGGTGATCAGGTTCGCCCGGCCGGGGCCCGGGAAGTGGAAGGGCAGGAATACCGTGTCCGTACGCATGGTCCCGACCAGCCGCACGCGCGCCACCGTGCTCCCGCGGGCCGAGCT
>JBOHFW010000065.1:0-20835 GCA_050699835.1 Pseudonocardiaceae bacterium | reverse complement strand
CTGCTGGACAACGCCGCCACGCATGGCTCGGGGACCGTGTCGGTCGCGGTGCGCAACGCCGCCGACGCGCTGGCCATCGATGTCTCCGACGAGGGCGCTGGTATCACGGCCCCCGAGCCGGAACTGTTCACCAGGCGATCGCGGCTGGCCGGCGGGCACGGTATCGGCCTCGCGCTGGCTCGCAGCCTGGCTGAAGCCGAAGGTGGTCGACTCCGGCTGACCAGTCCCGCTCCACCTACCTTCACCCTCCTCGTGCCTGCCCAGACGTGATCACGTGAGTGCACCGCCGATCATCCGTCCGGGATGTTCATACGGCGCTACCCTTCTCAGTATGACGACCGAACGGGTCACCGTGTCGCTGCCGGAGGACGTTCGGCGTACTAGCCAACGCATCGCCGACGAGCTCGGTATGTCCTTTTCGGCGGTTGTGGCGGAGGCGCTCGCCGGGTGGCTGAGGGGCCGGTTGGTCGACGCCTGGCTCGCTGAGCACCAGGCGGAGCACGGCGCATTCACCGAAGACGAGCTGCGGGAGCTAGCGGCGGAGGCTGGCGTGCCCTACCTGGGTCCCGGGCGGACCGAGGAGTCGGTGGCCTGAACCTCGTTCTCGATGCGGGTGCGCTCACGGTGGTCCGCGTGTGAACCCGGTTTTCGCCTGCTGAATGCGGTAGGGGTTAGGGGTGTTGGAGGGGGAAGCCGGCGAGGCCCTTCCAGGCCAGGGACGCGGTCAGGGCTACTGCTTCTGCTTTGGGTAATTCTTCGCGGCGGGTGAGCCAGTAGCGCGCGCCGTGTTCGCTGATCCCGGCGACACCGACCGCGACAAGCCAGGCGCGGTGGGTGTCCAGGCCGGCGTCGGCTGCCACGACCTGCGCGATGGCCTGCACACAAGCGGTGTACGTCCGCTCCATGACGGCCTGCACAGGTGGCTGATTTCGCAGATCAGATTCGAAGACCAGCCGGAATGCCTCATCGTCACCATCGACGAAGTCGAAGTAGGCGCCAACGGTGTTGCTGACTCGCTGCCAATTGTCGTGGGTCTCCTCGATCGCCGCTTGAACCCGCCGGACGAACTCCTCGGTGTGGTACTCCAGCAGGGCCAGGTACAGCTCGAGCTTGCCGGGAAAATGCTGGTAGAGCACCGGCTTGCTGACTCCCGCATGCTCGGCGATGTCGTCCATGACAGTGGCGTGGTACCCGTTGTTGACAAAGACGTCCCTCGCCGCGGCGAGTAGCTGAGCCCGCCGCTCATCGCGCGGCATCCGCACCCCGCGGGGCGCGGAATCCGCTCGGGTCGATGCCGTTCCGGTCATCGGTCTACCTCACCTCCCATCTGATCGGCTAAACCCTACTCGTGGGTATCCCGGCCCGGTGGAGGAGACCGATGAGATCCCGCAGTGTCATCCGGCCGGCTTCCGCGATACTCGCCGTGATGGATGCGATACCCAGCGTGGCTGTGCCATCCTTGCGCGGTGATCCATCCGACGCGAGCCGATCCCGCGGTTCGCGCGTCCGCCGACGACCAGCCGCTAGCCGCCTCCTGGGAGCCGGAGGCCGGCCTCACCTGCCACCCCAATGCCTGGCCCTTCCCCACGATCAACTAACCGGGTTCTGGATGCAGACGCGGTATTCGTGCCCGGCTTGGAGCAGTCTGCATCCAGAACGCGGGAAGAGCCGGCGCGCGGGGGACGTTGAGCAGGATACGGTTTAGTGAGGAGTGTGGGTTGATGAGTCTGCCGCCGTTGGTGGAGCCGGCCGCTGAGCTGACCAGGGAAGAGGTGGCCCGCTATAGCCGCCACCTGATCATCCCGGATGTCGGGATGGACGGTCAGAAGCGGCTGAAGAACGCGAAGGTCCTGGTGATCGGCGCTGGCGGGCTGGGCAGCCCGGCTCTGCTGTACCTGGCCGCCGCCGGGGTGGGCACGCTGGGCATTGTCGAGTTCGACGAGGTCGATGAATCCAACCTGCAACGCCAGGTGATCCATGGCCAATCCGACATCGGCCGGCCCAAGGGCGAGTCCGCCCGGGATTCTATCCGAGAGATCAACCCCTTCGTCCAGGTGAACCTGCACCAGCTGCGGCTGGAGTCGGCCAACGCGCTGGAGATCTTCCGCGACTACGACCTCATCCTGGACGGCACCGACAACTTCGCGACCCGCTACCTGGTTAACGACGCCGCGGTGTTGCTGGGCAAGCCCTACGTGTGGGGTTCGATCTTCCGCTTCGAAGGTCAGGCGTCGGTGTTCTGGGCGGACGCCCCCGGCGGGCAAGGGCTGCAGTACCGCGATCTGTATCCCGAGCCGCCACCTCCCGGGATGGTGCCCTCCTGCGCCGAGGGCGGCGTGCTGGGCGTGCTCTGCGCGTCCATCGGCTCGATCATGGTGACTGAGGCGATCAAGCTGATCATCGGGATCGGCGAGCCACTGCTGGGCCGGCTGATGGTGTACGACGCGCTGGAGATGACCTACCGCACCATCAAGATCCGCCGGGATCCGGCGGGGGCGCCGGTCACCGAGCTGATCGACTATGCGGAGTTCTGCGGCACGGTCAGCGACGCCGCGGCCACCGCGGCTGCCGACTCGACGATCACCGCTGTGGAGCTCAAGGAGATGATCGACTCCGGTAAGGACTTCGCGCTGATCGATGTCCGGGAGCCGCACGAGTACGAGATCGTCCGGATTCCGGGCGCCACGCTGATCCCCAAGGACCGGATCCTCTCTGGTGAGGCGTTAGCGGAGCTGCCGCAGGACAAGCCGCTGGTATTGCACTGCAAGTCCGGTCAGCGGTCCGCTGAGGCGCTCGCCGCGCTGCACAAGGCCGGCTTCCGGGACGCGGTGCACGTCGGCGGCGGGGTATTGGCCTGGGCCAAGCAGGTCGACCCGTCCCTACCTGTCTACTGAGGTAAGGTGGCCATCCGCGCCATATCGCTTGCCGCGGGAAAGGCGCGCCATACGCCGTTGCGCCGCACGTTCATAGAACCGCGGCTCACACATCTTGGCTCACTGGCCGATAACCTCGAAGTTAATTCAAGTGATCGGATAACCTTCTTCCAGTTCTTTGGTGAACCAACGGGTGTGCTCCGTTACGAACTCTTTGTGGCCCCGGTTTGCCCAGTCGTATCCGATTCGCCTTAGATCCTCCGGAGTTGCGCTGTCAAATGGCTGCACGATAACCAGTGTCTTCCGTCCAGCGAGATATCCTCTAACGCGTCCTTGAAGAACTTAATAGCAGCAGGGCTGCTCTGGACGACGTGGGTGCCATTACTATCATGGCGCTTATCGCGCGCCTGCCGGACCCGTCGGGTATGTCCGCACGGGATAGTGTTGATTCGTGGCAAGATCAATCCCTGGTCCTGGTCGGCGGAACATTGCCTGTTCACCTGGCGATCTGCCGCGTGAGCGGTCTTGCCCAGGATGACCGACCCGTCGCGGTTCATCCTCAGTGGTCGGAACCTCAGCGTTGATCCGCTCGTCACGGAGCTGGTCATAGATCGGCGTCTGACTCACGGTACCGTAGAGGTGGATCCCCGGCGCAAGGCATCCACACTCTGTGTGCAAATAGTGACCATCTGTGGATAAATGCATTCGTTGTGGCTCTGGGACAAGCTACGACGGGTTCGCTGAGAAGCGTTCCCGAGGGTCAAAGCGCAGTCCAGGTAGTCCAGGTGTCGCCTGTTCGGAGGTCACCGCCCGACTTGCGTGACGGCATTAACGCTCGGGGAGGTGTGATGGCCAGGGTATTCATCAGCCATGCCAGCGATGATCAAGGACCTACCGATGAGGTGCACCGGTGGCTGGCTGCTGAAGGTCACGAGGTGTTCCTGGACCGGGATCTGCGCGATGGCGTCGTGGTGGGCGAGGAGTGGGAGCAGCGGCTGCATGAGCGGCTGCGCTGGGCCGACGCGGTGGTCTGCGTGGTCACCTCGGCTTTCCTGGCCTCAGAGTGGTGTCCCTACGAGGTGGGTTACGCCCGGTCACGGGGTAGCCGGCTGTTGCCGGTGCTGGCCGAGCCGGGGGTGGATCACCCGCTGGTGAAGGCTGTGCAATACGCCGACCTCGCCCAGGATCCCACCGCGGGGCGCGCGGCATTGATGGAAGCGTTGCGTCGGATTGATGCCGCTGGGGGGCTGGGGTGGGCGGATGACCGGCCGCCGTTTCCGGGACTGCGCCCGTTTGAGGTCGAGGATCATCGAGTTTTCTTTGGCCGCAGTAGCGACGTGGAACAGCTGGCCGCTCTGTTGCGGTCGCCCGCCGAGCACGCCGAGAGGACGGTGCTGCTGGTGGTTGGTCCCTCAGGGTGCGGCAAGTCATCGCTGGTCCGTGCCGGATTGCTGTCGATGATGGCCGAGGAGCCGGGCTGGTGCACTCTCCCACCGATCCTGCCCGGCACCGACCCAGTGGCGGCATTAGTCAGACAACTGGTCGCTGCGGCACAGCAGCTCAACCTGAAATGGACGGTGCCGCAGGTACGTCACCAGCTCGATGACGGCGACCTCACGGGGCTGACCGATGAGTTGCTGCGAGCATCCCGGGCGCGGCAGCTACTGGTAGTGGTGGATCAATTCGAGGAGCTGCTCACTCAGGCACCACCTGCGCAACGAGCCCGGTTTGCGCAGCTGCTTCACCCGACCCTGGGCGGTCCGGTACAGGTGGTAGCGACGCTTCGGTCGGAGTTTCTGGACCAGCTGTTGGTCGACGCCGACCTGGCGGTGTTACCGACCCGCCCCTACTCGCTGCGGCCGCTGCACCGCGAGGCACTACGGACCGTGATCCAAGGACCAGCCCGGCTGGCCGGCATAGCCGTGGACGATGAACTGGTAGCCCGATTGGTCGCCGACACCGATAGTGGGGAAGCGCTGCCGCTGCTGGCGTTCACTCTCGCTCAGCTCGCCGACGGGGTCGGCCGCGGCGGCCAGCTCTCGGCCACGCGCTACGACCAGCTCGGGGAGGTGCAAGGCGCCCTGACCCGTCAGGCTGACGCGGCGTTGGCCGACGCGAGGGCGACTACCGGACGAGACCGCAAGGATGTCATTGCCGGGTTGTTGCGATTGGTCACCGTCGATGAACACGGCCACCCTACCCGGTGGCGAGTCCCTCGCGACGAGCTGCCGGAGCCGGTGACCCGAGAGGCGGATGTCTTCATCGCGCGGCGGCTGCTGGCCACCGACACCGACAACGGCAGCGTAGTGATCGGGGTGGCCCACGAGGCATTCCTGTCCAGCTGGGCACCGCTGGCCCACGCAATCAACGAGAACGCGTCGGCGCTGCGAGCCCGCCGGATTGTCGAGCAGGCCGCCACCGAATGGAACGACGACGGCCACTCGCCGGCCCGGCTATGGGAACGCGGCCAACTCGCCGCCGCCCTGGCCGACACCGGCGCCTACCCTCAAGCCCGCGACCTCATCACCGACCGCGTCGAACTCAGCTCAACGGCCCGCGCCTTCCTGCGCGCAAGCATCCGTCGGGATCGCATCCGGCGCAGGCGCGCCACCACCGTCCTGTCGGTGCTGCTCGTTCTCGCCCTGGTCGCAGCTGGCTATGCCTTCGCCCAACAACGCGTCGCGGAGCAACAACGCAATATCGCGGTGTCCCGGCAGGTCGCTGCCCAGGCAACGGAGCTGCGCACAATAAACCCAGCCGTGGCCGCCCAACTCGGCCTCGCTGCCTACCTGCTTGCCCCCACCACGCAAGCTCGCGGCAGTCTGCTCAGCACGCTCGCCAACCCCTACGCGACCCGACTCACCGGCCACACCAGTGGCGTCACCGGGATGGCCCTCAGCCCGGACGGCCACACCCTCGCTACGGCTAGCAGAGACAACACGGTGCGGTTATGGGAAGTTGGCGATCCTCACCATCCCCGTCCGCTGGGCACCCTCACCGGCCACACCAACACCGTCAACTCGGTGGTGTTCAGCTCGGATGGGCGCATGCTGGCCACCGCCAGCGACGACAACACGGCCCGGCTCTGGGATATCAACAACCCCCACCAACCCCGCCTGCTGAGTACCCTTACCGGCCACGCTAGGGGCGTCTGGTCGGTGGCCTTCAGGCCCGATGGGCGCATGCTGGCCACCGCCAGCCAGGACAACACCGCCCGGCTCTGGGACATCAACAACCCTCACCAACCTCGCCTGCTGAGTACCCTTACCGGCCACACCAGCACCGTCTTGTCTGCGGCCTTCAGCCCCGACGGACACACCCTGGCCACCGCCAGCGACGACAACACGGCCCGGCTCTGGGATATCAACGACCCCCACCAAGCCCGCCCGTTGCGTATCCTTATCGGGCACACCAACGGCGTCTCCTCGGTAGCCTTCAGTCCCGATGCGCGTACCCTGGCCACCAGCGGCTATGACAACACCGCCCGACTGTGGGACCTTCCCGGAACCACTCTCACCGGCCACACCAACGCCGTCAATTCGGTGGCGTTCAGCTTGGACGGGCGCACTCTGGCCACCGCCAGCGACGACACCACTGCGCAGTTATGGGACGTCAGCGACCCGCTCTATCCCCGCCACCTGGGCACCCTTACCGGCCACGCTAACTCCGTTTACTCGGTTGCCTTCAGCCGCGACGGGCGCACCTTGGCCACCACCAGCGACGACACCACCACGAGGCTTTGGGATATCAGCAACCGACCCCATTCCAGCCTGCTGAGCATTCTGACCGGCCACCTCAGCAGTGTCTATTCGGTGGCCTTCAGTCCGAACGGGCACACTCTGGCCACCGCCAGCGACGACGCTACTGCGCGGCTGTGGGATGTCAGCGATCCCCGTCAGCCTCACCCGCTGAGCATTCTCACTGGCCACGGCAACGCCGTCCGTTCGGTGGCGTTCAGCTCGGACGGGCGCACCCTGGCCACCGCCAGCGACGACGCTACTGCGCGGCTGTGGGATGTCAGCGATCCCCGTCAACCTCACCCGCTGGGCACCCTCACTGGCCACACCAACACCGTTCGCTCGGTGGCTTTCAGCGCTGACGGGCACACCCTGGCCACCGCCAGCAGTGACAGCACAGGGAGGTTGTGGGATGTCAGCGACCCTCGCCGGCCCCGCCTGCTGGGCACCCTCACCGGCCACACCAACGATGTCACCGGGGTGGCCTTCAGCCCCGGCGGGCATACCCTGGCCACCAGCAGCGACGATAACACCGCCCGGCTGTGGGAAACCAACGTCGATCGTGTCACCGCTCGAATCTGTGGCATGACATGGCCTGCTATCACTCAAAGCGAGTGGGACCAATACCTGCCCGGCTTGCCACATCGTTCCCCATGCCCGTGAGCTACCGTGTCAAGCGATCTCCCGGCATGATCGCGATATCTGCGTCGCTGTCCGGCGTCGGAGGTACTCATAGGCGCCGAGCCCACCCGCGGTGCGCAGGGCAGGCCTGGGAGCACCTGTGTCCACGGACCGGGATTGCACCGTCGGCCCGGCGCGCACGCAGCGCGGTGATCGCGACGGTACCATTATCGAGGTGGATACCGCGTTCGTTGACCGACTGCGCAGCGTCGCGCGAGCTGATATGCCGGGCGAACCGGTGGTTTTCGCGTACCTTTTCGGCTCCCGTGCGGCGGGTGGCGCCCAGGTGGGCAGCGACACTGACATCGCGATCCTGCCCTCTCGGGGGCTGAGTGCACAACAGCGCGCCGCCCTGCGAAATCGGGTTGCGGCGATCATCGAACCAGTCGCCCGCGGCGAGGTCGATGTCGTCCTGCTGGACGACGCACCGCTTCCGGTGCGCGGCCGGATACTTCGGCAACGCCAGGTGCTGTACAGCGCCGACGAACCGCTGCGGGTTCGGTGGGAAAGTTTGACCGGCCGAATGTATGCCGATTCCCGCATCAAACTCGACCTGCTCGACAACGATCTGCTCGTCGAGACTGCAGCGGGTCGTCGCTGATGGTTGACCACGGCAGGATACGTCGTTTACTTGATCGCCTCCGCTTGGAGACCGATCGATTGCGCAGGCTTGCCGATCGTCCCGCGGCGGACCTCCTCAATGATGAGATCGCCCTCGGGTCCGCACAGTTTCGTTTCTTGCTTGCCGTCGAAGTCTGCGTCGATATCGGACGCCACATCATCGCAGCGGAAGGCCTCTCCGCTGCCGACACCTACGCCGACGTTTTCACCTCACTTGCCGAAGCTGGAGTCATTGCGACCAGCCAGGTGGAGTCGCTGCGCGCTATGGCACGATTTCGCAATCGGTTGGTGCACCTGTACGACGAAACCGATGATGCCGAGATAGTCAAGGCCCTACAGCATGACCTGGGTGACCTGGACGCCTTCCGGCGGCAGATCGCAGAATTTGTGCTTCGGAACTAATCGACAAGAAAGTCATACCCACACAGTGCGAGCTCCCGTGGGACACTTGGGCGCTCGGCATGGGGTGCCACCACGCGGCGTACGGTGTTGATCTGTTCCAGGTTGTGGGTGCTGCGTAGAGAGCCGAGCAGCGGATCACTACATGCGGGCAGCCACTCTGGCTGCATCGTGTGCGGGCGTGTCGGGCAGTCTCGATCAGCCGGTCATCACTGGTAGTACCCAGGCCGGTAGGGTGCCGCTCTGGTCGGAAAGTCACCGCCGGTAGTCATCGATGATCTGCTCGGTGTGGGACGCCGACCTGCGATGACGCCATGGGGAGGTGTGGTGGCCAGGGTATTCATCAGCTATGCCAATGAAGATCAGAAATCTACTGATGAGATACACCGGTGGCTGGTTGCTGAGGGTCACGAAGTGTTTCTGGCCTCGGATCTTCGTCATGGCATCGTGGTGGGCGAGGAGTGGGAGCAGCGGCTGAATGAGCGGCTGCGCTGGGCCGACGCGGTGGTCTGCGTAGTCACGTCAGCTTTCCTGGCATCCGAGTGGTGTCCCTATGAGCTGGGTTACGCCCGGTCACGAGGTAGCCGACTGCTGCCGGTGCTGGCCGAGCCAGGGGTGGATCACCCGCTGGTGAAGGCTACGCAGCGCGCCGACCTCGCCGAGAATCCCACCAAGGCTCGTACGGCGCTGGTGGAGGCGTTGCATCGGGTTGATGCCGCCGGGGGATGGGGGTGGCCCGATGGCCGGTCGCCGTTTCCGGGGCTGCGCCCGTTGGACATCGAGGACCATCGAGTGTTCTTCGGTCGCAGTGGCGAGGTGCACCAGTTGGTGGGGTCACTGAGATCCCCCGCTGAGCGCGCCGAGCGAGCGGTGCTGGTCGTAGTGGGCCCCTCGGGGTGCGGTAAATCGTCGCTGGTCCGGGCTGGTCTACTCCATATGATGGCTGAGGAGCCGGGTTGGTGGACGCTGCCACCGATGCTGCCCGGTGCCGATCCGGTGGCTGCGTTGGTCCGGCAGTTAGCCGTCGCGGCGCGGCAGCTCGACTTGGGCTGGACCGTGGGAGATATCTGGCATTGGCTCGATGACGGTGGCCTGACGGGGTTGGCTGATGAGCTGGTGCTGGCCGCTCGGGTGCGACGACTGCTGCTGGTGGTGGATCAGTTCGAGGAGCTGCTCACCCAGGCATCACCTGGGCAACGAGCCCGATTCGCGCAGCTGCTTCACCCGGCCCTGGGTGGTCCGCTCCAAGTGGTGGCCACGCTGAGGCCGGAGTTCCTGGATCAGCTCCTGGTCGACTCCGACCTGGCGGTGCTGCCGACCCGAACCTACACGCTGCGGCCGCTACGCCGCGAGGCACTGCGGACTGTAATCCAAGGCCCGGCCCAGCTCGCCGATATCACAGTCGACGACGATCTAGTAGCGCAGTTGGTCAACGACACTGACAGTGGCGAGGCACTGCCGCTGCTGGCGTTCACCCTTGCTCAACTCGCCGAGGGGGTCGGGCGGGGTAGCCACCTGTCCAGCGCGCGCTACAACGAGCTCGGCGGGGTGCAGGGTGCCCTGACCCGCCAGGCCGACGCGGCTCTGGCCAACGCGACCGTAGCCACTGGGCGGCGCCACGAGGAGGTCATTGCTGGGTTGTTGCGGTTGGTCACCGTTGATGAACAGGGGCACCCCACCCGATGGCGGGTACCCCGTGATGAGTTGCCGGATCCGGTGATCCGGGAGCTCGACGTCTTCGTCGCGCGGCGGCTGCTCACGACCGACACCAACAACGGCAGCGTGGTCATGGGAGTCGCCCATGAGGCGTTCCTATCCGCATGGCCCCCATTGGCTCAGGCGATCACCGGCAACGTGTCGGCGCTGCGGGCCCGTCGCGTAGTTGAGCAAGCCGCCGCTGAATGGCAGGACGAGGGTCGCCCACCGGTCCGGTTATGGGAACGTGGCCAGCTCGCCGCCGCGGTGACTGACATCGGCGCCCGCCTGAAGTCCCGTGAGCTGGTCAGCGATCGCGTTGAGCTCAGCACAATGGCCCGCGCCTTCCTGCGCGCCAGCATCCGCCGCGACCGCATCCGACGGGGTCGCGCCACCGCCATCCTGTCGGTGCTGCTCGCCGTCGCTTTAGTTGCAGCTGGGTTCGCCTTCTTCCAGCAACGCATCGCGGAGCAACAACGCAATGTTGCGGTGTCCCGGCAAGTCGCTGGCCAGGCCCTGGAGCTACGCGCCATGAACCCAGCCTTGGCCGCCCAGCTCAGCCTGGCCGCCTACCAGCTAGCCCCCACCACGGAAGCTCGCGGCAGCCTGGTCAGCACCTTCGCCAACCGCTACGCCACTCGGCTGGCCGGACACATCAGCGGCGTAACCGGGGTGGCCTTCAGCTCAGACGGAAGTACGCTGGCTACAGCCAGCCAGGACAAGACCGTGCGGCTGTGGGATGTCCGCGACCTCCGCCGACCTCAGCTGCTGAGTAGTCTTACCGGCCACATCGGCGAGATCAACCACGTGGTGTTCAGCTCGGATGGGCACACTCTGGCCACTGGAAGCTCCGACACCACCACGCGACTGTGGAACATCAGCGATCTGCGCCAACCTCAGTTGCTGAGCAGCCTCACTGGCCACACCAGCGAGGTCAAGCAGGTGGCCTTCGGCTCGGATGGACACATCCTGGCCACAGTGAGTCAGGACAAGACCGCGCGGCTGTGGGACATCAGCAACCCGCGTCAGCCCCAGCCGCTGGACACCCTCATCGGCCACACCAACGGCGTCGTCGGCGTGGCCTTCAGTCCTGACGGACGTACCCTGGCCAGCGGGAGCTACGACGCCACCGCGCGGCTGTGGGACCTTCCTGGATCCATCGTGACTGGCCACCCCAACGGTGTTTTCTCGGTGACCTTGAGTCCTGACGGGCGCATTCTGGCGACGGCCAGCGGAGACAGAACCGCGCGGTTGTGGGATGTCCGGGATCTCCGCCAACCCACCTCACTGGCTACCCTCAGCGGCCACGGCGACACCGTCCACTCCGTAGCCTTCAGTCCCGATGGGCGCACCCTGGCCACCGCCAGCTACGGCAAAACCGTGCGGTTGTGGGAGCCGACCTCACCCGTTGAGTACCCTCACCGGTCACACAGGCAGCGTCAGTGGGGTGGCCTTCAGGTCAGACGGGCACATTCTGGCCACCGCCAGTTACGACGGCACCGCGCGGCTGTGGGACATCAGCGATCCTCGCCGACCTCACTCGCAAAGTACCCTCACCGGCCATACCAACGGCGTCCGCTCGGTGGCCTTTAGTCCCGACGGGCACACCTTGGCGACCGCCAGCGCTGATACCACCACGCAGTTGTGGGACGTTAACGAGCCGCACCAACCCCACTTGGTAGGCACACTGACCGGCCACACCGACACCGTCTGGTTGGTGGCCTTCAGCCCGGACGGGCATAGCCTAGCCACCGCTAGTGCCGACAACACCGCCCGGTTGTGGGAAACCAACGTCGAAAATGTCGCCGCTCGAATCTGTGATATTGCATGGCCCGCTGTCAGCAAGAGCGAGTGGGACCAATACCTGCTCGGCCTGCCGTACCAACCCCCATGCCCGCAAGCAACTCAATCTGCGGGTAGGAGATAGCGCGAGCTGTTGGGTCTGCGGGTGCTCCGACGAGATGCGCACGGCGTGCGCTCATACGGGCGTAGCTAGCGCCGGGATGGTGGATCGGAAGCGTTCCTCGAGTTCTTGGACGCTGGAGCGCTCGGCGTGGGGGGCCAGGGCGCGGCGTACGGAGTTGACTTGATCCAGGCTGTGGGTGCTGTGTAGTGAGCTGAGCAGTGGGATCACCTGGCCGAGCAGCTCGCACGCTTGGTCGACGTCGCTGTGCGGGTTGCCTTGGGAGGGCAGGTAGGAGCGGGCGAGGGCGGTCGTGCCCAGGACACGGCGACGGGCCAGGCCACCTGCTGAGGCCGAGGCCATCACTTCGGGGGCCAATCGCTGGACGTCATCGTGTCGGCTCAGGTCGGCGGCCGCGTGCAACATTTCGTGAGTCATAGCTTGGGTCGTGAAAAGCTTGAACCACACTCGTTCATCGGCCGACACTGCTCGATCCAATGCCCGTTCTGCGATCGAGCATGACTGTGCGCAGGCCCGGTGGTCACCCAGCAAGGCGTGCGCTCGGCCCTGCCAAACGGCGCAGCGGGCCGCCGTCAACGGCGAGCCGTGGTCGAGTCCGGCGCTGGCCAGATCTAGCGCCTGGGAGGCATCGCCGAGTGAGTGAGCTTGGGTCGCCATGTCAACCAAGATGTGTGCTCCCAGCGCCCGATTTCCGCTGGCCTGGGCCAGCCGCAGGGCCTGGATGAAATAGCGTTGGGCGAGCCCCTGCTGGCCGGAGTCCCAGCACATGTACCCGCACAGATCGCACAGGCGGGCCGTCGCGGCCATCAGTTCCCGGCCGATGGCATCGTCATAGCTGCCCTCAAGCAGCGGGAGCACGACCTGATTGACATAGTGCAACAGCGTTGAGCGGGCGTACCCGCCGCCGAGCCGCTGATCGACATCGGTGAACGTCGCGCACATCTCCCACAGCGCGTCGATGTCGCCCTGCCCGACGCGTCGACCGGCCCAGCCCTGGACGACCTCATCCTGGCGGTTGAGCAGCCACTCGCGCGTCGGTCCGGCGAACGCCGACGCGACCCAGGCCGCCGACAGGAGAATCGAGCGCCGGTCCAAGGTCGACCTCCACAATTCCGCGACTACCGCAACCGTAGCTTGCGGTGTGGCGGACCACACGAGACCCAGCTCACCCAGGTCGCCACTGCTCTGACGCGCCGGTGCGTCACTAGGGGCGCCGCGGGTGACTCGCTCGTGTTCAACCTGTGGCCAGAGCTGCGCCAGCGCCCCGCCGGTGTCCAACACGGCATCCAGCCGGTGGGCGAGGGCGAGACTGGGAAACCGTTCCCCTTTCTCGATCTTGCCGATCAACGCGTCGCTGTCGTGCGTCCGCCGCCCGAGCTCCGTTTGCGAAAGCGTGCGCAGTGTTCGCCAGTACCGCAGCTGCGCACCGAAGAAGTGCAGCGCCGACTCCAGTGGAGTCA
The DNA here is from genome assembly GCA_050699835.1 of Pseudonocardiaceae bacterium. Classification (GTDB taxonomy): domain Bacteria; phylum Actinomycetota; class Actinomycetes; order Mycobacteriales; family Pseudonocardiaceae. The sequence continues at coordinate 7,445 of JBOHFW010000065.1, read as the reverse complement.
GCTCTCGCGGTGCCTGCCCCACGCCCCGTCCCCTCCCTACGCCCAATGATCGTGCCTCATCCTGGCCCCGACGCATCGTGGCACCACAACTATCCGGAATGTCGGATGCGGACAGCCAGCCTGTCCGCATGTATCACCTGGCCAGAGGGGCGTTCGCCCGGCATGGTCGACGCCGAGCGATTCGTTACCCTAATCGTCCCGGTGGGGTTCAAACACATCGTCGCCGCCTGGCGGCAGAACACGATCGTCCCGACCCTCGGCCTGGAACCCAACGGAGCACTCACCTTCAGCAGCGACAACCAAGGCTATTTCGAACGCGACAGCCTCGCCGCGCTCAGCACCCTCCTGACCCATCTGCCCACGCTGCAGGCGCTCGACGACACACTTGACCGCCTCGCGGCGCTACTATCCACATGGGAAACAACCACCCGAGACAAGGTGGTGCTATTTGACGGCGGCACACACAAATACCTCGCCGTGCGAGCTTCCGGAACCGAACCAGGAACCCGCCTCTACATCGAGGCCCCACCACTCATCACAAACCGAATCATCGGTCTGTTCAACACGTCTGAGTAAGCACCCCGAGCGCGACCAAACCCCGCAACGCGATATCGGCATCGGTCAACTGCCCACCCAATACATGAGCCACGAATTCAGACATGGACAACTCGACCGGCTCCAAGAACTCCCCCTGATCCGGCTCCGGTTCCGCAACGCGACGACACCCCCGCGCCACCACCGCATACCGCTCGACTGTCGCATACGCCGCCAGCCACGTCTGCGCCACCACCTCCAACTCCCCGGCCGCGAACCCCGTCTCCTCCAGCAACTCCCGCTCCGCCGCCGCCTCGACCGATTCACCACGATCAACATTGCCACCAGGCAGTTCCAGCAGAACCTTCGCCGGTCCAGGACGGAACTGGCGCACCAACACCACACGGTCATCCTCGGTCAAAGCCACGATCGCCACCGTTCGGCCACCAGCGAGGATGTCCCAGTCAGCTTCCTCCCCGGTCGGCAACCGATACCGCCGAGACACCACCCGCCGGAAGCCCTCCAGCTTCACCTGCTCACCCAGCGCTTCCCACGCCATCACCGCACCCGAATCAATCACACCACGCACCTTGTCGGCTACAGCCCGGCCCAGTCGCGGGCTTCAACGCTGGGCTCGCCGGGCTCGCGGTCGAGCTCTGCCAGCAGCTCGGCCAGCGAATGCTCCCGCTCGGCTCGGCCAGGGGTATCCGCCACTTGCGGGTCAGCCGCTGCGGCGGCGGGTGGAGTACTGGCGGGGTAGTGCGACGGGGCCGGACCGGCGGGGCACGCCGGACTTACCGCCGTGTGGTACCGATGCGCCGGACTTGCCACCGCGGCGCTCGCGGCGGTTGGGTACCGGCGAAGCGGCATCATCAGGTAGGTCCTGGGGGTCGCGTTGCTCTGCCATCTGGTCTCCTCGTTTCAACGTCCGTGTGCAGTGATCGCCCGTGCATCAGGGCTTGCAGCCAACCCGGACCGAAGGGTCCGAGGGTGTCATCAGTAAGGGGCGCCATCGCTGGAGTGTGGGGGAAGGCGCCGGCGCGCTTACGGCGCACCAGGAGATCAGCAGATCATGCAGCCAGGCTAGCGCGTGGCTCGCCTCGGCGCATCCACGTTTCCCGGTGAGTCATCGAAAACACCGTGTTCACCATGGATACACGCAGAGTGCCTCACGCCCGCGCTGTACCACTTTGTGAACGGGAGTTCTCGGTTCTGCAACAAGCAGCAACATAGCGAACATAACCGGCACATAGCGTCACTCGTCATACCCACCAGCCCTGGAGGCGCTATGAGCATGACCGAGACGACGGTGCCGGAGACACCGGCCCGAGGGGGGCGATGGATCGACCACTGGGAGCCCGAGGATCCCGGCTTCTGGGAGAAGACAGGCAAGTACGTGGCGAATCGGAACCTGTGGTTCTCGATCTTCGCTGAGCACATCGGGTTCTCGATGTGGACTGTCTGGTCGATTCTGGTGCTCTTCATGGGCCCCGGCTACGGCGTCGACCCGGCAGGCAAGTTCTTCCTGGTTGCCCTACCCGCGCTGATCGGCGCGCTGATCCGGATCCCGTACACCATGGCACCGGCACGCTTCGGCGGGCGCAACTGGACCATCGTCAGCGCGCTGCTGTTGTTGCCCCCGACGATTCTGGCGCTGATCGTGATGCAACCAGGCACGTCCTACACCACGTTCCTGGTGGTCGCGGCGCTCGCCGGGCTGGGCGGTGGCAACTTCGCCTCGTCCATGGCGAATATCAACGCCTTCTTCCCGGAAGGCCGCAAGGGTTGGGCGTTGGGGCTCAACGCCGGTGGCGGGAACATCGGGGTGGCCGCAGTGCAGCTGATCGGTCTGCTGGTGATCGCGATCTTCGGTGCCGGCAGCCCGCGCCTGGTGCTCGCCATCTACATTCCTCTCATCGTGATCGCCGCGTTGTGTGCCGCGCGCTACATGAACAACCTCTCCTCGACGCGCAACGACACCGGCGCGATGCGTGAGGCGGTCCGCGAGTCCCAGACCTGGGTGATGTCCTTCCTCTACATCGGAACGTTCGGCTCGTTCATCGGCTACAGCTTCGCCTTCGGGTTGGTGCTGCAGAACCAGTTCGGCCGCACCCCCCTGCAGGCGGCTTCGGTCGTGTTCCTCGGCCCGCTGATCGGTTCGCTGATCCGTCCGGTCGGCGGGTGGATGGCGGACCGATACGGCGGCGCCAAGGTCACCTTCTGGACCTTCTTCGGGATGGCCCTCGCCACCGGCGTGGTGATCATGGCGTCCAACCAGAAGTCGCTGTCGCTGTTTGTGGCCGGTTTCCTCGCGTTGTTCGTGCTCTCCGGGATCGGAAACGGCTCCACCTACAAGATGATCCCGTCGATTTTCAACGTGAAGGCCCAGGCGGCGATCGTGTCGGGTGAGGCGAAGCAACGCGCGCTGATGCGGGCGCGCCGGCTGTCCGGCGCCGTGATCGGTATTGCTGGTTCGATCGGCGCGCTGGGCGGGTTGTTCATTAACCTGGCCTTCCGTCAGTCGTTCCTGACCACGAAATCCGGAGTACCCGCGTTCTGGTCCTTCATGGCCTTCTATGGGGCGTGTGTGATCGTTACCTACGTGGTTTACCTGCGCCGGGCTCCCGCCGCCGTGGCATCCGGGAATCCGCAGCTGGCATATGCCCGGGTGTGACGAACGGGGTGTGACGAACGGGTGTGACGAAACAGTGCCGAAACACTACGTTCACGAAACGCGCTCAAGATGACTGCAAGGTTTGGACGGCTGGTGAGCTGCTTGGGGCAGCTCACCAGCTGGCTGCGCACGGGCGACCGGTTGAGCGGGGAGATGGCCATCCCAGACCGGTCGTGCTCGCTGGGCAGGAAGGAGTAACACGATGCGCACCGTCGTTATCGCGGGCCATGGCATGGTGGGTCACCGGCTGGTGGAGGCTCTGGTCGGCCGGGATGTCCAGCGGCAGTGGCGGATCGTGGTCCTCGCCGAGGAAGGCAGGCCGGCCTATGACCGGGTTGCCCTCTCGTCCTATGTGGACTCCTGGGACGCCGGCAAGCTGACCCTGCCCGCCGTCGCGGACGACCGGGTGGAGCTGCGGCTGGGGGAACCATGTATTGCGATCGACCGGCGCAGGCGCCGGGTGCGCACCGCCTCCGGGCGCCGGGTGGCCTATGACGCGTTGGTGCTGGCGACCGGCTCGGCCCCGTTCGTCCCTCCAATACCTGGCCATGACCTGCCCGGTTGCTACGTCTACCGCACACCGGAGGACCTCGACGCGATCCGTGCCGCCGCGCAGCGCGCGATGCGGACCACGGCGGCGGGCCGGCGTTCCGGGGTGGTCGTCGGTGGTGGGCTGCTCGGGTTGGAGGCCGCTTACGCGCTGCGGCAGCTGGGACTGTCCCCGCACGTGGTGGAGATCGCGCCCCGGCTGATGCCGATGCAGGTAGATGAGGGCGGCGGAGCGCTGCTGCGCCGGTTCATTGAGGCCCTCGGGGTCCGGGTGTACTGCGGCAACGCCACCAAGGCCATCGAGCCCGATGGCGGCCGGTTGCTGGTCCGCGTGGGCGATGACACCGAGCTCGACACCGATGTGGTGGTGTTCTCCGCCGGGGTCCGCCCGCGTGATCAGCTGGCCCGCGACGCGAAGCTGCCGCTCGGTGAGCGGGGTGGGGTGCTGGTCGACGCGAGCTGTCGCACTGCCGATGAGGACATCTGGGCGATCGGGGAGTGCGCCGCGGTCGAGGGCCGCTGCTACGGACTGGTCGCGCCCGGCTACGCGATGGCCGAGGTGGTGGCCGACCGGCTGGTCGGCGGCAACGCCACTTTCCCCGGCGCGGACACCTCCACCAAACTCAAGCTGCTCGGGGTCGACGTGGCCAGCTTCGGCGACGCCCACGCCAACACCGCCGGCGCGCTGGAAGTCATCCACAACGACCCCATCGCCGGCCGCTACGCCAAGCTCGTCATCTCCGACGACGCGCGGACCCTGCTCGGCGGGGTGCTGGTCGGCGACGCCGAGGCCTACGGCACGCTGCGCGCGCTGGTCGGTGCCCAGCTGCCGGCCGACCCCGGTGCCCTGATCTCGCCGTCCGGCGGCGAGCTCGATCCCAGCGCGTTGCCGGCCGGCGCGCAGGTGTGTTCCTGCCACGCGGTCACCGTCGAGACGATCGGTGCCGCGGTGCGCGACGGGGCGAGGACCGTGCCCGCGCTCAAGGCGTGCACTAAGGCGGGCACCGGTTGCGGCTCGTGCGTGCCGATGTTGAAGAAGCTGCTGGTCGCCAACGGCGTCGAGCAGTCCAAGGCGCTATGTGAGCACTTCGCGCACAGCCGGGCGGAGCTGTTCGAGATCGTCGCCGCGACCCGGATCCGGACCTTCTCCGAGCTGGTGGCCAAGCACGGCACGGGCCGCGGCTGCGATATCTGCAAGCCGGCGGTGGCCTCGATCCTGGCCTCGCTGTCCGGCGTGCTGTCCCCGGGCAGTCACATTCTGGACGGTGAGCAGGCCACCCTGCAGGACACCAACGACCACTTCCTGGCCAACCTGCAGCGCACCGGCACCTACTCGGTGATCCCCCGCGTTCCCGGCGGGGAGATCACCCCGGAGAAGCTCATCGTGCTCGGCGAGGTCGCTCGCGATTTCGGGCTCTACACCAAGATTACCGGCGGGCAGCGGATCGACCTGTTCGGGGCCCGGGTGGAGCAGCTGCCGGCGATCTGGCGCCGGCTGGTGGACGCGGGTTTCGAGTCCGGGCACGCCTACGGCAAGGCGCTGCGCACCGTGAAATCCTGCGTGGGCACCGACTGGTGCCGCTACGGGGTGCAGGATTCGGTGGGCATGGCCATCGCGCTGGAGCTGCGCTACCGGGGCCTGCGCGCGCCGCACAAGCTCAAGTCCGCGGTCTCTGGTTGCGCACGGGAATGCGCCGAGGCCCGCAGCAAAGATTTCGGGGTGATCGCCACCGAGACCGGCTGGAATCTCTACGTCTGCGGCAACGGTGGCTTCCAGCCCCGGCACGCCGACCTGCTGGTGTCCGATGTGGACACCGAGACGCTGGTGCGCACTATCGACCGGTTCCTGATGTTCTACGTGCGCACCGCTGACCGGCTGCAGCGCACCGCGCCGTGGTTGGAGGAGATGGAGGGCGGTCTGGACCACCTGCGGGATGTGATCGTGCACGACTCACTCGGGATCTGCGCCGATCTCGACGCGGCGATGGAGGCGCACGTGGCGGGCTACTCCGACGAGTGGCGGGGAGTGCTGGAGGACCCGGCCAAGCTGGCCCGCTTCACCTCGTTCGTCAACGCGCCCGGGGTGCCCGACCCGAGCATCGAGTTCGTCCAGGAGCGTGGCCAGCCGACGCCGGCTCACCGCAAGCCCGGCCAACCGGTGCTGATCGCCGGCCCGAAGCTGGCGGTCCTCCGATGACCGCGCAAGTGCAGGCACACTGGACCGCGGTATGCCGCTACGATGACCTCATTCCGGAACGGGGGGTTGCGGCGCTGGTCGGTGGGGTTGCGGTGGCGGTGTTCCGCACCCATGATGGTGCGCTACATGCGCTTTCTAACCTGGATCCCTTCAGCAACGCCTCGGTGCTCTCCCGCGGGATCGTCGGTGATCGTGGCGGGCGGGCCACGGTGGCCTCGCCGATTTACAAGCAGGTCTTCGAGCTGGCCACCGGGATATGCCTGGACGACCCGAGCGTCTCGGTGCGGACGTATCCGGTACGGCTGGTGGCCGGTATCGTAGAAGTCCGCTCCTCATGACCATGCCGTCGCTACAATCGAGGTCCGCGCCGCTGCCGCTGGCGGGATTCACCGTCGGGGTCACCGCCGCACGGCGGGCTGAGGAGCTGGGCGCCTTGCTGGAGCGCCGGGGTGCCGAGGTGATGCACGCCGCCGCGATCCGGATCGTGCCGCTGGCTGATGACACCGAACTGCATGCCGCCACTGAGCAGCTGATCAGTCACCCGCCGGATGTTGTGGTGATCACTACTGGCATCGGGTTCCGCGGCTGGGTGGAGGCCGCTGACGGGTGGGGGCTGGGCGAGGTGCTGATCGGTGCGCTACGCCGGGCCACCTTGCTCTCCCGGGGTCCCAAGTCGCGTGGCGCGGTCCGGGCCGCCGGCCTGACCGACGCCTGGTCACCCCCGTCGGAGTCCTCCGCTGAGGTGCTGGAGCACCTGCTGGCCAGTGACATCGAAGGCACCCGAGTGGCGGTGCAGCTGCACGGCGAGCCGCTGCCGGACTTCGTCGACGCCCTGCGCTGCGCCGGTGCGCAGGTTATTCAGGTGCCCGTCTACCGGTGGGTGTTGCCGGAGGATCTCGCGCCGCTGGACCGGCTACTCGGGGCCGTCCTGGACGGCTGCGTCGACGCGTTGAGTTTCACCAGCGCACCCGCCGCGGCCAGTGTGCTCAGCCGCGCCGACGAGCTCGGGGCGATGGCGCCATTGTTGCGGCGCCTGCGCCGGGATGTGGTGGTCGCCTGTGTCGGGCCGGTCACCGCGGGCCCCCTGGTGGCCCGAGACGTGCCGACCGTGCAGCCCGAACGGTCCCGGATCGGCGCGCTGGTGCGCACTTTGTGCGAGGCGCTGCCGGCGCGGGCGCCGCGATGGCCGGTCGCCGGTCATGTGCTGGAGCTACGCGGGCACGCCGCGGTGGTCGACGGGAATCTGCGGGCCGTGCCGCCCACCCCGATGGCCCTGTTGCGGCTGCTGACGGTCCGTCCCGGCCGGGTGGTGCCGCGTTCGGAGATGCTGTCCGTGATGCCCGCGGCTGGTGACGATGAGCACGCGGTAGAGACCGCGATCGCCCGGTTGCGCGCCGCGCTGGGTGTCCCGCGGCTGGTGCAGACCGTGGTCAAGCGCGGCTACCGGCTGGCCCTGGAGCCCGGAGACTGCCGGTGAGTGTGCTGCGTACC
>JBOHFW010000064.1:0-3471 GCA_050699835.1 Pseudonocardiaceae bacterium | reverse complement strand
CAAGTACGAGACCGCGCAGAAGGCCCGTGAGTCCCGCCGTAACCAGCAGATGACGGTTATCAAGGAGCAGAAGCTCCGCCCCAAGATCGATGCTCACGACTATGAGACGAAGAAGCGTCATGTGGTGCGGTTCCTCGATGCGGGGCACAAAGTGAAGGTCACCATCATGTTCCGGGGTCGCGAGCAGTCCCGGCCGGAGCTGGGCTTCCGGCTGCTGCAGCGGCTCTCCGAGGATGTCGCTGAGCTCGGCTTCGTGGAAACCTCCGCTAAGCAAGACGGCCGGAACATGACGATGGTGCTGGCTCCGCACCGCAACAAGCCACGGGGAGCCAGAGTCGATCGGGCCGCGGTCGAGCCGGCCCGTGCACCGGAACCGGCGGAGTAACGGCCCGCGCAGCAGCATCCGGTGGCCCTGCAGGGTCACCGTGACACCTGAGTGGCCCCCGGGTCACAGCATTCACCGCCGCCCTATCCAGGTGGCAGGACGAGGACGGACATGCCGAAGAACAAGACCCACAGTGGCACCGCGAAGCGCGTGAAGCTCTCCGCTACCGGCAAGCTGCTGCGCCAACGCGCCGGCAAGCGCCACCTGCTGGAGAAGAAGTCCTCCAGGATCACCCGCCGGCTGGACGGCGTCGTCGAGGTGGCCCCACAGGACACCGGGCGGATCCGCAGGCTGCTCGGTCGCTGACGCGGCCGCACACCGCCAGACCCCGACCCTGACCCCGGGCGCTCATCCCGCCCCCGAGACCGACAGGACGAACCAGTGGCACGCGTCAAGCGAGCGGTCAACGCCCAGAAGAAGCGCCGCAGCACCCTGGAGGCCGCCAGCGGCTACCGTGGCCAGCGCTCCCGGCTCTACCGCAAGGCCAAAGAACAGATCCTCCACTCGATGCAGTACGCCTACCGTGACCGGCGGGCACGCAAGGGCGACTTTCGGCAACTCTGGATCACCCGGATCAACGCCGCGGCACGCCAGAACGGGATGACCTACAACCGGCTCGTCCAGGGACTGCGCCTCGCCGAGATCGAAGTAGACCGCAAGAACCTCGCCGAGCTCGCCGTCTCCGACCCCGCTGCGTTCACCGCGCTGGTCGAGATCGCCAGGGCCAATCTGCCGGCCAGCCCCGGGGCGAGCCCGGCGGCCCGGGACGGCGACGCCGCCTGAGCGCAGCGATCCCGACGCAGGGAGGCGCCCAGAGGAGAGCACCGTTCACTGAACGGACTCCCAGGGTGGTCGCTGCTCGCGGGCTGCTTCGGCGGCGTAACCGGAAAACCGATGGACTTTTCCTCGTCGAGGGACCGCAAGCCGTACGTGAGGCCATCAGGTCCGGATCGGTCGTGGAGCTGTTCGTCACCGAGCGAGCCGCGAGCCGCCATCCTGAGCTGATCGAGGCCGCCGGCTCCCGGGTGTCCTTGATCACTGAACGGGCCGCCGCGGGATTGTCCGAGACGGCCACGCCGCAGGGCATCGTGGCGGTCTGTCCCGTGCTGACGCGGCCCGCAGCCGAAGCGCTGCGCGGTACGCGGCTGGTCGTGGTGCTCGCCGGGGTGTCCGACCCGGGCAACGCCGGCACGGTGATCCGGGTGGCCGACGCCGCCGGGGCAGGGGCGGTGCTCTTCGCGGGAGACACCGTCGACCCGCACAACGGCAAGTGCGTGCGGGCCTCCACCGGGAGCGTGTTCCACCTCGCGGTAGGCGTCGAGCCCGATCCGCACCGGGCCGTCGAGGTATGCCGGCAGGCGGGGCTGCAGGTGTTCGCGGCCGATCCCAGCACCGGCTGCGACCTCGACGACATGATCGACGCCGGAAGCCTGGCGGCGCCGAGTGCGTGGCTGTTCGGCAATGAGGCGCATGGGTTGGATCGCGAGCTGATCGCGGCCGCTGATCGCGCCGTCGCCGTCCCGCTGCACGGGCGCGCGGAAAGCCTCAACCTGGCCGCCGCAGCAGCGGTCTGCCTGTACGCCAGCGCGCGGGCGCACCGTCGGCGGCCTGGCTCCGGACCGATCACCTAGGATCTCTTCCAGAACTGACCGCATACCGGCCTGGCAGGTCCGCCCGATTCTGCGAGCCCGTCGACAGGCCCAGGAGTTCCCCCCTTATGTCTGGAATCAACGACGTTTACGACCCCAAGCAGGTCGCCATGCTGACGCCGGAAGCGCTGGCGCAAGCCGTCGAGGACGCCGAGAAGGCCTTCGCCCAGGCCAGCGACCTGAACGAGTTGGCCGCGGCCAAACCTGCCCACCTCGGTGACCGGTCGCCGCTGTTGAGCGCCCGGCGGGAGATCGGCGCGCTGCCGCCCAAGGCCCGCGCCGAGGCCGGCAAGCGCCTGAACTCCAGCCGGACGGCCGTGCAGGCCGCCTTCGACCAGCGTCGCGCCGAGTTGGCGGCCGAGCGGGACTCCAGCACACTGCGGGCTGAGGCTGTCGATGTCACACTGCCGTGGGACCGGGTTCCCACCGGAGCCCGGCACCCGATCACCACGCTCTGCGAGCGCATCGCGGACGTATTCGTCGCCATGGGCTACGAGGTCGCGGAGGGCCCGGAACTCGAGGCCGAGTGGTTCAACTTCGACGCTCTCAACTTCCCCAAGGACCACCCGGCGCGCACCATGCAGGACAGCTTCTATATCGCGCCCGAGGGGTCCGGCATGGTCCTGCGCACCCACACCTCCCCGGTACAGGTGCGTGCCCTGCTGGAGCGGGAGCTACCGGTCTACGTGGTGTGCCCCGGGCGCACGTTCCGCACCGACGCACTGGACGCCACCCACACCCCGGTCTTCCACCAGGTCGAAGGCCTCGCGGTGGACAAGGGCATCACCATGGCACACCTCAAGGGCACCCTGGACGCCTTCGCCCGGGCGATGTTCGGTGAAACCTCCCGGACCCGGCTTCGGCCTTCGTTCTTCCCCTTCACCGAGCCCTCCGCCGAGGTGGATGTGTGGTTCCCGGAGCGTAAAGGGGGAGCGGGCTGGGTCGAATGGGGCGGCTGTGGGATGGTCAATCCCAACGTGTTGCGGGCCTGCGGGGTCGACACCGCGGTCTACTCCGGCTTCGCCTTCGGAATGGGCATCGAGCGCACCCTGCAGTTCCGTAACGGCATCGCCGACATGCGGGACATGGTCGAGGGCGATGTCCGGTTCACCACCGCGTTCGGAACGGAGGTCTGAACCGATGCGCGTACCGGTGTCGTGGCTGCGCTATCACGTCGCGCTTCCCGAGGGCGATGCGGCCCCGACCGTGGCGGAGATCGCCGATGCCTTCGTGCGGGCCGGTCTTGAGGTGGAAGCGGTAAACCATCTGGGTCCGGTCAGCGGGCCGCTCGTGGTGGGCCGGGTGCTGGAGATCGAGGAGCTGACCGGTTTCGCCAAACCCATCCGGTACTGCCTGGTGGAGGACGGGGAGCCCGCGCCGCGCGGTGTCGTATGCGGCGCCACCAACTTCGCGGTGGGGGATCTGGTGGTGCTGGCC
>JBOHFW010000063.1:0-4404 GCA_050699835.1 Pseudonocardiaceae bacterium | reverse complement strand
CGCCGACCTCGCCATCTGCCGCTCCAGCGGCGATCCTGCCAAAATCCCGCATCGCCGCGCCGACCGAACCTCCACCCGGACCCCCGAAGCCAATTTACGAGGCAACCCCCATCAAGATCACACCGCTCAGTTGTGACGTCAACAATCCGAGCGTTGACTTCGATGAGCCCGCGTTCCACGACGACTACGCCGACGGTGCCGCATACAAGACTGATGACCTTTGGTACGAGTCGTGCGTCGGCTCCATTCGGCAACGCGCCCAGGCGTTCATCGGCACCGGACCCGCCACTCAACCGACACCCTTGGCCTGCGCTTCCGCCGCGAAGACTCAACCGATCGGCAAACTCGACGTCCGCCACATCAAGGTTGGTGATGCGCTGTGCATAGTCACCAACAACCGGCAAATCGCCTGGGCAAAGGTAGTACGCTTCGGTGAGCCCTTCCACGAGACGCTCACCGACGGCAGGATCCCTAGCATTGAGCTTGTTGTGACGCTGTGGCCAGCGCTGTAAGCACTCCGTAAGTACCAGGAGACGGCACTGTTACCCGCTTTCGCCCACGCTATAGGGGCTCCCACGGTGACCTCAGCTCCCTTAAAACCCACAAGACCGATCTCCGGTCCCTGACCACGAACCGGGGGTCGCGGAGTTAACACGGAGGGAGAGAAGATCTCCCTATGCGCGTGGTGATCGCGGGGTCGTCGGGTCTGATTGGTAGTGCGCTGGTGTCACTGCTCCGCCAGGCCGGACATGACGTGCTCCGGCTGGTGCGCAGACCGGCCCGCGCCCCGGACGAGCGAGCCTGGGACCCGGTGGCGGCGACCATGGACGCCAGCACCCTGGAGGGAACCGACGCGGTGGTAAATCTGTGCGGCTCCTCGATAGGCGACAAGCGCTGGTCCGGCGAGGTTAAACAGGCCATCCGCGACAGCCGGATCGGCCCCACCGAGGTCCTCGCCGCGGCCGTCGCCGAGTATCGCGTTCCGGTACTGGTCAACGCCTCCGCGGTGGGTTACTACGGCGACACCGGGGACCGCCAGGTCGACGAGACCGCACCGATGGGCTCGGGGTTTCTCGCGCAGGTCTGTCGGGACTGGGAGGCGGCGACGGCGGCCGCGGAGCGGGCCGGAGCGCGGGTGGTGCGGGTGCGCACCGGCCTGGTGATCTCCCCGTCCGGCGGCTTGATGGGCCAGCTCAAGCCGCTGTTCGCGGTCGGGCTGGGCGGTCGGCTGGGCAGCGGACAGCAGTACATGCCGTGGATCTCACTCGACGATGAGGTGGGCGCGATCCGCTTCGTCCTGGAACACGCCGAGCTGTCCGGGCCGGTGAATCTCAGCGGTCCGGATCCGGTGACCAATGCGGAGTTCACCAGGGCCTTGGGCGAGGCGTTGCACCGTCCGGCGCCGCTGGTGGTGCCGGCCTTCGCACTGCGCCTGGCCCGTGGCGCTGAGCTGGTCGACGAGGTGGCGCTGATCGGACAGCGCGCGATGCCTGCCGCGCTGCGCACTCACGGCTACTCATTCCAGCATGAGACGTTGCCCGCCGCATTGACCGCGGCGCTGGAGTAGCGAACCGACAGCAGCCGGAGACCGGCGCCCGGGGTAGCCTCGCGCTAGTGACCGTCGCCACCCAGTCCTGCCGGGCCACCTCGACGCCCGTCGAGGTCCGCCACCTCGGCGCCATCGACTACACCCAAGCCTGGGCACTGCAACGAGAGCTGGCTACCGCTCGCGCGGAGGGCACCGGGCCCGACGTGCTGCTCTTGCTCGAGCACCCCTCCGTGTACACCGCGGGCCGGCGGACCACCCCGGCTGATCGGCCCGACGGCAGCACACCGGTGATCGATGTCGACCGCGGCGGAAAAATCACCTGGCACGGCCCGGGCCAGCTAGTCGGGTACCCCGTGATCGCGTTGGCCGAGCCGCTCGACGTCATCGATTATGTGCGGCGCCTGGAGCAGGCACTGATCGCTGTATGTACCGATCTGGGCCTGGACACCGGGCGGGTCGAGGGGCGGTCGGGGGTATGGCTGGCGGCCGATCCCGCGACCGGCCGCCCACAGCGCAAGATCGCCGCGATTGGGGTCCGGGTCAGCCGGGGGGTCACGACGCACGGGTTCGCACTCAACTGCGACCCGGACCTGTCCGCGTTCGACCGGATCGTGCCCTGCGGCATCACCGATGCCGGTGTGACATCCCTTACCGCCGAGCTGGGCCGACCAGTGTCTGTGGCGCAGGTCCAGCCGGTGGTGCAGCGCACCGTCCTCGACGCGCTCGACGGCATCCTGGTGGTGCGCACGTGAGTGGGTGGAGCGCCGCCGATATCCCCGATCAGGCCGGCCGCACCGTGCTGGTCACCGGAGCCAACTCTGGTCTGGGTCTGCAGACCGCGACCGTGCTCGCCGAGCATGGCGCGACGGTACTGATGGCCTGCCGGGACCAGCAACGCGGACGCATGGCATTGCGCCAGGTGCGCGCCCGGGGCGGCGGGGCGGATGCCACCCTCGTCCTGCTCGATCTGGCGGACCTCAGCTCGGTACGCAAGGCCGCGGACGAGGTCCGAGCGATCACTGGGGATCGGCTGGACGTGCTGGTGAACAACGCCGGTGTGATGGCGGCCCCGCCGCGGCGCACCGTCGACGGCTTCGAGCTGCAGATCGGCACCAATCACTTCGGGCACGCCGGGTTGACCTGGCTGCTCGCGCCCGCGCTGGTACCCGGCGCACGGGTGGTCACGGTGTCCAGCCTCGCGCACCGCGGCGGCGGGCTGGACGTCGATGACCTGAACTTCGAACGGCGGCGATATAACCCCATTACCGCGTACAGCGCATCGAAACTGGCGAACCTGCTGTTCACCTTCGAATTGGATCGGCGGGCTCGGGCTGCCAGACGGGAGCTTGTCGCCGTCGCGGCCCATCCGGGGCTCACCCACACCGAGCTGGTGGCCAACACCACCCGGATGCACGTGCGGGGGTCGTTTGCCCGGCTCACCAGGTGGGGTAGCAAGCTGGTCACCCAAGGCGTGGCCGTGGGTACGCTGCCGCAGCTCTACGCCGCCACCGCGGCTGATGTCCGCAGCGGAGAGTACTTCGGACCGGCCTCCCTCGGAGAGATCCGCGGAGCCCCTGGCCGGGCGACCCCGAGCCTCGCTGCCCGCAACGAGCGCACCGCCCGGCTGCTGTGGGAACGCACCGCCGAGCTCACCGGTGTGCCGCCGGATCCCGCGTAGGGTGATGTGCGTGAGCGTGGTACCCCCAGGATCTGATGCCGGCGACCGCAAGCTGCTGCGTCTGGAGGTCCGCAACAGCCAAACCCCGATCGAGCGCAAGCCGCCGTGGATCCGCACGCGCGCCACCATGGGCCCGTCGTTTCGCGAGCTCAAGGGCCTGGTACGCCAGGAGGGACTGCACACGGTCTGTGAGGCCGCCGGCTGCCCCAATATCTACGAGTGCTGGGAGGACCGGGAGGCCACCTTCCTCATCGGCGGCGAGGCGTGCACCCGGCGCTGCGACTTCTGCCAGATCGACACCGGCCGGCCCGCCGCGCTGGACCGCGATGAACCACGGCGGGTCGCCGAATCGGTGCAGGCCATGGGACTGCGCTACTCCACGGTCACCGGGGTCGCCCGTGATGACCTGCCTGACGGCGGTGCCTGGCTGTACGCCGAGACCGTCCGGCAGATCCACACGCTCAACCCCGGCACCGGCGTGGAGCTGCTCATCCCGGACTTCAACGGCCGTCCCGAGCTGCTCGGCGAGGTGTTCGGCGCCGAGCCCGAGGTGCTGGCGCACAACCTGGAGACCGTGCCACGGATCTTCAAGCGGATCCGACCGGCGTTTCGCTACCAGCGGTCGCTGGACGTGCTGCGGGCAGCCCGTGACTCGGGACTGGTCACCAAGTCCAACCTGATTCTGGGTCTGGGTGAGCAGCCTGAGGAGGTTACCGCCGCGATGGCCGACCTGTACGCCACCGGATGTGAGCTGCTCACGCTTACCCAGTACCTGCGCCCATCGCCGCGGCACCATCCGGTGGCCCGGTGGGCCACTCCGGAGGAGTTCGTTGAGCATGCCCACGCCGCCGAGCTGATGGGTTTCGCCGCGGTGATGGCCGGACCGCTGGTGCGATCGTCGTACCGAGCCGGTCGGCTCTACGCGCAAGCCGTTACCCGCCGCGGCGGCCAGGTACCCGATCATCTCGCGGAACTGGCCGAGGCCGGTCCGGCCGCCCAGGAGGCGACCCGCCTGCTGACCCGCTCGTCGCTAGCCTGACCAGGGCAGCCGCCAACAGGTGATCCGCAAGTATCCTATGAGCCATGCCCGCCAAACCGCCCCCCAAACCTGCCGCCAAGACGAAGGACAAGGCGGCGGCGAAGGCCGCCAAGAAGGAGCGCCGCGCCGCGGCGAAAC
>JBOHFW010000062.1:0-6204 GCA_050699835.1 Pseudonocardiaceae bacterium | reverse complement strand
CTGCTGGGTAGTCAGCTGTATCGGCTCCGGATGACACGCGGTATCACCCGCGAAACCGCCGGTGCCGCGATCCGCGCGTCCCAGGCCAAGATCAGTCGGCTCGAACAGGGACGAGTGCGCTTTCAGGAACGGGACGTAGTCGATCTGCTCATCCTCTACGGGATCACTGACCACCAGGAGCGGGACGCGGTCCTGACGCTGGCCCGGCGCGCCGACCTATCCGGCTGGTGGCACCGCTATAGCGACATCGTGCCGGAGTGGTTCGAGCTGTACGTCGGTCTGGAACAGGCCAGTTCCGTGATCCGCAGCTACGAACCCCACCTCGTGCCTGACCTGTTGCAGACCGAAGAGTGCGCCCGCGCCCTCATCCCGCTCGGACACCCGACTGAGTCCACCGAGGAGATCGACCGCCGGGTCGGGCTGCGCATGAAACGTCAGGAGGTGCTCACCCGATCCGGAGCCCCGAACCTGTGGGCCGTCGTCGACGAGGCGGCGCTGTGGCGGCTCAAACCACGATCGCTCAGGCGCGCACAGATCCGGCATCTGATGGAGATGGCTGAGCTACCGAATATCACGCTACAGGTCGTGTCGATGTATTCGAGCGATCACGTCGCGGTATCCGTTCCGTTCACGATCCTGCGATTTTCCGAACCCGATCTGCCTGACATTGTGTACCTTGAGCAAGTCACAAGTGCGCTTTACCTGGACAAGAGCCAGGATGTCCACCACTACATGATGGCGATGGACCTCCTCGTTCTGGAAGCTAAATCACCGTCGCGGACAGTCAAGTTTCTCGCGATCCTCCTCGAAGAAGGCTGACAAGAATCGGTACGGACGAAGGCGACTCCTGGCCGGTTCATAATCCGGACTGTGGTAGGGGTGTGGTACGGCAGCTGATCATTGGACGGCCTCAGCGGGGAGGACGCCACGGGCGACGGCGCTCAGCAGACTCTGGTAGTCGTGCTCGGTTTGTTCGGCGTAGCTGCGGGCGAATCGGCAGAGGGCCCGGTCGACCATATCGCTGCTGCCGAGGTAGCCGGCGATCATGGAGGCGCCGCTGGTGCGGGCATGGCCCTTGGCCAGCAGGAGGCCGCAGATCCCGGCGTAGTCGGCCAGGGCAGAGGCGCCGATCCCGTCGACCGTGACGGCACCCTTCATGTCCCGGAACTGTCGGACGTAGTACTGGTGGTCTCCGACGGTGGTCCATCCCAACAGCGGATCGCTGACGGTCTGCAGCGCCTGCTGGTATTCCACCACCCGCTGGCCCTGATGGGCGTGCCAGGCCGAATCGCCGTGCACGAAGCGCGCGACAACAGACCGGCGGGCTTGCTTGAGCTGAAGGAACACCACATCGTCGGGACTGCTGCCCTCGCACAGCACGATGTAGGCGCGCAGACCTACCGAGCCGACGCCGACGACCTTGTGAGCGACGTCGATGATGCGATATCCGGCCAGGATGCGTGCCCAGTGCGGAGGCAGCGTCTGCAGGTAGGAGTCCAGTGCCTGAGCGATCTGGTCGGCCTGGGCAGGGTCTAGGCGGGTGATGAGTGGGGGCTCCTCAACGAGGTGGCGGGTGCCGTCGTGTTGTTGGGTGAATCGTGGTAGCGCACGGTCGCTGGTGCGCCGACGCGCCCGTTGGGCTGCCCGCTTGATCTGCTGGCGCAGTGGGTGCCGGGTCGCGGTCCTCCGCAGCCGGTCCAGGTCGAGCCGCTCGTAGGAGCGGGCTAGTAGCGGTTGTTCTGCCAGATATCCCATGTGCTCCCGGTAAGCGGCAACACAGCGCGTCGCGGCGTCCTTGCACGCGTGTTCGGGGGAACCGTTGTGCCGGCCGGCGACCCAGACACTGGTCACCAGCCGGCGCAGATCCCACTCCCAGGCTCCCGGATGGGCCTCATCGAAGTCGTTGAGGTCGAAGACAAGATCGCGCTCGGGCGAGGCGTAGAAGCCGAAGTTGCCCAAGTGCGCGTCGCCGCAGATGACCGGGGTGATCCCAGTGGAGGGTAGGTGGGCGAAGTCCTCGGCCATGATCGCGGCAGCGCCGCGGAGGAAGGCGTAGGGGGAGGCGATCATTCGGCCAATCCGGACCGGGATCAGCCGCTCCAGCCGACCTTCGTGAGTCGCCATGATCTGTTGTACCGGGTCGGCACGGGTATCGGGCACGCTCCAGCGGCCCAGCGCTGATCGGGGCACCTGCTTGCGCAGCGAACGCCCGATGGCATACCGCTGCCGTCGCGGCGTCGCCGGCTGGCGCAGCGAAGCGAACCCCCGGCTGTCGGCTGAGGCGAGGACGACATGCTGATCACGAACTCGTTCACCGTCGTGACCGACCGCCCGGACGTCATCAAACACCTCCACGGCCTGCCTCCCGGAACGTGCATGCCACTTCGCGTTCTTCGCATTCAGCCAAGTTCGGCAGGCGGGGCCGCAGCTGGGTGCCGAGCTGGCGATGCGTGGTGATCATCGTGTTGGTCCTCACCGGGGTGCTGGCGGTGGGTTCCGGGGAGCGACGTCTCCCGGTGGCCGTCCTGAGCGGCGGCATGTTGCTCGATGAGCCGTGTGGTGCGCTTCCTGACAAGCCAGCCGATGCTGAGGCCGACCACGATCGCGAGGCCGAGTCCGAGGTAGGAGAACCGGGACAGCCAGGTCTCGGCGATCACGCCGAGGCTGTAGACCGCCGCCGTGGTGCCGCCCGCCCACACGATCCCGCCCAGCACGTTGGCGGCTAGGAACTTCGGGTAGGGCATCCGCAACGCGCCGGCCAGTGGCCCGGCGAGGATCCGCAGCAACGCGATGAACCGGCCGAAGAACACCGCGCACACGCCCCAGCGGGTGAAGACCTGCTCGGCGTAGGCGATGTGGGAGGGTTTGAAGTGCTTGGGGAACCTGCGTGCGGCCCAATCGAACAGCGGCCTGCCGTAGCGGTACCCGATGGCGTAGCCAATCGAGTCGCCGATGATCGCCCCGGCGCTGGCGGCGACCCCGATCCAGAGCGGGGAGATCGCGAGTTCGTCCCGTGAGGACAGTAACGCCGCACTGACCAACACGATCTCGCCAGGCATCGGGACACCCAAGCTCTCGATCCCGACGACGAGTCCGACCAGCACATACACCGTCAGCGGCGGGATCATCTGAAGCAGATGGTCAACCGACATCTGCACTCCTCGCTGGCGTCCTGATCATGACCTCCCTGTGGCCAGGCACCTAGACTATCGATAAGGCGAAAGGATCTGTTTCAACCCCGTGGGATTTGACCCCGTGGGATTTGACCCCGTGGGATTTGACCCGAGCGCCAGCGGGTGATCACCGTGCCGATCGTCTTAAGCGATGGTAAGGAGTGCGGGGCGCGGTCTTGCCTGCTGTGAGCTGGAAATGAGAGAGTCGACGGTGCGATGCCAGCCACGTCGTCAGGCTGAAAGGCGTGCGGATGCGGGTGCTATTAGTGGAGGACGACGACGGGTTCGCGAGCGCACTCGTCGAGGCGCTCGGTGAGCACGGGTACCGCCCGACCCGCTGCCGGCTGGGCGAGGATGCGCTCCTCTTGCACCGTGACGCTGACCTGGCGCTGCTCGATCTCGGATTGCCCGGCATCGACGGTTTCGAGGTGTTGTACAGACTACGGCGGGTCAGCGTGATGCCGGTCCTCGTGCTCACGTCCGACGGAGACGAACGCTCCGCGGTCCGCGCTCTGCACTGCGGCGCTGACGACTATGTGGTCAAGCCGATCCGGCTGCGTGAGCTGCTGGCCAGAATGGAGGCGGTGACCCGGCGTTCGGCGGCTCGCGGGGACTCCGGGCCACGCATCGTGCAGGTGGCAGACGTACTCGTCGACCTGGACGCCCGGACCGTGATGGTGGCTGGCGAACCGGTGGTGTTCACCACCAAGGAGTTCGAGGTGCTCGCGGTGCTCGCTCGCCACCCGGGCACCGCGGTGAGCCGTCAAAAGATTATGGACAACGTGTGGGGCGACGCATACCTGGCGGTGTCCCGTTCCTTGGATGTGCACGTGGCGAGTTTGCGCGCCAAACTCGGCCGCCCGGAGTTGCTGCAGACCATCCGCGGTTTCGGTTACCGGTTCGGGTGAGGGTGGGCACGTGCGCCGCCGACTGTTGATGATCTTACTGACGTTCGCCACGGTGGCCGTCACCGGGTTCGCCTGGCCGCTGCTCAGCAGCACCGCCGCGGAACGAACCCAGCGGCTGCTCATCGACCGCACTGCCGCGCTAGACCGCTTCGCGGTGCTGGCTCAGCAGGCCGCCGCGACCGGGGATCGTGCGCCGCTGGCCGAGGAGGCAGGCGCATATGCCGATCTCTACCAGGAAAGTGTGCTGATCCTCGACCGGCAGCGCGAGGTGATGGTCGCCGCTGGGCGCATCACCCCTGACGATCCTGGGCTACGACCGCTGATCGACGGCGCGCTGCGAAATGAGCCTGGTCAGCCACTGCCCCACCTGCGGCCGTGGTCCTCCGGCCAAGTCGTGCTGACCCGACCGGTCGGTACCGGATCCCGCATCGCCGGGGTGGCAGTGCTGCGGACGCCGATCGCCGCCGCCGCCGCGGACGTGGCCAGCAGCTGGGCGCTGATCCTGGGCGGTGCGCTGGCCGCCGCGGTGAGCTTTGTGCTGCTCGCACTGGTACTCGCCCGCTGGGTGCTGCGCCCGCTGGCCGAGCTGGAACGCGGCGTGCGCGCGGTCGCGGCGGGCGGGTCGGGTGCACACGTCGCCGCCGGTGGTGGGCCACGGGAGCTGCGCGCGCTCACCACCTCGTTCAACCAGATGTCCGACGCGGTGGCTGCTGCCGCGGAGCAGGAACGCCAACTCGTCGCCGACGCCTCCCACCAGCTGCGCAACCCGATGGCCGCGTTACGGCTGCGGGTGGACTTGCTGGCGCCCCGAGTTCCGGTGGCCGCGCAGGCTGGTTACCGATCCCTGGCGGCCGAGGTCGAGCGGCTGGAAGCGCTGCTCGACGGGCTGCTCACACTGGCCTCCGCGGATCGGGTGGCCGCCGAGCCCCAGCCTGCTGACGAGGCCCGCTGCTGCCCCGGTGCCATCGCCGACGCCCGGCTCGACGCCTGGCGGCCCGCCGCCTGCCAGGCCCAGATCCAGCTGGTCAACGATGTGCCGGCCAAGCCTGCCGCGGTCGCCTGCGCAGACTCGGAACTTGCCCAGGTACTCGACATCCTGCTGGACAATGCGATCCGCTACGCCGGGCCTGGTGCCACCGTCACCCTGCGTGCGGCGCCCCACCCCGAGACGGTGCGGCTGATCGTCGAGGACGACGGGCCAGGCCTGTCGGCGCCGGAGCGAGCGCAGGCGTCCCGGCGGTTCTGGCGAGCCCCCAAACACGGCAACAGCACCGGAACCGGGCTCGGGCTGGCCATCGCCGAGCGGCTGCTGCTCTCCCGCATGGGGACGTTGCACATCACGGCCAGCGATTCCGGCGGCCTGGCCGTCCACGTCGTCCTGCCCCGCGCCGGGGCACCGGAGACCGGCTGATGATCGAGATCTCGCGCCGGAGGTTGCTGAGCGCGGTGGCGCTCGGGCTCACCACGGCAGCCGGCTGCGGCACGGGCACCTACCGCGGGCCCCAGCGCTCGCTGACGATCGCGTCAGGCCCGCCACGCGGGTTCTACCTGGAGTTCGTCGAGCTACTCGCCGCCCAGATCCGCGACGCGGAGCCGCGACTGCGCGCCACGGCGATATCCACTGACGGCAGCCTGGAAAACCTGCAGCGGCTGCACGATGGACAGGTAGATCTGGCCATCGTGCTCGCCGACACTGCCCAAGCCACCGCCACCATTGGCGGCCCCCCGCCGACCCCGGTACCGATGCGGGCCATCGGCCGGATCTATCAAAACTATCTCCATCTCGTCGTCCTGGCTGCCAGCCCTATCCACACCCTGGCCGATCTGGCCGGGCGCACCGTCTCCTTAAATGCGTACGGTTCCGCTACCAAGCTGACCGGCAAACGGCTCCTCGAAGTCGCCGGGCTCGCCCCTTCCACTCCCTCAGCCGCGGTTCACGTGTACCACACGCCTTCCGACGCGATCATCGCGCTCGAAGCTGGCCGCATCGATGCCCTGCTCTCGTCCGCCGGGGTGCCGACCCCGCTGCTGGCCGAACTCAGCGCCCGTCGCGATATCCGGCTGCTGCCACTGGATAGCGCGCTCCCCGCGATGCGGTTGGTGTACGGCCCGGTCTACCAACC
>JBOHFW010000061.1:0-5399 GCA_050699835.1 Pseudonocardiaceae bacterium | reverse complement strand
GGCTAGAGGCATTGAACGCTGAGGAAGCGCGGACGATCGGCGCGCGCGCTCGGATGATCCGGCGTCGTCGCGGGCTGAGCGTAGAAGTAGTAGCCGGGCTGGCCGGAATCAGCAAGCAGTACCTGTCGATGCTGGAACGTGGCGAGCGCGGGTTCAACCGGCGCGGTCTGATCG
The DNA here is from genome assembly GCA_050699835.1 of Pseudonocardiaceae bacterium. GTDB lineage: Bacteria > Actinomycetota > Actinomycetes > Mycobacteriales > Pseudonocardiaceae. The sequence continues at coordinate 5,225 of JBOHFW010000061.1, read as the reverse complement.
AGGATCTCGCCAACGCCCTTGGCTGCTCGGTGGCGGATCTAACCGGACAGCCTTACGCGCAGTCGGACCGGAGTACGGCAGACGCCGCGTCGTCACTTGACGATATCCGGTTGGCGCTCAACGACTACCAACTTGACGAGAAGCCCGTAGCATCGCCACGTCCCTTGGAGGCGCTGGTGAGCGAGACGGACGACGCCTCAGCGCACCGCGATCAGGCCCGTTACAACAGCGCAGGCCAGAACCTCTCTGCCGTGCTGCTCGAACTCCAGTCCCACGTTCACGACCGGAACTCGACCGACCGGCACACCGCCCTGGTGGCGCTGGTGGACGGCTGGATGATTGCTGCCGCCGTGGCGAAGAACTTCGGCTACCTTGACTTGTCGCTGGCAGCCACCCAGCGAGGCTACGACTACGCCGAGCTGCACGGTGGTCCGGGTGTTCTCAGCTTCGCCCACTGGTACCTGGCGCTGGGACGGATGCGGGCCGGGGCCCGCAACCGAGCGACCGCCATGCTGACTCAGGCGATCGACGATTTTTCACCAAGTATCCAACTCGCCGCAGCTGACACCACTGTGGCGCAGATGGTCGGATTGATGCACCTGACTTCTGCGCAAACCGCCGCGCGCTCAAAATCATCGGACGACGCCCATAGACATCTCGACGAGGCAGACCAGATCGCTCAACAGGTGGGAGAGCGCAATGCCCTGCGTCGGCACTTCGGACCAACGAACGTCGCCGCCTGGCGCCTGGCGGTGGGCATCGAGCTGAACGAGGGCACTCGGGCCTACGCGGACGCCACAAGCCTCCCGATTAATGTGCAGGCATTGGGCAGCAGCGAGCGGACCTCAGCGCTCCATCTCGACTTCTCTCGAGCGCTGGCCCAGGAGGGCGGCCGGCGTGACTGGGATGCGATCCGACACCTCGACACCGCCGACCGAATCGCTCCGCAGTTAATCCGGCCAGACCCGATGGCACGGGAGCTTTTCACGACGCTGGACCGCCGGGCTTCGCGCCGGGTGTGGGAGCTGGAGAGCTTGCGTAACCGCTTCGGGATCGGTGGTCCAAGTCAACGGAGTGTAGACAACTAGTCGTGATCTAGGTCGCAGTCTCTGCCGGGTGAACGCAGCAGAGCAGTCATCCGAGACAGACCAGACCCGTCCGAAGTCGAGTTGGTATCTCCGGTCGATGGGCGACCGGGACACTCACCGCGGCACCTACTCGATCGCGACTCGGAGTGTGCACGCGGCGTGCGGCGCCGAGTTCGAGCCGCTGAAGCGAACCAACGGCGCACCGATCGTGCTGACACCCGCACCGCCGGATCCGGATCAGGACTGCCGGGACTGCCAGGGTGGGGGTGCGCGGTGAGCCGGCAGGCAGAGCTAGCGGCTCTCATGGAGGTATCCGCCGCCGAGGAGACCGCACGGCCGCTGCCCGAAGGTGTCTTTCACCTGCTGGTAGTTGACGATGATCTGACTCAGCGCCGAGGCGTCGCAGGAGGAGCACCGCTGCGCAGCGCCGGCGGTGGATCGCAGCGCAGCTCGACGAGGGCTACGAGGTCACCGGAGGTCAGGTCGAGCGGCGCTTCGGCAGCCGCAACGGTGCCCGGGAGGTTGCCCAGGTCCTCGCGTCCCGGGCGGCCGCGGCGAGCGAAGGCGAGGTGGCGTGATGACTCACGGGCCTACCGGGACTCACGAGAACGGTACTGGCAGGCGCGGCTCGCCGAGGCGCTCGAACGAGCTCGCCCGCGCCCAGGGCGCGCAGGTCGTTGCGCCGGCGCCGCCAGCGGCCGTCGTGCACGTCCACATGCCGGCGTACCCGAGCTGGCCCGCGGCGCGGCAGCAGTGCACCGCAGTGCTACCGGCGCGGACGCCGCGATGAGGTGGAGTCGGCGTACAAGCCGGACGAGTGGTAGCCCGCTGATCGACGCGAGGAAACAGCCGCGCTAGGGGCCTGCCTCACCAGCGTCGTAGCCGGTCCAACCGCGCACCACGGGCACCGGAGGTCGGCGGTGTGACCTCATACCCGAGCTCCTCAGTCAGGACCCGTATTGCTTCCTCGGGGTCGTCGCGAACCATCGCCGCGAGCTGCCGGCGACGCCACTTGACGCGGCCATCCTCGATGGCCCTCAGAGCGCCCGGCATCGCGTCGAACCGGAACTTCTCGGCGAGCAGCTGCAGTAGATCCTCCAGGCAGGGCCGCATCCGGGCTCCGCCGACGGGCAGATGCAGCTTGCACAGCTCGCCGCTGTGATCCGGGTTGTTCCGCACCAGCAGGTTAGTGATCGCGCAACGCTCGGCGTGAACGTTCCAATGACAACCCGGTGCGGTGTGCATGTCGCGGTCGAAGTCCAGGCGCAGCAGCGGGTGACGGTTGACCCGCAACTCGAACTTGGACTTGGCCACGGCCGGGTATCGGTCGGCCGAGTCTGCGACGAGCCGGATCAGGACGAATAGCTCTGCGACCCTGCGGCCGTTGCTGAGCAGCGGAATTGTCTTGGCCTCCTTCGCCTTCGCCGTACCGATCTCAATAGCGAAGGTGAGGCGAGATGCTGTGACGGTGACTTGGCGTAGTTCGGGGTCGGTGCCCTGCTCGTATGGCAACACGGCGTCGAGCAGCTGCTGCAGCTCTTCGCCAAACTTGCCCGCTTCAGCGGCCAGGTCGAAGGTCACCCGGCAGAGGCTACGACCCCAGGAGGAACGCGACGGTGTCGACTTCCTGCCATGCGTCACGCTCGTCCGGAGTTGCGCTGCCGGACTCGATGCGTGCCCGCAGTTCGTCTTCGGTGAGCCGAACCGACGACAACGCACGCTCTCGACGGGCGCGCAGCTCCGCCGGGTCAGCCTTGACCACAATCGCGTCCACGTGTCCACCCCCCGTCGTTGCGCCCGACACACACAGGATGCCTCACCACACCGACAACGAGACAGAGCTGCGCGGGTTAGTGCTCCCTACGTGGTGATCCCATGTCGAGCCCAGCGTGACACCGCGGTCACACCACCGTCACGACACACGCCCCGGCTGCGTGAGTCGCTCCTCAGCTCCGGATACACGTCTTGTTTCCGCAGGTCAGCGCGGCCTCGTCTCCATTCCCTACCAGCGGGGGGAGAAAAAAGGAGACGCGCGGGTCGCCAGGCCTCGATTGTTTGTGATTGTGAAAGGGCCTACCCTTTCATCATTCATTGCCGTTTTCTTTTCCAACACATCCGTCTTGTGCCGATGACCTGCTCGCGCTGTCGCGCCAGCTCGGCATCACTGGGCCGGTCGGCCTCGGCGATGCGCGGCAGCGCTGTTACGCGGTCAGCAGCGATGGGCCAGTAGCCTGGACTCACCTCCTCACCGAGGTTCCCGCCCCGGGGTAGCTCCCCGGGGCATCGGTGGGGGGCTCGGTGAGGAGAGGCAGAGGCATTGAACGCTGAGGAAGCGCGGACGATCGGCGCGCGCGCTCGGATGATCCGGCGTCGTCGCGGGCTGAGCCTGGAAGTAGTGGCCGGGCTCGCCGGAATCACCGCGCAGTACCTGTCGATGCTGGAGCGTGGGCTGCGCGGGTTCAACCGGCGTGGCTTGATCGAGGACCTCGCCGAGGCGCTGGGCTGCTCGGTAGCGGACTTGACTGGCCAGCCCTACCCTCCGGCTGACCGTGGCACCGCGGATGCTCTTGCGGTCATCGCTGAGATCACCCCACTGTTGTACGACCTCACCTTGGACCACGTCCCGGAGCTGCGTGCGCGCCCGGTCGAGCAGCTGGCCACCTGGGCGGCACAGGCCAACGCCCATTGTGATGAGGCTCGATATGCGCTGGCCGGTAAGGACCTCGGCGCGTTGCTCACCGAGCTGCACATCCACGCGGCGACGGGGACCCCGGCGGCGCGCAGGACGGCGCTGGAGGCACTCGTGGAGGCCTGCGTGGTGGCCTTCGGCATCGCCCGGCAACTCGGGCACACGCAGCTCGCGGTGCTGGCGATGGATCGAGCACAGGCAGCCGCGCGCCGCCTAGGAGATCCGGCCCTCGCCGGTTTCGCCGGGCTGGCCAGGGCTGGCGCGTTCAGCCGCATGGGGGCCCGCCGTTCGGCCAGCAATGCTCTCGCCGACGCGCGAGCGGCGGTAGAGCCGGTAGCCGACCCCACCGGAGATGATGCGCGCGCAGCGGAAGCACTGGGCATGACCCACCTGCTCGCGGCGCAGCTCGCGGGACGCGAGCACCGGCCCGGTGACGCGCAGACTCACCTGGCCGAAGCGGCCGACCTGGCGCACGCCATGGGAGAGCGAAATACCCTCGCATGGCACTTCGGCCCGGCGAACGTCGCCGCGTGGTCGCTGGCTATCGCTGTGGAGCAGGGCAACGGCCCCGAACATGCGGAGCGGCTCGACGCCGAACCCGTCAGCCCCACCTCGGCGGGTCGGCGCAGCCGGTTGCACCTCGACCTGGCCCGCGGCTACGCGCAAGCCGAGGGAGACCGGGACAACGAGACAATCCGGCACCTCGATACAGCCGACCGGATCGCGCCCACCAGGATCCGTAACGATCCGATCGCCCGGGACCTGGTGGTCATTCTGGACCGGCGGGCGCGCCGCCGGGTATGGGAGTTGGACTCGCTGTGTAAACGCTTCGGAATCAGGGAGCGCTAGGCCTTAAACACCGTGTTGAGGCCGGGCGTGATCTAGACCGCAGTGTGTGCCGGTGACCAACGGCACCAATGACGCGGCCGGGAGCCGCAAGGCCAGCGGCTGGTATCTGCGGTCGATGGGCGACCGCGACACGCACCGCGGCGCGTATTCGATCACTACCCGCAGCGTGCACGCCATGTGCGGTATCGAGTTCGAGCCGCTGAAGCTGACGACCGGGAAGCCGATCGTGCTGGACGGCACGCCGCCGGATCCCGCCCAGATCTGCCTGGACTGCCGGCATGGGAAGGAGTCGTCCGCCGGCGGCAAGCGGTGCGAGCAGTGCGCCGCGCTCCAGCGCGATGAGTAAACCCCGGCCAGCCGCCGGTTGAGTGGAGCGCAGCGATGGGCCAGTAGCCTGGACTCACCTCTTCGCCGGAGGTTCCGCCCCGGGGCGTCGGCGGGGAGTCCGGCGAAGAGAGGGCAGGCATTGAACGCTGAGGAAGCGCGGACGATCGGTGCGCGCGCTCGGATGATTCGGCGTCGTCGCGGGTTGAGCCTGGAAGTGGTGGCCGGTCTGGCCGGGATCACCGCGCAGTACCTGTCGATGTTGGAGCGTGGAC
>JBOHFW010000060.1:0-12977 GCA_050699835.1 Pseudonocardiaceae bacterium | reverse complement strand
CGCGCCGTAGTGCGTCTGGACCCGCTGCGCCAGTGCGGTGAGCGCACGGATCTGCCGCTCACTCAGGCAGGGCTGCTCCGCGGCCGCTGGCTGCGCGAGCTGTTCGGTGCCGCCGCCGGGCACCGAGCGGACCACCACCCGCTTGTCCCCCAGGCGGTGTTCCAGGACCGCGCCGGACGCGTCGACGACACAGTGGTCGGGATTGACCGCGCCGGACACCACCGCCTCACCCAGACCGGGGCTGGCATCGATGACCGTGTGCCCACGATGGCCGGTCACCGGGTCAGCGGTGAACAGCACCCCAGCAACCTGCGGTTCGATCATCTGCTGGACAACCACCGCGAGCTGCACCGACGCGTGATCGATCCCGTTGGTCATCCGGTAGCTGACCGCCCGATCCGTCCACAGTGATGCCCAGCATCGGCGCACCGCGTCGATCACGGCGTCCGTACCGATAATGTTGAGGAACGTGTCCTGCTGGCCGGCGAAACTCGCCCAGGGTAGATCCTCGGCGGTCGCCGACGACCGCACAGCAACCGGCACGTCGTCCCCGAGAGCACGGTAGGCGCGCTGCACCGCATCGGCAACGCCGGGAGGCACCGGCACCGCGAGGATCGCAGCTCGGGCTGCCTCGGCAAACCCTTCGGGCCCGCCCCGCTCCGGCACTGTGACACTGAAGGCTCCGGCACTGAAGGCTTCCGCAGCGACCTGCTGGTAGGCGGCGGTCGTAATGCAGAACCCAGGGGGCACCGGGAAGCCCGCACGGATGAGTTCACCCAGGTTCGCCGCCTTGCCCCCCACCACCGGCAGCAGTTGCGCGTCGAGGCCGCCGAGATCGAGGACGAGTTCCCGGTCGAGGGCACCAGGCCGTTCGACGATGGTCATACCCGACGGTAGCTCGGTGAGGCGAAAAACTCAACGCCTGATGAAAAATCCCTAAATACTGACCGAGATAAGCTCCTGGCCTTCGGTGGTGACTACGTCCACGGAACTCACCTTGTCCGGATCGATCAACGCGGAGCCGTCCAGCGAGGTGCCGTCCCGGGCGCCCTTGTCGGACACCAGCCAGCTCCCGGCGAGCACGGTATTACCGTCCCGCGACACCACGAGGAGCTGGCACGCTTGACCGGCCGAGATACCCCGGACCACGGCGTGTACCCGCACCCAACCAGCTCTGGGTGTGACGCTGACGGCCATACTGGCACCGGTCACCGGGTTCGTGGCCTCCCCCGTGCGGCTGTCCGGAGGTGCCTGCACGAGACTGCTCTGCGGACCCTGCGTTTCGCCGCCCGGAGCAGTCTGCCTGCCGAGCAGGACGCCACCGCCGAGCGCGGCCAGCGCGATCACTACGGCTCCGGCGGCGACCGGAAATCGGGCCCGCCGGGGAGGCCCTCCCTGCTCGACGCGTACCCGGCGAAGAGTGCGCTGCAAGAGTAGGTCGTCATCGGGCGGACCGTCGAGGAACGCCTCCGGCGGAACCGAGTCCAGTCCGTTCCGCAGCTCGGCCAGCTCCGCGAGCTCGCGCCGGCAGCCTGGGCACTCGGCAAGATGCGCGTCCACCGCCCTTACCTCGTCCGGGCTCAGCACGCCCAGCGCGTAGGCACCGAGCGACTCGTGGTCGTGCTCGACCGCGCTCATCTGCCCACCTCCGCCGCGGCTGCGGACATGGCGACTCGCAGGGCGCGTAGGGCGTAGTAGGACCGGGATTTCACGGTACCAGGAGCTACCCCCAGGACCTCCGCGGTTTCACCCACTGTTCGACCGCGGTAATACAGCTGCACCAGCACGTCCCGGTGCTCCGGGGACAGGCGGTCCATCGCGTCCAGCACGACCATCGAGTTCACCACGTCCTCCGCGTGATCGCGCTGTGCAGGAACCTGCTGGTCCTGCTCGCCCACCTCGGCCGGTCGGACCGCCTTGGCCCGGTACCGGTCGGTGACGATATTGCGGGCCACGGTCAGCAACCAGCCGCGGACCGAGCCCCGCCCGCCGGCCACGGCGTCGGCGTGCTTCCAGGCGCGGAGCAGGGTCTCCTGGACGATGTCCTCGGCAGCGGCACGGTCGTTGGTCAGCCGGGTGGCGTAGGCCAGCAGGCTCTTGCCATGCTCGGCGTACAGCGACCTGATCAGATCCTCGCCGTGGGCCTTCTGTCTACGGCTCGGCCACCAACCTGAGATGGTCACTCCGGTCCTCTGGTCGGGCCTCCGATCAAGGCCGGCACCCGAACTGCTCCGAACACGCAAAAATAAGGTCGGCCCGGACAGTACTCGAACACTCATGACGATAAGGCACCGCCGCCGGAGAAGGATCGGATCACCCGCTCCGGCGGTCCAGCCGCCGTGAAGTCCGCTCAGTAACCGCCGCCGCTGCCATAACCACTGCCATAACCCCGGTCCGACGCACCTTCGGGCGCACTGTCTTTCGCGTTGGCCGGCGCGCTATTGAGCGTGTTCGCTGGCGCGGGACTTGACGTGGCCTGCGCCTTCTTGCCCTTCGGGGTGATCGCGAACCAGGTCTTGCCGACGCCCTGGCCCTTGGCGTCACCGGCCGCGGTGTCCTTGGCAAAGGTGTACAGCGGCCACCCGCTCAGGGTCAGCTGCTCGGTGCCGTCCGCCCGGGTGACCGAGCCGACGAGCGCTGGATCGACCCCCTGCAGCTGCACGCTGGCCGGGTCGCCGAGCGCGGGCGGCCAGGTCTTGGCGCATGCGTCGTTGCAGTTGGAGACCGACGCCGGCTTGGCCTTGTCTTTGTCGAATCGGTACAGCGTGAGGCCATTCTGGTCGGTGACGACCTGGCCCAGCGCGCCGACCTGCGCGGCGGCGAGCGTCACCCCACTGGCTGGGGCCGCCTCCTGGTTGAGGCCCTGCGATTGGTTCGCTGGCGAGGCATCGTTGCCATAGGCGCCACTGCCGTAACCGCCGGCACCGCAGGCGGACAGGGTGATCAGGCCAGTTGCGGCAGCGGCGACGAGAATGGCGGTGCGGGTGCGGGTCATCATCGAAAACCTCCTGGTATCGGGCCCTCGTGTGACTTCGTGGGCCGCTTGACACCATCCACACGGACGTCCCCGCCGAACGGTTCAGCGCGATCTCAAAGTTTTTTCGCGCATGTGACTTCAAGCCGACGTGAACCTGCAAGCTGGACCAATGACCATCACCAACCACCACGCCAACTACCCGGGCTTCGCCGGGGTGACCGGGCTGTTGACCGGCTTCATCATGACCATGGCAGGAGGCTCAACTGCCCGCCTCGTCGCTGATCTGGCCGACCTGTCGGCCGCAGACCGTGTCATCGACGTCGGATGCGGCCCAGGCACCGCAGTCCGAGAAGCCGCCCGCCGGGGTGCGCGCGCGATCGGCGTTGATCCGGCGCCCGTCATGCTCCGGCTCGCTGGAACGTTGACCCGCGACCGAGCCGCCGTTACCTGGGCCGCGGGCACCGCGGAGGACCTACGGCAGCCGGACGGGTCTGCGACGGTTCTCTGGTCGATAGCGACCGTGCACCACTGGAGCGACGTCACGGCAGGCCTCGCCGAGGCGCGGCGGGTACTCGCACCTGGCGGCCGGCTTTTCGCGATCGAGCGCCGGGTGCGTCCCGGCGCCACCGGACTCGCCAGCCATGGATGGACGAATCAACAAGCCCAGGCCTTCGCGGCACAGTGCCGGGCAGCCGGTTTCGACGATGTGCGTGTGGAGAGGCACACACCCGGTCGGCGTGCCGTCTACGTCGTCCGAGCCATCCGGCCCCGCCCCGTCCACCACGGCGATGAGGCTAACGCCCTCGCCGATCCGGACGGACGAGGGACGAACAGGCACGATTGGTAGCCTGGACTGGCTGCATATCACCCATTCCATGATCGGGCTCGGCCCGGAAACGAGACTGACCTCACCGATGCTGGACCGCGCGGTCATCGACGCCCTGTTCCCCGCTGACCTGCCCGAACCGGAGCACTGGGAACGGCACTACCCATCACGGCAGCTTCCCGTGGGCGCGCAGGTCACCCGGTTCGGCCCCTCACCGACCGGGTTCGTGCACATCGGCGGCATCTATGTGGCCATGATCGACCGCGACCTCGCGGGGCACTCCGGCGGTACCTACCTGGTGCGGGTGGAGGACACCGACCAGTCCCGTGAGGTCGAAGGCGCCCTGACCCAGTTCGCCCGCGCGTTCCACTACTTCGGCATTCCACCCGACGAGAATGACGAACACGGCCAGTACGGCCCCTACCGCCAGTCCGCACGCGAACGCATCTACCTCACCTATGTGCGGGAGCTGCTGCGCCGGGGCAGGGCGTACCTGTGCTTCGCCACCAAAGACGAGCTCGCCGGCATCACCGCTCGCCAGCAAGCCGCGAAAATCCCCACCGGTTACTACGGGTCATGGGCCATCTGGCGTGCCGCCGATCCGGCTGCTGTGCAGGCCAAGCTGACCGAAGGCGCTCCCTATGTGGTGCGTTTCCGCGCGCCCGATGACGCCACCGGGCAGCGGGTCCGCTTCACGGACGTAATCCGGGGGGAGCTGGAGCACGAGGCCAACCGCAACGACACGGTCATCTTGAAATCATCCGACCAATCCCCCCGATTGCCGACCTATCATTTCGCGCACGCCGTGGACGACCACCTGATGCGCGTGACACTGGTCATCCGCGGCGAGGAATGGATCTCCTCGGTACCCTTGCATCGACAACTGTTCGACGCGCTGGGCTTCGAACCGGTCACCTACGCCCATATCGCCCCGCTGATGAAGCAGATCTCGGGCGGGAAACGCAAACTGTCCAAGCGTGCGGATCCTGAGGCCAGCGTCGACTTCTACATCGAGGCTGGTTACCCCGCTGAGGCCATTCTGTACTACTTGCGGGGACTGGCCAACGGGCGGCTCGCCGAACTTCCGCTCTCGGAGGCGCTCGACACCCCGATCCGGCTGGACCAGTGCGGCGTCGCCGGCCCATTGGTGGATCTGGTCAAATTGGACGACATCAGCGCTGACTACATCGCCACCTTGTCCGGACCTCAGATCCTTGCCGCCGTCCGAGCCTGGGCAGCCCAGTTTGACCCCGACCTGGGCGCCGTCCTGGATGCCGAGCCCGACCTCGCCTTGCGCGCCCTCGCCGTAGAACGCGACGGTGTCGATAATCCTCGCAAGGACCTGCGCACATGGTCGGGCTTCCGGGCCACTTACGGCTTCTTCTTTCCACAGCTGTTCACACCGCTGAGTGGCCCCACAGACGAGCGCGTGCTCCCACTCAGTGTGGACGCCACTATCGCCGCGAGTTTTGCCCATGATTTTATCGAGGGCTACCAGCACCTGAACGACCCCCAGGAATGGTTCAACCAGATTCGCGAACTTGCCGCCAAACACGGCTTCGCGCCTAACGCCAAGGAATACAAGAAGAATCCCGATGCCTACCCCGGCTCAATCCGCGAAGCATCCCAACTCATCCGTGTCGCCCTCACCGGCTCCACCCGCAGCCCCGACCTGCATGCCATCACCCAAGCGCTCGGCCCTGAGGAAGTGCTGCGCCGCCTGCGGGCGCTGTCCGGCTGATGGAGGACTACACTTCGTCGAAGTGTAGTCCTCCATCTTAGGGGCGGGATGCTGAGCAAACCGAGCCGGATCTTCGACCGTGACATCGAGTGGCGGCACCTGGCGATCTTCGCGGCACCCGCAGCAGGTCAGCCCCGGCTGGGTGTGGTCAGTGGTCGGCGCCGGCAGGGCAAGACCTACCTCGTGGAGGCGCTCGCCCGGGAAAGCGGGGGCTGTTACTTCGGCGCGACCCAGGCCACCGAGGCTGAGTCACTGATGTTGTTCGCTGAGGCGTTGGCCCGGTGCGTGCACGCGCCCGTCCCACCGCGCTTCGTCAGTTGGGACGAGGCGATCAGATACCTCTTCGCGACCGCGGGCAGCTTCCCAGGTCCCATCGTGATCGATGAGTTTCCTTACCTGAGCAAAGTATCGCCGGTGCTTCCCTCGATCCTGCAACGAGAGATCGACCGGGCCGTCTCAGAAAGCACCACAATCTCACTGATCCTGTGCGGATCGGCGATGTCGGTGATGGGCGGGTTGCTCGCCGGCAGCGCCCCACTGCGCGGCAGAGCCAACCTCGAACTGGTGATCCGCCCGTTCGATTATCGGCTGGCCGCCCGCTACTGGAATGTGACCGACTTCCGTTTGGCCGTCCAGCTGCACGCCATTGTCGGCGGCACGCCGGCCTATCGCCGCTTCGTCGACGACGACTCACCGGACAGCGCCGCAGACTTCGACGAGTGGGTGCTGCGAACGGTGCTCAACCCGGCGAACCCGCTGTTCCGGGAGGCTCGCTACCTGCTGGCAGAGGAAGCCGAAGTGCGAGATACCGCGCTGTACCACTCGGTCCTCGCCGCGGTCGCGAACGGCAACGGCACTCGCGGCGGAATCGCTAGCTACATCGGTCGCCGCGCTGCCGACATCGGTCACCATCTCACGGTGCTGGAGGATTGCGGACTACTGCGCAGGGAACCCGATGCCTTCCGGTCCGGTCGATCCCGCTACCGAGTGGCAGATCAACTGATCAATTTCTATCAGGTGGTGATGCGGCCGCAATGGGGGTTACTGGAAAGCGGCCGGGCGCGTCCGGTGTGGCAGGCTGCTGCCGCGCGGTTCTCCGCCCAGGTGCTCGGACCGCACTTCGAGCAGACCTGCCGGGAGTTCGCGCTGACGGTCCCGGCTGAGCTGTTCGGAGCCCTACCGGGAGAGGTCGGCTCCGGCATCGTTGCCGACCCAGCCCGGCGTAGCCAGATTGAGGTCGACGTCGTCGTGTTCGCGCCCACGGTGCCGGGCGAGCCGCGCCGGATCCTGTCGCTCGGTGAGGCGAAGTGGGGTGAGCCCCTGGGCGCGCGCCACCTGGACCGTCTTCGCCGGGCCCGAGACCTGCTGGCTAGTCGCGGCTTTGACACCCATGACACGGCGCTCGCCTGCTACGGCGGGGCGGGGTTCGATCCCGACCTGAGCGCGCTGGCTGGACGCGACCGCGTGCTCACCATCGGATTGGACGACCTGTTCGATACACCGGAATGACGGCCTTACGGGCGTTCCTGCAGGGGTAGGCGGACCTGGAAGCGGGTGTCGCCGGGCTGAGAGCGCAGCTGCAGGTCACCGTGGTGGCGGTGGACCACGACCCGCCAGCTGACGTCCAGCCCGAGCCCGGTGCCCTGGCCGACCGGCTTGGTGGTGAAGAACGGTTCGAAGATGCGCTTTGCCACCTCGGGTGGGACACCGCTGCCGGTGTCGCCGATCTCCACGAGCGCGAATTCGCCGTCGCGGGCGGTGCGTACGGTGAGCGTGCCTTTGCCGTCCATGGCGTCGGCGGCGTTGTCAATGAGGTTGGTCCACACCTGGTTGAGCTCGGCCGGGTAGGCCGGAACCGCAGGTAGCGTGCGGTCGTAATCCTTGACGAGGCGGATGCCATCGCCGAGCTTGCGGGCGAGCATCACCAGGGTGGCGTCCAGCCCATCGTGCAGGTCAATGTCCTGATGCGGGGCACGGTCCAACTGGGAGTACTGCTTGGCGGCACCGACCAGCGCGGTGATCCGAGCGGTGGCGTCCCCGATCTCCCGGAGCAGGTTCTCAGTGTCCACGGTGTAGGCCAGCCATCGCACCGCGCCCTCCAGCGACTCGGCCGGCGCGGTCTGCACGACCTCCTCCAGGTCGGCCACTCGCAGCCCACCCGCGACGAACACCGGCGCAAGCTCCCAACCCTGCGAGACGTCGTGGTCGTCGAGCCAGTCGGTCAGCTCGTCTTCCAGGTCACCGGTCTGCAACGCGGTCAGCTTCGGCGCACTGCGGCCAGCCTCGACGAACCGCTCCTGCAGGACGGTCAGCGTTTTCAGGGCGTCCCGGTCCAGTCGGCCCTCGGCGAGTAGCGCCAGCTTGTGCCGCATTCCGGCCAGGCGCTCGCGCAGCGTGTCAGCGGCCCGGCTGGCCGCGGCGGCGGGATTGTTCAGCTCGTGGGTCAGCCCGGCGGACAGCTTTCCCAGGGCGAGCAGCCGCTCGCGTTGCCCGACCAGGGCGTTGGTGTTGGAGAGCCCGACGAACATGCCCTGCAACAGGTGCACAGCCATCGGGTACCAGCGGCGGAACATCTCATTGAACTCGCGGCTGGGCAACGCGAGGACCGTGCAGTCGTTGAGCGCGCGCACCGAGGCTGCGTAGTTCTGATCAACCTGGTCGCCGAGGTAGAACTGAGTGGCACCGAAGTAGACCCCGCGCTGGTCGGTGCGGACGATCTCGACCTGGTCCCCGGCGACCAGCCGGGTCATCTGCACCGTGCCCGACAGCAGGATGTAGAAGCAGCGGGCCTGCTCACCCTCAGCGACGATCATCTCGCCCGCACCGACCTCGACGGTCTCGCCGTGGTCGCCGACCCAGTCCAGTTGAGCGCCGGTCAGATCGGTGAACAGGAACAGCTCGCGCAGCTCGGAATGGGTCACTGGTCCTCCAGGTAGCGGTGCACCAGCGTGACGGCCATGGCGCCCTCGCCGACCGCGGAGGCGACCCGCTTGACCGAATCGGCGCGCACATCACCGGCCACGAACACCCCAGGCAGGCTGGACTCGAGGTAGTAGGGATCGCGATCCAGCGACCACCCAGCCGGGCGGCGGCCCACGACCAGCAAATCTGGGCCGGTCCGGATAAATCCGCGGGAATCGCGGGCCACGACCCCGTCGAGCCAGTCGGTTCGCGGCGCCGCGCCGATGAACACGAAAAGGTGGCCAGCGGCGACGTTGTCGGTGGTGCCGTGGCGGGTGTGGCGCAGCGTGAGCCCCTCCAGGTGTGCCTCGCCGTGCGCCGCCGCGACTTCGGTGCAGGTCCGCACCGTGACGTTGGCCAGCCCCGTAAGCTGCTGGATGAGGTAGTGCGACATGGACCGGGTCAGCGAGTCCCCGCGCACCAGCAGGGTCACCTGGCGGGCGTGGCGGGAGAAGAACACCGCGGCCTGCCCGGCGGAGTTGGCGCCGCCCACCACGTAGACGTCCTGGCCGGCGCAGGCCGGAGCCTCGGTCATCGCTGAGCCGTAGTACACGCCGCGGCCGGTGAGCTCGGCGACACCCGGTGCGTTCAACACTCGGTAGGCGACACCGGTGGCGAGCACCACGGCATGCGCGGTGATCTCACTGCCGTCCCCGAAGCGCACCACCCGGGCGGAGCCGCGTGCCTCCAGGCCGACGACCTCCCGCGCCGCCAGCGCTTCGGCGCCGAACTTCTGCGCCTGACGCCGGGCCCGGTCGGTCAGCTGCGCGCCCGACACCCCGTCGGGAAACCCCAGATAGTTCTCGATCCGGGAGCTCTGACCGGCCTGCCCGCCACTGGCCTGGCGTTCGACGAGCACCGTGCGCAGCCCCTCCGAGGCGCCATAGACCGCGGCACCCAGACCGGCGGGACCCGCACCGACCACGATCAGGTCGTAGAACTCCTCCGCCGGTTGGGTGGACAGCCCGACCGCGGCGGCCATCTCGGCGTCGCTGGGCTGCCGGAAGGTACGCCCGTCCGTGGTGATCACCACGGGAATGTCCTGCGCGGTCAGGCCGGTCGCGTTGAGCAGCCGCTGGCCCTCCGGATCGTCGACGCTGTACCAGCGGTAGGGCACGGCGTTGCGGGCCAGGAAATCTCGCGCCTGGTAGGACGGCGCTGACCAGCGATGTCCGATCACCTTGGTCTGCTCGACGCTGGTCTCCCCGATTGAGCGCCAGGTTTCCACCAGCGCGTCGACCACCGGATAGAGCTTCTCCTCCGGCGGGTCCCACGGCTTGAGCAGGTAGTGGTCGACATCGACGACGTTGATCGCCTGGATGGCGGCATCGGTGTCGGCATAGGCGGTCAGCAACGCCCGCCGGGCCCGGGGGAACAAATCCATCGCCTGCTCGAGAAACTCCACGCCGTTGAGCTGCGGCATCCGGTAGTCGGCCAGGATCGCCGCGACCGGCTCGCCGCGGCGTTTGATCTCCTTGAGCGCATCCAGGGCGTCCAGCGCCGAATCGGCCCGCACCACCCGGTAGTGCTCGCCGTAGCGGCGGCGCAGATCCCGCGCCACGGCCCGGGACACGCCCGGGTCGTCATCCACGGTCATCAGCACCGGCTTAGCCATGCCCCGATCGTACGAGCCAGCAGCAGGGATGAGCGGAAACGATTACTAGTCGCAATCCCGAAAACCGAATTCTCGCAGCTAGAATGCGGTGTGCCGCCAGGGACTCGAACGCATGCCTGTAAGATCACCTGACGCCACCAGCCGTGCGCATCAGCCTAGGCGATCAGTTGAACCGAACTGATCAGGGTTATCATGATCTCTGGGAGGCCGGCGCACTGCGGACGCACCGGACAAAGGAAGACCTGTCCTCGCCGGGCGGCAGGTCTCCGGGATGGCCGGCTGCAAGCACGCCAGAGTCAGGTGGGCGGTGAGGGTGTGGCATCTCATCGACCTTCACAAGGGTTACCACACGGCTCCTGGCATTCGAGAACGATATATGGAGGTACCGCCGCCAGTAGCCGCCGGATACCTGACAACTGACAACTCGATTGTGTGACTGGTTAATAGCCAGGGTCGGCCTACAATCATCTTTGGGAGAGCTGCCTATAGGGGCTGCTCGGATTTGCGATGGGGGTCCCGCAATGAGCACGTTCTGCTAGTTCCGCTGGCGGCGGCAATGTTGGTCATCTCCGCTGTGGCGGTCATCGTAGTGAGCGCCGCGCGGCCTTGCCCAAGGCGATGCAGCCCCGGCAGCCTCGCCTGGTGGCGCCTACAAGACCGTCGGCAGTTTGGTGGGTATCGCATCCGTAAACTGCAGCGCGATTCCGAACCTGGGTGATGACACCGGAGGGAAAGGGACATCAAGAGACTTTGCAATTGAGCGTGCATCTTGATGCCCGACATCATCGGCAGTAACGCCGTCATCGCCAGAACGAACGTCGCGCAACATTCCGGATCCCGGCAACCCAGGTGGATGAAATCACCGTGTCCGGCGGCGCGCCAGAGATCCTCTAGAGCGTAGAAACGCCTCAATCAATACATCTTGTTTCGCTTGTCAAGTGTCTAGCAGTGATGCCGACTTTGTCGGAGACAGACGCCGGAGGGCTACCGAAATGTTCCGCACCTTTACCAGACTGAGAATCGGCGAGGCTGCTTTGATGGCGGTGACAGTGATGGCGCCGCTAACGGCAGCAGGAGTGCCTGCCAGCGAGGACTGCTACGACCGCAAGACACAGCCGTATACCTTTGTAGTTGACGGCCATCTCCACTTCCGTCCCTTCGGCGGTGAGGCCCTCCCGTTCCAGGAGGTCACGGATTACCTCACCAAGAGCGGTGTCCGCTATGCGAACGTCTTCGGCATCGGGCAGAAGCTCCCCGTGGACACCGAGTGCACCTACTATCTGGACTGTCCCGGTACTCCGGTGTCGCCGAGCATCAGGAACGACTTCGTCAATGCTGAGAACATCTGGGAGCATAAGCCCAAGGGCATTCACCTGACTCTGGCGATGACCTTCCCGGATCTGGCGAATCCGGAGACCATTGTCTCAGGGATCAAGCTGCTCGATAAGGAATATCCGGGGATGTTCGAGTGGATGGGTGAGGTCAATCTCGTCAAGCAGGCCCTGTTCCCCAATCACCATGAGGCGGCAACCAGCGAAGACATCAAGAACTGGGCGCCCTTCATGCAGATCCTGCAAGAGCGGGAAATCCCGATCACCATTCACTCCGACCTCGGGAGTGACAAACACCCAACGGAGTACCAGCACCTCATGGAAGAGGTGCTTCAGCGCTACCCAAAGAATAAGATTGTATGGGCGCACATGGGACTGTCCAAGGAGCTGCCCAACATGAAGCCCGAGCAACACATCGGGATCATGAAGCAGTTCCTCAACGCGTACCAAAATCTTACACTCGATGTCAGTTGGCGAGTCCTGGAAGACCTCTACTTCAGCAAGCCAGGCGTCAGAAGCCAGTACACTTCATTCTTCAACAGCTACTCGACCCGGGCTATCCCTGGAACCGACTTCGTGGCCTCCCGGTCCAAAGACTACAAGGTCTATGAAGAGGAACTCGAAGTCAACAGCCGGATCAACAAGGATCTCAGCGACGAGGCGTTCCGGAACATCGCCCTTGGCGAAAACTACTTCCGGCTCCTTGGGCTGAAGGAACAAGCACCTCAGGTGTGCAAGGCGTAACCATTCGTTTGAGTGTCAGCAGGTTGGTTATATCCTCACGGTTGACGAGCGCCTATCAGACCGCGGGTGAGGATTCGGGCCACGTAGGTGGCCAGCTCAGCGGCGGTCCAGGGGTGATGCTCCAGAATCAGCATGCGGGCGCAGGACTCGGAGATCGTGGCAATCAACTCGGCGACCACGGGCGCCTTGCGGTCGATATCGTCGACTCCGCCCTGCACCATGGACTGGCGCACCAGCTCGCGTAACTGGCCCACCACCATCTCCCGGACGCGGCGAACCCGCTCGGCCACCACGGAACCGGAGCTCCAGCCGGAGTTGAAGACCACCCGCCAGGAGTTGGGTGCCTGGCCCGCCCCGGTGAGAAACGCCGTGAGCGCGGCGGCCAGTACAGCCTCCACGTTGTCGGAGATGAGATTGCTGGGCAACGACTGGGAGATGGCCGCCATTAACCGTCGCTCCTCGCGATCCAGTAGCGCGAGGAGCAACTCGTCCTTGTTCGAGAAGCACTCGTAGACCACCGGCTTGGTCACCCCGGCCGCATCGGCCACCGCCTGCATCGAGGTGCCCTTGTAGCCGCGCTCGACATAAACCTCCAGCGCCGCGTCGAGGATCAGCGGACGCCGGCGTTCGGGGCCGAGATGGGCGGCTCGAGCGCGGCCGGTCCGGCGCGGCCGGGTTGCCTCCAATGGCACCACTTTCGGCTTCTCCACTTGACAAAACTACCACGACGTAGGAACTTCCTACTGAGAAGTAGGAACACCTCTGCTGAGGTGGCCCAGGAG
>JBOHFW010000059.1:0-7090 GCA_050699835.1 Pseudonocardiaceae bacterium | reverse complement strand
GAACTCAGCCGTGTATTTCCTGCGCCGTTCTGGCATTCATCCCCCTCCATTCCGGGACGGACCTTATTGGGTCCGCTATCCGGAATGTGGGAGGCGCGCCAGTTTATTGGTGCTCGACGAACCATGGTCGGGACTGGACATTGTGGCCCACGGCCTGCTGGCTGATCTCATCACCGACGTGGCCGATGCCGGCGGATCAGTCGTGTTCACCGATCATCGCGAGTCGATCATCCGGGCGCACGCATCGCGGGCCTTTGTCATCAGCGCCGGCCGGGTGACCCCGATGGAACCGGCACGATCTAGCGGGCAAGCGAGCGATGTCGTGCTCATCGTATCCGGCGCGCCGGAAAGCGCACGCCAGGTGGACTGGTACGGGATAGACGGAGTACTCCTGGTGACCGGCCAGGTGGAGACGCTCACCATTCGCGTCGCCAGCACCTGCTTGGATGCCCTGCTGCTGACCGCCTTGCGGGATTTACCACCGGTCAACGTGCTGTTGCGCCTGATGGCGAACGCGACGATATCGGCGGATCTGGTATCGCCAGTGAGTGGGTTGCTGGTCATCGCTGTCGTGGTCCTCGTGTCGAGCGTATTTATGACGCAGTTCATCGCCACGCGCAAGGAGTGAGCCCAGTCGTACCGGCCGTGTTTCGAACGTGAGTGCGCTCAGCCTCGGGGGGAACGGAGCTGTCAGAAAGAGCGTGATCGCATCAGGGGCCGGTGGCGCTGCGGCCGCGCATTCCCGGGGCGTTCATGGCCCGGATCAGGTCCTCGCGTGCCCGGGCTACGCGGGAGCGGATCGTGCCGATCGGGCAGTCGCACACCTCGGCGGCGGCCGCGTAGTCCAGGCCCAGCACCTGGGTGAGGATGAAGGCGTCCCGGCGGCCGGGCTCCAGCCCGGCGACCAGCTCCCGGAGCAGGATGCCTTCGTCGAAACCGGACCGCCGGTGCGCCGGGCTCCCGGCCACGACGGTGTCCCAGTCCTCGACCGTGGTGGTGCGCGGCCGCGTCAGCCTCCGCCGGATCTGGTCGGCGGCGACGTGCCGGGCGATGGCCAGTAGCCAGGTGCGGGCCGAGGACCGGCCGGCGAAGCTCGGCAGCGCCCGCAGGGCTCGCAGGTACGTCTCCTGGGCGAGATCCTCGGCCTCGTCGTGGTCGCAAAGGTGGCTGAGGAAGCGGTATACGTCACGCTGAGTAGCGCGAATAAAGGCTGCCAGGGAGTCGCGATCACCGGCACCGGCAGCTAGCGCGAGCGCTGTGGCTCGCGCATCATCAGGTCGGGGGTCACCCATGCGGGAAGGGTAACTAAAAGTCGTAGGGAACCCCAGCGTTCCCATGCGCGACCATTGTTACGTGAACTGCACACAGTGTAGGGAAGCCCTCTCCGCTCGGCTGGACGGTGAGGAGAGCGAGGCGGAACGGGACGCGATCGACGCGCACCTGGCGACCTGCGCTGCGTGCCACCGGTTCGCTGAGGACGCCGCGCGCATCACCCGGCTCACCCGCACCGCGGTGGCCACCGAGCAGCCCGACCTCGTCGAGGCAGTCCTCGCGGTTGCTCCCCGATCCCGCCGTCCCCAGCTGGTCACTGCCTTGCGGGTCCTGCTCGGCCTGGTTGGTCTCGCGCAGGCCGAGATGGCCTTGGTCAGCATGCTCGGTCCGCACACCAGCGATCCCGGCGCCCAGGGCGTCGTCTTGCAAGGCGCCTCGCTGGCGCATCTCGTGCACGAGAGCGCTGCGTGGAACCTGGCGCTGGGAGTGGGCTTCCTCTGGGTCGCCTGGCGGTCATTGCGAACCTCGGGGATGGTTCCCATGTTGTCGACGTTCGTGGCGGTGCTCACCGTGGTCGTGGTGATGGACACGATGGCCGGGGCCGTGGACATCGTCAGGTTGCTCGGGCATGGGCTGGTCCTGCTCGGCCTCATCTTGATGATCGCGCTCGACCGGCTGTCGAAACCGGCTGGGGGAACCGCACCCGGCATGCGCACGCTGCGACGGCGTCGGATGGGCCGGGCGAGGCCAGCTGACGCGGAGATCCGCACCGGTGTCGAGGGCTTGCCACCGGATCTGCGACCTACCGCCCAGCACGACGAGACCGCCGTCGCGCACCGCCGAACCGCGTGAGCGCGTCCGGGTCGCGATAGCGGCGGTGCTGGCGGAGTACCCGCACCGGCGCTGGAGCCGATCGGCCCTTGCGTTTCGGGGCAGCGCCGCGGCAAGATGCTGTTGCAAATTAATCGCATTAGGAACTCTGCCTCATGACGAGCACTGCGGCGGTACAAGCGCGCCACGCGCACCAGGCGCAGCCTCACGCCCACCTGTGGTCGCTGCCCGACGGCACTGGCCTGCACGCCCCCTACGGTCAGCTGGTGTTCGAGTCCGGCACCGGTCGAGTGTGCTGCCACCTGTGCGGGCGTTGGTTCGTCTCGCTCGGCGGGCACCTGCACAGGCATGGACACAACGCTGCGTCCTACCGGGACCTGATCGGGCTGTGCCGGAGCCGGCCACTGGTCGCCGAGGCGCTGTCCCGCTCGATTGCGATCCGCCAGCGCAAGGCCTACCGGCGCTCACCCGCACTGCGCGCCCGGCTCGCGGTCGGCCAGGAGCTCTCCAAGACCGGCCAACTGGCCACCCTGGCCGCCACGGCGCACACCGCCAGCCCACCAGCGGAGCTGACGCGGTTGCGCCGTGCTGCGCTGGAGGCGGGGCGTGCGACCAGGGCCGCCGAGCGCGATCGGGCGCTGGCTCACCGCTTGAGCGCGCTGGGCTTCGACGACCTCGCCAGCTACCTGCGACACGCGTGCTCATCCGGGATGAGCCTGCGCGGAATGGCCAAGGCGACCGGACTGGGGTGGACCCGGCTCCGGCGGGAGATTGATGCGGTCGGTGCGGCGTCTAACGAGCAGCGGCACCCATCAGGTCATTGCGACCGGCTGAGTTGCGCAGAGCTTTTAATTGCAAGATAGTGGCTACAGTGCTCATCAGTACTACTGGAGGTCACGCATGGCCGACTACACCCTGCCCGACCTGCCCTACGACTACGGCGCCTTGGAGCCACACATCTCCGGGACGATCATGGAGCTGCACCACTCCAAGCATCACGCTACCTACGTCAAGGGCGCGAACACGGCCCTGGAGCAATTGGCGCAGGCGCGCGAGCATGATGCGCTGGCCACGGTGAACATGCTGGAAAAAAACCTGGCGTTCAATCTGGGCGGGCACGTCAACCACTCGGTGTTCTGGCCCAACATGTCTCCTGACGGGGGAGACAAGCCCGACGGTGAGCTCGCCGTGGCGATCGAGGCGCACTTCGGCTCCTTCGACGCCTTCCGCAAGCACTTCACCGCCAATTCGCTCGGCGTGCAGGGGTCCGGGTGGTCGATCCTGGCGTGGGACTCGCTGGGCCATCGTCTGGTGCTCCAGCAGTGCTACGACCATCAGGGCAACCTGAGCCCCGGCACGATACCGCTGCTGCTGCTCGACATGTGGGAGCACGCCTTCTACCTGCAATACCGGAACGTTAAACCCGATTACGTCGAGGCCTGGTGGAACGTAGTGAACTGGGCCGATGTCGCCCGCCGGTTCGCCCAAGCGCGGTCGGTGGTGCTGCCCTGATCCATCTGTCGGGGCGGAAGGACGAGATGAGCATCGAGGGTCCTGATCAGCTGCTGCACGCGGTGTTGCCACCGGCGCTGGAGGTACTCACCGCGTGGAGCATCGCCGAGACCGAAGCCGACCCTTCGGTCTTCCGGCTCGCTATGAACCGCGCGATCGGCGACGCCGCCGCCACCACGGACCCGCTACGGGGATTATCCGAGATGTTCTTCGGCCTGTCCTCGCTGTCCGGCATCCTCCTCGACGAGCTGGCCGAGGCCACCGGACGATCCCGCAATGAGGTCCTGTACGCCGTCCACCTGCGCTACCTCACCGCCTAGCCCGCCGGGTCGGGGGGAGTAGCCAGACGGGGCCGGTGGGGGTGTCGCGGATTTCGATGCCGGCGGCGCTCAGGTGGGCGCGGAGGGTGTCGGCGAGGGGCCAGTTGGCTTGTGCGCGGGCTTGTTCCCGCAGGTCTAGGAGAGTGTCGATGAAGGGGGCGACGGTCTCCCGGGGATCGCGCGCGCCGATCATGGCGAGCTCGGCTAATCGCGTCACCATCCGGCGGAGCACGCCGCGGGGACCCTCGGTGCCGTCCATCTCCTCGGTGTCCGCCGACCAGTCCACGATCGCCTGTTCCAGCTCGAGGACGGCCGTCACGGCCGCGTCCACGTCTCCAACCTGGAGAGCGTCGTCGAAGAGGCACTCCAGGCGCTGCGCCTCCGCGCGCAGTGATGGTGCCGGGCAGGCCGGTTCAGTAGCTGGGCGCTGGGTGCAGTCGGATCCTCGCCCGCCACCGGTGGCGATCGCCCGAAGCTCGTCGATCGCCACGGTGGTACCAGCGGCGAATACGGTGCTCACTCCCTGCCTGCGGAGGGTGAGAGTGGCTCGGCCGAGCACGGTAACAGTGTCTTCATCCAGGTCGAACAGGACAGCGGTGTGCTCATCGACTCCCAGCACGACCGTGCTGGGTTCCAGCATCGATTCCAGTAGTTGCAGCCGTCGCTCGCCGAGGTAGCAGAACCGGGTGTCGTGGGTGCCGCCCTCGGTGTTGTCGTAGTGCGGGATCACCGCCGCGGGCAGGCCGATCCGCGTGAGCAGGTCCAAGCCGCCGGCCCAGCGCGGGGTCGCGCCCACCTTGTAGATTTCGTACACCGGCACCGTCACGACCCCCAGGGTGGCCGCCGCCGCGCTGGCGAAGCTCACGCAGCCGCCGCCGGTGAGTTTGTCACCCAGGACGTCGGGAAGCCGGCTGTTATCCCAGACCCGCAGCGCGTAGGTCGGGCTGCCCGGGCCGGAGAAGACGTAATCGGCGTCGTCGACCCGCGCTAACGCCCGTTCCCGGGACAGGATGTCCTTCGGGGTGCGCCACGAGGCCACCTCGAGCGGAATCCGGAGGTTCCGAAAGTAGTTGATCGTGCGCTGGGAGATCTCGTCGGCGTTCTCCTGGAAGCCGTACGGGCTGTCGAGCAGGACCGCGTCGGCGGGTGGCGCGCCGAGCCGGTCCACGAGCAGGCGATGCACCTTCGCCATCGTTGGGGCGGTCTCGCCGGATCCCAGGATGGCCAGCAGTCGTGGGCGGGGTGTCATGAAACGACATCACCCCTTCGCTCACGTTCCGTCGGTCAGGTACCGACCAGCTGACCTGCTACATCGGGGGTGTGGGCTACCACAGCGTGCCACAGTCGCGGGTGCGCATCGACTGCCGCTGTGACGGGCGGGCTGGTCCGGGCCACCATCGACAGGTGGCGCAGCGCATGGGCCAGAACGTGCTCGATCGTCACCGCTGGAGGCGTCGGAGCGGCGGCGTTGGGCGAGGAGACGATCGGGGCATCAGCCGGGACCGCTCGGACGCTGCTCTCGGCAGGGTTGGGGTCCGGCAGCACCGCGTAGGTGAGGATCAGACCACCTGGGGTGGGCCGCCATGACGTCGAGTGCACGACGGTCGCGGTGGGCGCGGTGGGCACGCTGGCGGCCAGGCCCGCGAGTTCGCGCGCCCGAGCATCGGGCCGGTCTCCCGAAGGCAGATCGCCCCTCGTGACCCGCCACCTCAGCGCCGCGTCGTGCGAGATCGACAGCAGGATCACCTCTATCTGCACCTTGTGCACCAAACCCCCAGAGCTGTTGCTGTTTTTGTGCAACTGCGACCCTAGGGCATAGCTGGATCTTCGGCGCTGTCAGCGTCGGCCGCCCGCTGAATGCGGGTGAACGGGAGTGCGGGGGTTACGCTCGGGGGGTTGGGAACGTGTCGGTGGGAGGGGTTGGTTATTCCGCCGCTGGACTGGCAGACCGCTGTGACGACGTGGACGTCGGCGCCTATCGTCGACGTGCTGGCGGTGCTCGCGGTGGTTGGCTACCTGATCGCGGTGTTCCGCCGGGCCCGGACGGAGGAACACCGCTGGCCGCTGCGTGCGACGGCGTCGTGGCTGGCTGGCGTGGCGGTGCTGCTGGTGTCGGTACACAGCAGCATCGAGGTGTACGGGCACGCACTGCTATGGGTGCACATGATCCAGCATCTGCTGCTGATCATGGTCGTGCCGGTATTGCTGATCTGGGGTCAACCGGTCCGGCTGATGGCGCGCCGGGCTCCGAGTGGCCGGCTGGCGCGGTGGCTCACGTTTCCCGTATTCACCCTGGGCTTATACACCGCGGTACTGGTGATCACTCATCTGACCGGTTTCCCGGAAGCGATGGCCACCCAACCCTGGGTGCACCACCTCGAGCAGGTCCTCTACTTGGTCAGTGGTTACCTGCTGTTCTGGCCGCTGGCCGGCGCGGAGGCCAGCCCGTGGTCGATCCCGCATATCGTCCGGTTCGCGCTGCTCGCCTTGGCGATGGGAGCGGACACCCTGGTGGGTGTGGCACTGATGCTGACCGCACATCCGCTGGCCCCCAGCACCGCACTGATGCGGCCGGGCTGGGGACCAAGCCTGCTCGAGGATCAGAACTGGTCCGGAGCGATCATGTGGGTGGCCGGTGATGGCCTGATGATGCTGCTGATGCTCGCCGTCGTCGCCCAGTGGAGCGCCACCGGGTCCCGGGCCCGTCTCGGTGACTGGCTGGAATCGGCCCGCCGCCAGTCGCTGGCCAAGATCGGATCGGCGTCTGGTGAGGATCACCACACCATCGGAACTAGCCCGGACGTCGATGACGACGAGGCGGCCCGGCAGGCCTACAACCGCATGCTGGCGGACCTGAACCGGCGAACTCCCCCCAGTTAGCACTGGAGTCGGGCGCATCGGACATCCGATTCAGTCTAGATAGATCCTCACCCTCGACGCACGGAAGGCGCAGCCGCACTGCGCGGGGTGCATCCAGCGCCTCCGGTAGGTTCGTTTGGCTGTGGTTTGTAGCATTTGCAATGTCGGCGAGCGTGCAGGAGAAAGCTGTCTAGCACGCTGAGCGCTGCGGCGCGAGCTCCGGCAAAGCGCCGTTCTTCGGGATCTAACGGCTGCACGGTGATGTCTGTGGTCTCTCCCGCGTCAGAGAATGCATG
>JBOHFW010000058.1:0-10641 GCA_050699835.1 Pseudonocardiaceae bacterium | reverse complement strand
CCGCCTCGCCGAGGAGCTGACCCACAGCGAGGCCGGGTTGCCCCCCACCCGGATCGGACCGGTCCACATCAACACCGCCCGCGCCCACCTGGAGCTCGGCGACCGGGCCAGCGCACAAACCTCCCTGATCCAGGCCTGGACCATCGCTCCCCAACTGGCCAAGACCGACCCCATGGCCCTCGAAGTACTCCGGGTCCTGTTCTCCCTACACCGACGAAGCAAACCCCAACTCCTCAAACTCGCCAAACAAGCAGGACTCCCCGCATAGAGATGCAATCGTGATCCGCGACCTGTTCCAGACCTCGGAAACGGCCGGCGACGGTGACCTGCCGACCCACCTCAAGGCTCCCTATATCCAGTCGATCGACCCGACCAAACCGCGCCTGCACCGATCGGCCCCGGGGACGCACTCGATCCGACGGCGCCCCTGCCGGGCCCCTAGCTCTCAGCGTGTGGAGCTAGTGACCGCCAAGGTGCTGCCTCTGCTTCTCGGCGGGCCTGTATCGTCAATCGTCCGCGATCTTCAGTCTCTGTGGTGGCGTCCGTTCACGAACCCGCCTCGTTGTCGACGATCGCGAGCACGGCGGCTTTGGGGTCTTGGGCTAGGCCTTGGATGAAGCCGTGGTGATAGGCCTGAGAGCCCTTGCGGGTCACCCATTGCTGCAAGGGCGGGACGCCCAGGAGACCTGGCACCGCGAAGACGCCTGATCCCAGCCGATCCAGCCGGCGGAAGACCTCGCCTCCCACCTGCAGCGTCTCCTCGACGGCCATACCTACGGTCGTGCCCGTGGTGCCGACGATGGGAGAAGTCCACAAGGTTTCGGCATCCGTCGCCCGCCAGTTCTGCGGAGGGTTGTCGCTCGACGGAATCGGGATCCGGGTCTCGGGCCCGAAGGCGTCGTTAGGGGCACCAGTGGCTGACCGGATTGCCCGGTAGAGGTCCTCACCGCCAAGCCGGCTACCTGACAGTCCAAGCCGGTAGGCGACCTCGACGTCGTCGATGCCCGCGCGGGCAGTAGCGATGGCGAGTTTTTTTCCGACTCCCTGTTCGAGGTGGCCGTCGCCGAAGAGGATGCCACCTCCGTCGAGGATGAGACCGTGGCTGTCATCCCAGTCGTGAAACACCCGGGCCAACAGGTCGCCGAAGGTGATGGGCGGATACCTTCTCGTGCGGGCCTTGACCGCCGCATGGACGCGGTCGTAAACGAAGCCGTCAGGGAGAATCCTCGCCGGTCGGGCGAGTTCTCGTAACGCCGAGGCCGTGTCGGTGGCAACTTTGCGTTGCAGGCTCGGCCAGAACCGTGGGTAGCGGTGATGCCAGTAGTGGCGGATGGCCGTGACCGGGGTCCGCAGGTGCCCTGCCGCGAAGGCGTCCGTGAGGTAGTGCTGGGCTGCCGCTTCCCTTGCCATCGCCCGGGATTGGTCACCCCGGCACCGCCCCAGCCGGAAGGCTTCGTCGAGGGCCGCCTTGTGCAGGCGGCGATAGGCGATGACCGCTGAGTCGAAGCCGTTGGAGTGCGCGCCGTTGTGGTCATAAGCGGTGTCGGGTCGGCCGGGAGCGACGAAGTGGTCGCCGTTCGCGGTGGCCAAGGCCAAAAAGCGGTCCCGGACCCGCCTTTCGACCTCGGTCGCCGCCGCAGCCGCGCTGAACCGGAAGTCGCTGAACTCTCCTCCGGGTTCGAAGCGGGCGTCAACGAAGGCTCCGTCTGCCGCCATCACCTTAAGCGCGCAGATGATCTCATCCCGGGTGCCGAGCTTGGTCCCCTGCTTGCCGGGGATGGCGGCCAACTGGAACAAGTCGGCGGATGTTAAGCCTTCCAGTCCAACCTGCATGCCCTCAACACCGTGGGCCACACAGTGGTGGCTGGCGAAGAAGTCACCGCTTAAGGCCACCACGTCGCCATAGCTCAGGACGAGGCGCTCCTCGGCTGAGTCGCCGCCGACTTGGACGAGCGCGCCTCCGGCGGCGGCTTGGCCTACGGTGCGATGCTCTTGGGACTTCATCGGGCCCCTGGCCGGATCACTGGCGAATGGTGCGGTGAGCGACCGGGAGCCTGAGGCCGGTCTGGCGTGTGCCGGTAAGGGGAACTCGCCCGGAGTCCTCCACAACGCTGGATAGCGCTGCGGTCGGCGGGCGAAGTGGGTCCGTCGTGAGCGGTAACTTGATCGAGCGCCGTCAGGTAGCGGTTGGCGAAGTCGGCGGCTTCAGCGGGGCCGAATAGTGGGTGTCGGTAGCGGAACACCAGATGCAGCCGGCCTTCTGCGGTGACCGCCCCGACGGCCAGGCCCACGGGCATCCTGGGGCCCTCGTCGTTGAGGAAGGTCGTCAGGTCGAACTCCCGCGGGATGAGTAGCTCGGCGTAGGACTGGGCGACTCGTCGCGGCGTGTCGGACAGCTGTTCTGAGGTCGGGTCCTTGCCCAGGGCCACCAGCAGATCGGCCACCGCCCGCTCCGCCGCGGGCAGGTCCACCTCCCCCCGGGAGAGGACTACGCGAAGGCTGCGGTGGCGCACGGATGCCGTGTAGCTGGCCGGGGAGCCGTCGACACCGACTACCACTACGTGCTCGCTCATCTCAGCCTCCTCACCGTCGAGTCCTCTTCTAAGTCCATGATGTGCTAATGTTAGAACGTCTACGGTGATTTCGTCAACAGGAGTTGGTTATAGATGCAGTCCTGGGAGGACCAGATCTCCGCGGTCGCCGCGCTCGACGATCCGACCCGCCGGCGGCTGTACGACTACGTGGTGCGCCAGTCCGCCCCGGTGAGTCGTGACGACGCTGCCTCGGCTTTCGAGCTGCCGCGCACGACCGCGGCGTTTCATCTGGACCGGCTGGTGGACGAGGGCCTGCTCGACGTGATCTACCAGCGCCGCACCGGCCGCACCGGTCCCGGTGCGGGACGGCCGGCCAAGCTGTACCAGCGGTCGGATCAGCACGTGGCCGTGTCGCTGCCCCAGCGCCACTACGACCTGGCCGGGCGGCTGTTGTCCAGCGCCCTGGAGCACGCTGAACGCTCCGGCGGCTCACCGCGGGCGAGCCTTGACCAGCAGGCCTACCAGCTAGGCAGAGAACTCGGTGAAACCGCGCGCAGCGACGCCGGCGACCGTGATACCGGGGACACCCGGGACACCGTGCTGCGGGTACTCGAGGCATACGGCTTCCAACCGCGTATCGAGGGTGGGGACGTCACGCTGGCCAACTGCCCGTTCCACACGCTGGCGCAGGAGTACACCGAGCTCGTGTGCGGCATGAACCTGCGCCTGCTCGACGGGCTCCTCGACGGCCTAGCCCCCACCGGACTGACTGCACACCTGGACCCCGCCCCGCCCCACTGCTGCGTCCGTCTCGAACCCGCCGCCCCCGGTCAGCCGCGCAGCGACTTTGACTGAGAGGAATCCGAGATGAGCCGCAACCAGACATTTGCGATTGTGGGAGCGAGCCTGGCGGGAGCGAGGGCCGCTGAGACGCTGCGCCAGGCGGGTTTTGACGGGCAGGTGTTGCTGCTCGGCGCCGAGCGTGAGCGACCTTACGAACGCCCCCCGCTGTCGAAGGTTCCGTGCAACGGGGTGACCTTCACCGATACGTTCGTCCTAGCTCTCCAGAAATCCCGCGGGTTGTCGTGATCCTGTCCAGCGACCGCCCGCAAGAACCGGTCCCGGCGGTTAGGAGACGGTGATGAGGTGGTCGGCGCGGGGGATGAGGTGGCCGATCACCGGGGCGCCGGGGATCTCGGCGGCGACCAGGAGGCCGCCGGAGGTCTGGGCGTCGGCCAGCAGGAGCAACTCGTCCTCACCAACCGATGCCGCGAGGTGCGGGCGCACCCAGTCGAGGTTTCGCCGAGTCCCCCCGCTGACGTAGCCATCGGCCAGCGCCTGCCGGGCGCCGTCCAGGTAGGGGACCGCGGCGGCGTTCAGCACCGCCGAGACCCCGCTGGCGCGGGCCAGCTTCATCAAGTGCCCGAGCAGCCCGAAACCAGTGACGTCGGTGGCGCACCGCGCGCCGGCCGCCAGGGCCGCCGCCGCGGCCGCCGCGTTGAGCGTCGTCATCGTCGCGATGGCGTGCGGGAAAACCTCGCCGGTGGCCTTGTGCCTGCTGTTGAGCACCCCCACACCCAGCGGTTTGGTCAGTGACAGCGGTGTTCCGGCCACCCCGGCGTCGTTGCGCAGGATCAGCTGCGGGTCGGCGATACCGGTGACGGCCATGCCGTACTTGGGTTCCGGGTCATCCACGCTGTGACCGCCGGCCAGGTGAGTCCCGGCGGCGGCGCACACGTCACGGCCGCCGCGCAGCACCTCGGCGGCCAGCTCGAAGGGCAGCACCTCGCGCGGCCAGCCGAGCAGGTTCACCGCGACCACCGGCCGCCCGCCCATGGCGTAGACATCGGACAGCGCGTTGGCCGCCGCGATCCGGCCCCAGTCATACGGGTCGTCGACCACCGGGGTGAAGAAATCCGCAGTGGCGATTATCGCCAGGCCCTGCTGGATCCGCACCACTGCGGCGTCGTCGCCGTCATCCAGGCCGACGACCAGCTCCCCGGCCGGGTCGGTCACCTCAGCGCCGAGCAGCCCGGTGAGCACCGATTCCAGCTCGCCGGGAGGGATCTTGCACGCGCAACCACCGCCATGCGCGTACTGGGTAAGCCGGACCGCGGTAGCTGTCATAGCGCCCACCGTATCCGCCCAGCCTCAGCTGGCTAAAGATGCCAGCCGTGATCGCTGCTCTGCACACCGTCCGAACCTTCTCGGTCGACGCATTGTCACCAAATGCCGATCGTGGCTCGGGCCCAGCGCTTCGCCGATGCCGCCCTGTCGCTGCAATCGACTATCAAGGCAGCAGCGTTACTAATTTAGTAATAATTTACCTAGCAATCACCCTACGTTTCGATTTCATCACAGAAAGGTTGCCATCACGTTATCCATTGTCTGATCCCGGCGCGCTTCGAAATGCGTCATAATGGGTTGATGCTCGCTTGGCGGGTACAGAAGCCGGGACCGATGAGCACCGATCCGCTACGCCGGGTGCAGGGATCTCCACCCGAACCGGCTGGGGATGAGCTGCTCGTTCGGGTGCTGGCTTGCGGGGTCTGCCGGACCGACCTGCATGTCGCCGAAGGTGACATCCCGGTTCACCGGCAGGGTGTCGTGCCTGGCCACGAGGTGGTCGGTGAGGTCGTCCACACGCCCACCAGCGAGTGGGCGGTGGGGCAGCGGGTGGGCATCGCCTGGCTGCGCCGCAGCTGCGGGCACTGCCGGTACTGCACTCGGGGCGCGGAGAACCTGTGCCCGCACTCGGAGTACACCGGCTGGGACGCCGACGGCGGGTACGCCGAGTACGCCACGGTGCCCGTCGGCTATGCCTACCCCCTGCCCGAGGGCTATCCCGACATCGAGCTTGCGCCGCTGCTGTGCGCGGGCATCATCGGGTGGCGCGCGTTGGTTCGGGCGAACCTGCCCCTAGGCGGTCGGCTTGCCGTCTATGGGTTCGGAGCCAGCGCGCACCTCACCGTTCAGATCGCCCTCGCGCAGGGCGCGACGGTACACGTGCAGACCCGCAGCCTGTGGGCCCGGGAGCTTGCCCTGGCGCTGGGCGCCACGTCGGTAGGCGACGCGCAGGACGCCCCACCGGAGCCGGTCGACTCCGCGATCCTGTTCGCCCCCGCCGGGGAGCTGGTTCCCTCCGCACTGGCGGCGCTGGACCGGGGCGGCACACTGGCACTAGCCGGCATCCATGTGACGGACATCCCGGTGCTGCACTATCAGCAGCACCTATTCCAGGAACGGCAGCTCCGCAGCGTCACCTCCAGTACCCGCCAAGACGGTCGGGACTTCCTGCGTTTCGCCGCGGAGCACCACCTGCAGGTGGTGACCATCCCCTACCCGCTGGATCGGGCTGACGTGGCCCTGACCGACCTGGCGACCGGCCGGGTACATGGTGCGGCCGTGCTCATCCCTTGAGCCAGGCGACGACCTCCTCGTCGGAGCTTTGCGAGAAGTCGGAGTACCACAGGCCGATCGCTCGGAGCTCTCCAGGAGTGATCAACGCGATCAGTTCATCGGCGACGTCGCGCAGCCCACGGACCCAGCCGAACGGCGCCACCGGGACCGCGAGGACGACCCGGGCCGCGTCCTGCGCCCGGGCGACCTGACAGGCAGCCCGCGCGGTGGACCCGGTCGCGATGCCATCGTCGATCACCACGGCGATCCGCCCGGCCAACGGGACCCGGGTCCGGTCACCGCGGAACCGTTCAGCGCGCCGCTGCAGCTCTGCGCGCTCCCGGCGCTCGACAGCGGCCAGTGCGTCTTGGGTGACACCGGCGCGACGGACCGTCTCGGGCAGCAGGATCCGCACGCCTCCGTCGCCGATGGCGCCCATCGCCAGTTCAGGCTGCGACGGGACGCCGAGCTTGCGCACCATGATCACATCTAGCGGGGCGTCGAGGGCCGCTGCCACCTCCGCCGCGACCGGAACCCCGCCGCGGGGCAAGCCCAGGACCACCACATCGGCACCCCGGAGATGCTGCAACCGCTGGCCCAGCTGCCGGCCCGCGTCGGCACGATCGACAAACACTCGCGCCACCCCCGTCCATCAGAGCCGATTATCCGCTCTGATCAGGGGTGTGGCACGACGGTGAATGCAGCTGAGAGCGTCTCGGTGCCGCAGGTCACGGAAATCGGGTACTGGCCGGGCGCGGCATCCGAGCGGACGGTGGCGGTACCGGTTTGGTGCCACGGCTGGTGGCCCGCGGGGTCTGGCTGCAACGCCCCGAGGTCGAGCACCGGTGAGCGCACCGTTCCCGGGGTGTCCAGGCACGCCACGTCCAGCGACACCGTCGCGC
This sequence comes from Pseudonocardiaceae bacterium, assembly GCA_050699835.1. Lineage (GTDB taxonomy): Bacteria > Actinomycetota > Actinomycetes > Mycobacteriales > Pseudonocardiaceae. The sequence continues at coordinate 3,806 of JBOHFW010000058.1, read as the reverse complement.
CCCGCAAGCCCTCCTGCGGTGACACCCGCAACCAGCTCACCCCAGGATCTGGCGCCGGCGTTGTGGTCGGCCCCGAGGCCTCGACGGGCGGGCTCGGTTCACTCGGCGTGGGTGCCGCCGAACAGGCGACCGCGACCACTCCCACGCTGACGATGGCGACCCTCATCCGCACACTCATATCCAGCCCAGCATGCCAGTGCCGGGCGTGCGATACCGGCAGCGACACAGCGATCTCCTAAGCTGATCGCCATGACCCCCGAGGACGAGAAGTTCCTCACCGAGCTGTACCAAAACCTCAACAAGCAGGCCGTGCCACCGACGTCACCCCAGTACGTCCCGCTCGAGGAGCTGCCCGGTCAGGTGATGGGGCCCGACGCGGTGAAGCTGCTGGGCCGCACCATCACGATGACGACTCCCGGGGAGAGTTTCTTCCTCACGGGATTGCGCGGTTCGGGCGCGGGTTCGCGGTGGTCATGTTCAGCGCCGAGGACTACCTGAACATGCACGAGCCGCGCCGGATCACCAACCTGCGGGTCACCGGACTACACGGACTGCCGGCCGGGCTGATACGGCTGTGCTCCCTCGGTGGGCTGCCACCCGGTTCCGGGTACGCCGCCCGCAGCACACCCACCCACCCGTGATCATGCAGGCTCGCGCATGACGCGGCGGGCGATCTCCTCCACCTGCTCGACGGTAAGGACCGGCTCCTGGCCGCTGGTGAGCACCTGGCGGAGAATCCGGCGGATCAGCGCCGAAGGCGATATCTGTTCGGCGGCCGCTCGCCGCTTGAGTTCGGCGTCGAGCTCCCGGGTGATGCGCAGCGACAACGGCACCTCTAACGCGGCCGCTTTCTCGGCCGCCTCCCGCTCGGCCGCCTCGGCCTCTTCCTCGGCGTACTCCTGCCGCACGGCAAGCACCTCCGCCGCCAGTGCTGCATCATCGGCCCGCCCGGCTGTCCGCGGCTTTCTCCGCTGCTCCGTCATCGCTCGCGCCACCACAGATCGTCCACCACGTCACGCATTGTCGCACAACGCCCGACGTGAGCGCTCTTCATCAACTGGTGCTGGTGTGGGACTCGAACTACCTGGAACAGCTGCGTGCGCAACCGCGGCTCTCGCGCCGGCGATCCGGTTCGGGCTGATCACTCGCCCAGCGATCCGCCGAGGAACATTCAGCTCAGTCAAACACCACCGGCTCGACCAGCTCCAGCCCGAGCACCTGGAGAAGCTCTACGTCCGCATGATGCGCAATGGCAGCGCGCGGCCCACCGCACACCAGGCCCACCGCACCGCGCTCAACGAGGCGGTTCGCGGGGCTACCTCGTCCGCAACCCGGCGACGCTGACACGGTTGTTGATCATGGTTGGGGGGGTGCTGGGACGCGGGCTGGTCGGTGCCGACCGCGTCGGGGATCACCCAGGCCCGTAAGCGGCTGGGTCCGAAGGTGAACTCACATCCGTGGCGCGCGCCGAGCGGGCATCCTCACCGGGTTGGCCGGGTTCGAGCCGCACATCGTGAAGAACATCGCCGTGGTGATCACCCGCGCCTGGCAGCCAAGATGGATGCCCGTAGCCTTAGTGGTGCCTCCTCACCGATGCCCCGGGGCGACGACCCCGGGGCATCGGTGAGGAGATCGGTGAGGAGAGGACCCAAGGTGGAGGCTGAGGAAGCGCGGACGATCGGTGCGCGCGCTCGGATGATCCGTCGTCGTCGTGGGCTGAGCCAGGAAGTGGTAGCCGGGCTGGCCGGTATCACCGCGGCATATCTGTCGATGCTGGAACGAGGGCTGCACGGGTTCAACCGGCGCGGTCTGATCGAGGACTTGGCCGAGGCGCTGGGCTGCTCGGTGGCCGATCTGACCGGCCAGCCCTATCTCCCGCCCGACTGGGAGAGCGCCCGTGCCAAGCAGGTCATCACGCAGATCGAGCAAGGGCTCAATGAAGCCACCCTTGATGATGTGCCAGACCTTCGGCCGCGCCCATTGGACTCGCTTAACAGCTGGGTGAACTTGACGGCCGAACTGCGCGACACCGCGCGCTACCAGCCCTCAGGCGAGGACATCGGCGCAGTATTGTTCGTGCTTCAGCTCCACGTCGCCACCAGCATCGGCCGCGACCGGCAGCTGGCCGCCGAGCTGCTCACGCAAGCCGCCTATCACGCGTTCGTGCTGGCCACCACCTTTGGTTATCTGCACCTTGCGCAGCTGGCGGCTCAGCGTGCCTACGACGCGGCGCTGATCGCTGAGCATCCTGCGCTGGAGGCGTTCGCCATGTTTGCCCGGGCGCATTCGGTGGTGCGTACTGGCGGCCGAAACCGCGCAGTGCGAATGTTGGATCGCGCGCTCGATGATGCGCAGCAATTGACCACGATTCGGGACGGGGACACCCTCGGCGCCGAGACGTTCGGGCTTTTGCATCTTATGGGTGCCCACTTTGCGGCACGTAACCGCGATACCGCTACCGACCACCTCGACGAGGCCGCCCGGGTCGCCATGCTCACGGGTGAGTGCAACGGGTTATGGCAGCACTTCGGACCCACCAACATCGCTGTCTGGCGCGTCGCCATCGGTGCGGAGCTTGGGCAAGGTCCAGCGGTCGCCGAGCGGGTCGAGCGGGAGCCGATCGATCTGGACATCCTCCGCAGCAAGGACCGCATTGCCGCGCCGCACTTTGATCTTGCACGATCCTGGGCGCAAGCCGAGGGACATAGGGACAACGAGGCCATTCGGCACCTAGACATGGCCGATCGGTTCGCTCCTCAACGACTCCGTAACGACCCGATCGCCCGGGACTTGGTAGTGACCCTGGACCGGCGTGCCCCACGCCGGGTGTGGGAGTTGGACTCTCTGCGTAACCGTTTCGGCATGGTGGCCGCCCTATCATGACACTGTGTTAAAGCCGGGCGTGATCTAGGACGCAGTATGTGCCGGTGACCAACGGCGCCAATGATGTTGCAGCGGCGAAGCCGATCGGCAACCGCCGGGTGATCCACGGGACCTGCACGAAACATGGCGGGTCGAGAGGGTTCACCAACGTGGTGATGACCAAGATCGGCGGACGCATCACGCTCGATCCGCACGCCACCGGTGCGTGCGTGATCGAGCTGGATGAGGTCGAGGCTACCGCGGTGTGGGACACCCTCACGGAGTGGCTGGGATGAGCGCGCCGCGACGAGTTCACCTGCTCTCCACCGATGAGGCGCTGGCCGAGGGCTACCGGCCCTGGGGTTACCTCGCGCTGTGCGGTGAGCCGATCGACACGTCGAGCCTGCCGAGTGCCCGCTGCCCGGACGAGTGTGACTGCGAGGTCACCTACTGCCCAGGGTGTCTGGACGTGGCGACGGAGCGCAACGGGGAAGCCGGGGTAGAGGTGGCTGTCCACCGTGGATCATCGTGGTGAGGCTGACCGAGGCCGGGCGGACCCGCTACGTACCCTCCACCTGGCGCCGCACCAGGGCATTGTGGGACATGATCAGCGAGGATGTTCGCTTGCGCCAGGCAAAACAGGCCCCACTGAACCCAGCCTGATGGCACCGAGCCACCCCGTGCTGGGTGGCCGGGCTGGTCCCCCTGTGCGCCACCAGCTAAGCGCTCAGAACGGCGGCGGGTCGTCATCGGGGTTGGGTTCGGGTGGTGGGTCTGGTTGGTGTTCGGGTGGAGGATTTTCCCAGATGTGGTCGTCTTCCCAGCCGTCGTCCGAGGGAATTGTGAGGGGGTAGTGCGGCTGGTTGCGGGGGATGGGGGCGAGCAGCGGTTCGATGATCTTTGGTGGGTGGCGGTGGTAGGTGTGGCCCAGTCGGCTGATCCAG
>JBOHFW010000057.1:0-7184 GCA_050699835.1 Pseudonocardiaceae bacterium | reverse complement strand
CCTCCGGCCGGCCGCTCATCGTCGACGTGACCGACGCCGACGTCCGGGCGGCGCTGGACACCGCCGCCCGCATCGGCGACGACTTCATCCAAACCCAGCTCGGCGGCGGTCGGGTCAACGAGAGCCAGTTCACCCACGGCACCTCCGAGCAGCGCCAGAAGTGGTACCTCACCGGGTATCAGTCCGGGAATCCGAGGAGCTGCGACACCTTCGGCACCAACGACCTCGGCTGAGCTGGACGCGGCCGTCGCGTGCTCTACAGCACGCCGGCCCGGCGCCAGAACAGCTTTCCTGGCCCGGCGATGAGCCCGACCTCGTTGAAGAACTCGATGACCTTGCGGGCGGCGAACTGTTTGGTCTGCCGCCAGTGCGGGTTCGCGGCAGCCGCCGCGACGGCCTCCTTGACGTCGAGCCCGACCGCTGCGTACACCCTCGGATCGATCAGCCTGGTGGTGGAGAAATAGACCATCTGGGCGAGGACGAAGCGGCTGTACGCCCGGCCCAGCCAGCCCAGCCGAGGCCACTGCCGAAGAGTCTCCTCGCGGGCGTAGCGGATGTGACGGGCTTCTTCGACGACGTGGATCCACGACACCTTCTGGACTATCGGCTGCAGCGACTCGTCCACCATCTGTTCGCGCTGCACCGCGTCGAGGAGCTCCTCGACGTAGATCGCGCCGCCGAAGGTCAGGGTGGTGTTGGATATCGTCTTGATCAGCCGTCCGAGTTGACGCACGAGCCAGTCGGGTCCGTAATCCGGGCCGCCGAACTTCTCCGCGGCGCGGGAGAACATCACCGAGTGCCGGCACTCGTCGGCGATCTCGGTCCACGCGTACCGGGCATGTGCGCTGCCGCTAGGGCAGTCGTAGACGTGCCGCACGAGCATCTGCATGAGGATCGTCTCGAACCAGATGCCCATGCAGTACAGGCTCGCCAGCTCGTGGCGGGTCAGCGCGACCCGCTGCTCCTCGCTCATCTGCTGCCACAGCTGCGTGCCGTAGAGGGAGCTGCGGTGCGGGGCGATGAAGTAGCGATCCGGCCGGAGCGGGGCGTCCCAGTCGATCTCGACGGCCGGGTCGTAGGAATGCTTGGCGGAGGTCCGCAGCAGCCGCTGCGCGGTGACCTCGCGGTCGGGAACCTGGCTGGTCGTCATGTCGCTGGTCACGGACATCTGCGGCCTCCTCAACAAGTGAGCAGACCTAAGGTAACTTACTCGTCAGTTACTTGACAAGAGGAAGCCATTCACCTCGGCGGATCCGGTCCAGGCCCAGCCACCCGAAGTTCACCGCCCGGGCCTCCACCAGCGCTCGCGGCACCTCCGGGTGCTCCAGCCACCAGGACATGAGTCCCTGCAACGCGCCGACGAGCAGCGGGACGGTCAACCGTGCCTGGTTGAGCACTTCCTCCTCGGAGGGCACGTCAACCCCCTGCTCGGGGGCGTAGTAGCTGGCGAGAACCGCCGCGAGGACCTCGTTGACCTGCTCCCGGAGCCTGCGCAGCGGCGCGCCAATCTCAGGGTTGTCCAGGTGCCGCGCGACCAGCGCCCACGACTCCGGCTGCTCGGTCACCAGGTCGCAGAGCAGCCGGACTACACCGCGCCACGCGCCGAGCGCATCGCCAGCCATGCCGAGCACCTCGGGCAGCCGGGTCATGAAACCTTGCACAACCTGCTCGGTGACCGCCGCGAAGAGCTCTTCCTTACTCGCGAAGTGCTGGTACACCAGCGCCTTGCTCACCCCGGCGCTGGCAGCCACGTGCTCCATCTGGGTGAGGTAGTAACCCCGGCTACCGAACTCCTGCAGCGCCGCGTCGAGCAGCTCGCGCCGTCTGGCCTCGGATGACAGCCTGCGGCGGGCGGGTGCGGCGGGCGAGAGCTGCTGCGCGGAGGGCTGGTTCACACCGACCAGTGTGCTCGCTGCCTGGGCGTCGCGTGTACGCAGCATTCCCTAGCTGCGGAGCAACGCCATCAGCGGCATGGTAAGCCGGCGACCAGGGCCCACGCTGTGACCCCGAGTCCAATCAGGACAGTCATGCTCATCGGAACTCCTTGTCCAGGCTGGGAGACCCGACCGATCTGGGCAGCCCGGGCAGGTCTCCCAGCCTGGGCAAGTATCGACAACGCGGCTGGAGAGCTGCTGAGGCGCCACTGGAACGCACTTGAGCCGGGCTGCGGCAGACGAAACCGGCCGAGTGACGCAAAGATGACAGCCATCCTGTAGCGCCCACGGGGCCACACCAGGATCGAGCGGAGGGGCGATGGCGACGATTGAGCTGACGCAGAAGAACTTCTCCGACACCGTGGGGGGCGCCGAATTAGCGCTGGTTGACTTCTGGGGACCGCGGTGTCGATTGTGCCGGATGTTCGAACCTGTTTTCGAGGAAGCATCGCAGCGTCACCCCGACACCGTATTCGGCAAGGTCGACGCTGAGACGCATAGCCAGCTTGCCGCCATGTTCCGGGTCATGTCCCTTCCCACCCTAGTGATCATGAGAGAAGGCTTCGTGATCTATGCCAGATCGGGCACCCTGTCGCTGGAGGACCTGGAGGACCTGGTGGGTCAGGCCCGCGCACTGGACATGGACGAGGTACGCAGAAAACGCGCCGCCCGTCGCAGGACGGCATAGCACCGGCTTATCCCCGGATCCTTGCAGTGTCGGCACAGACAGGCACCCAGGGTGCGCAGCGCTACTATAGGAACTACGATACGATCGAAGAGTCGAGAAACTCTGGAAGAACGAGCCAGCGCTGAGAGGCCCGATGGAGCACACCACTGCCGATGCCATCGCCACAGCGCTCGACGAGCTGACTCAAGGTAGCGCGCGCACCCGTCCGATCTCGGTCAGCCTGCCCGGGCCACTTCTGGATGCACTCCAGTCCCTGGCGCAGGACGGGAGGATCAGCAGCACGTCCGCAGCCGTCACCGAGGCGCTCACCAAATGGCTCCACAACAAACTGCTGCGCCTGACCCTTGATGAGATCTACGACGAGCACCCCGACCTGCGGCCGACGCCGGAACGGGTCGCGGCGATGGCCCAACGCGTCGGAATCGCCGTGCCACACCAGGGAGACGAGGTCGCCTGAGGTGGACGTGGTGCTCGATAGCGGAGCACTGACCGCGTGGGCCCGTTCTCGCCCCCCGGCCGATCTGCTCGATCTCCTCGAAGTCGCAGCACAGTCCGGCGGCGCCGTCATCCTCCCGACGGTGACCGTGGTCGAGTCAACAACAGGTCGGCAACGCGACGACGCGCGAATCAACCAGCTACTCCGGCGCGTCGTTATGGACAGCTGCACCCTCGAACGATCCCGGCAGGCCGCCGCACTGCGCTTTAGCTGCCTCCGCTCAGTCTCGGCGGTCGACGCCGTGGTCGCGGCGACCGCTGCCGAACGCACTCGCGCAACCGTGGTGACCAGCGATCCCGACGACCTGCAGGCGTTGCTGACGAATACAGTACGAGCTGTTCCCGTCCTGGCAGTCTGACCTTGCGGGTGGTCTCTCTCACTACCGTCGCCCTACCACAGGTGGAGTTGGGTGTTTCGAGGTTTCTGACGCGGCAGAGCGTCACCGATCTGCTCGTACACGGCGGCATCGAGGTCGGCCAGGAACGGTGACCGGCTGGTCTTGCGGACGGTGCCGTGGCGGACCCGTTGGGCGGCGTGACTGAGGTAGAGGTGGTGCTGCGCACGAGTCATGCCGACGAACAGCAGCCGGCGCTCCTCGCGCACCTGCTCCTCGTCGGCGTCGTCCGGCGCCATTGCCGGCCAGCGCAACGGCAGCAGCCCGTCCTCACAGCCCACCACGAACACCACCGGAAACTCGAGTCCCTTGGCGGCGTGCAGCGTCAGCAGCGAAACCCGGTCGGCGCGGGGATCCCAGGTATCCACTTCAACGCCGAGCGAGAGCTCGGTGCGAAACCGCGCCAAATCATCGCCGCATCGGTCGGCCAGCGGCTTGAGCAGATCGACGGCGGCATGGATTTCTGGGGCGGTGTTTTCTCGCCCGGCGGCCGGGAGACGGCCCAGGACAGCGCGTGCGGTGTGTCCCAGACGTTCCAGGACCGGCATCTTCTCCGTGCCGCTGGCCGGTACGTAGGTCAGCTCATCGAAAATCCGCTGCACCCCCGGCCGATCGGTCAGCCGGTCGTGCGAGCGTTTCTGAAACGGCAGGCCAGCCCTGGTCAGCGCGTCCATCACGACACCTGCCTGCCGGTCGGTCCGGTACAGCACGGCGAAGTCAGAAAAGCCCAATCCCCGCAATCCCGCAGTGCCATTGGAGTCGACCCGTCCACTGTCGAGTGAGTGGAACGACACCCCGCCCAGCAACTGCTCGATCGTGTGCACAACGAACGACGCCTCGGCCTGCTCCGTAAGCGCGTGATGCATCCCGACTAGGCAGTCTTCGTGGGCACTCATCGGCCGCAGCGCGCGGTCCGGAACCAAGGTCGTCGGCGAGATCACCTGCAGGGACGCGGTCAAAATTTTCGCGCCTGACCGGTAGTTCCGGGTGAGCGCCACCGTGTGAGCGTCCGGGAAATCCTGCTGGAAACGCAGGAAAAACCCGACGTCGGCGCCACGGAACCGGTAGATCGCCTGATCCGGGTCACCGATCGCGGTGAGGTTGCCGTGCGGGCTTGCGAGTTGGCTCAGCAACCGGTACTGCTGCTCGTCGACGTCCTGGTACTCATCGACCGAGACCCACTGGTACCGATCACGGTAGCGGGCAGCCAGGTCCGGGTTGGACTCCAGGAGTGTGGCCGGCAGCGCGACGAGATCGTCGAAGTCGACCAGATCCCGCTGGCGCAGCGCCTTGATATACCGGTCCGCGGTGTCGGCAGACTCCATTCCTGGCTCGCCGGTTCGACGTTGCCGGGACAGGTCGGTGAGCAGGTGCCGAGCTTTCTTCTCGTCGCCGGCTATCTCGGTCGCGATGGCCAGCTGCTGGGCCTGATCAGCGATACCGAAGTTCGGGCTCAGCCCTACCCTCTCATGCTGCTCACGCAGGATGCGCACGCCGAGGGAATGGAAGGTGGCAATGGTCAGCTTGGGCGCATGCTCGGGCACCAATGCGGCAAGCCGTCCCGTCATCTCCTCGGCCGCGCGGCGGGTGAAGGTGATCGCCAGGCAGTGCTGCGGTGCCACGTCGTGTGCCCTCAGCAGGTGCGCGATGCGGTGAGTCAGCGTGCGGGTCTTGCCAGTTCCCGGCCCGGCGATGATCAGCAGCGGCCCTTCCGTGATCTCGGCGGCGGCTCGCTGCTCGGGATCGAGCCCGTCGAGCAGAGACCCCGTGGCGCGCACCGGCATCTGTGGTGACGGTTCAGTCTCGGCGGATGGGGCCGGCTCGTCGAGCCGAGCCGTGGCCGTGCGTTTCGGCGGGGCTGATCCGGGCTCGCTCGCGCTGGACAGCGCGTCGTCGAACAGCGCCGGGGCGGTGACCGTGCTCATCCGCTTCAGCTCGCCGGGTTCGAAGAGCCTGATCACGCCGTACTCGCCGTCGTATCCGGCCTCCCGGGTCACCTCACCGCGGCGTAGCCGGGCAAGGGCCTCCGCCAGCAGCGGCGAGTGGGCCTCGATGTCGTCGAGCGGCACGTCCTGGAGGATCACCAGCTCAGGCCCCAATGCGGCGGTGAGCTTGTCGATCTGCCCGAGCACCGTCTTGCTCTTCGGTCCCGCACCGAGAATTTCGCTCATGATCTCCGGTAGCGGGACAAGGCTGCGGAACTCGGCGGCGCCCTCGGGCCGGATGCCTTCCGGTCTGTCGGCCAGTTCCTCGACCCGGCTCAACACGCCGACCGTGAGCTGCTTACCACATTCGGGACAGGTCCCGCCGTGCTCGCGGGTCTGCTGCGGCTCCATCCGGACGCCGCACTTGCGATGCCCGTCGACGTGATACTTGCCTTCCTCGGGGAAGAACTCGACCGATCCCGCGTGTCCGGAACCGGTTTCCAGGGCCCGCAAGATCGCGAAGTAATCGAGGTCGGTGTCGAACACCGTGGCTTCGCGACCAAGCATGGGGGGCGAATGCGCATCAGAATTACTCACCAGCCGGTAGCGGTCAAGCCCGGAGATCCGCCAGTTCATGACCGGGTCGCTGGACAGCCCCGTTTCCAGCGCGAAGATATGATCGGCGAGGTCGACGTAGCAGTCCTCGATCGCATCAAACCCCGACTTCGAACCCAACACCGCAAACCACGGCGTCCACACATGCGCCGGCACCAGATAGGCACCATCACCACATTCCAGAGTAATCTCCAGCAGGTCACGGGAATCCAGGCCAAGGATGGGGCGCCCGTCGGAACCCAGGTTGCCGATACGGCCAAGCCTGCGGTTGAACTCCACAGCCGCATCGAAGTCGGGCACATACACCAAATGGTGCACCTTACGGGTGTGCTCAGCGCGTTTGTAGATCGTGGAAATCTCCACGGACAACATGAACCGAATGTCGGCTGCGGCCACGCTGGGCGGCAGCCTGCGGGTGATGTCCCGGTCCAGATCCTCACGCAGCCGGAACAGCCCCGGTTCGGCCGGCAGGAGGTTCTCGCGCAGGTGATCGAACCAGGCTGGGTGGGTGAAGTCACCGGTACCCACCAGCGTGATGCCCTTGCGCCGCGCCCACCAGCTCAGATGCTCCAGATCGCAGTCTTTGCTGCAAGCCCGGGAGTACTTCGAGTGAATATGCAGATCAGCATGGAAACGCACCGCGGCATCCTGCCATAGATGGGACTGGCTGTGTCGGCGGACGACGGGCTCGGGGAGGAGGGTGATACGTCGTCACCACGCCGAGGTCCCGCCCCGCAGTCCAGCTTCACCGGGTTCTGCCTCCTTCGGAGTGTGATTTATAGTACAGTAGGGTGGCGGTGCGCTGGTTCCTACGCTACCTGCTATATACCTACCTGATCCCAGAAGATGGGGCGCCGCTCCAGCGGCGCAGTGGGCTACCTCCGCTACAACGTCACAGAGTTCACCGACAAAAGTCACCGTCACCCGGGCACCCACAGGACCTTCTCGGTAAGCGCAGTTCGCTTCCCGAGGAGGAGCGATTAAAAGTGTTGCGCGTTGGCCCTGTTTGTGAAGTGAAGTGAAGTATTGGCCAAGATAATGATGGCAATAACCTATGGTATTAAGCGCGCGCGCTTCGCCATGTAGATTACCTAATTTGTAGCAGCCTCCGCCGCGCGATCGTTGAGACGAG
>JBOHFW010000056.1:0-10193 GCA_050699835.1 Pseudonocardiaceae bacterium | reverse complement strand
GCTCCGAAGTCCCTTACCTCGTCATCACCGAGGTGTGCTACCTGTTGGGGACCCGCCTCGGACCAGTGGCCGAGGCGGACTTTCTGGCCGTACTCGCTCGCCAGGAGTTCGAGCTGGTACCTCTGATCGCCAGTGACCTTTCGCGCGCCGCCGAGCTGACGCGTAAGTATTCGGACCTGCCGCTCGGCGCCGTTGACGCCTCCGTGATCGCCGTAGCCGAGCGCCTCAGCGACGGCGACATCGCAACTACCGATCGACGGCACTTCTACGCCGTCTCCGAGGCACGCGCATTCACCCTGCATCCGGCCGTCTGAATACTCAACCCGCCCGGTTCCACGAACTAACCGATATAGGTAAGATAAGGGTTGTGGCGGAGTCGATGCGGGTGACCGGTCCGCTCCTGGACGTGCTGGAGGCGTTCCTGGACGCCTTCGAGCAGGGGCAGGAGCTGCACGGCTGGGCGATCATGCGGTCGACCAAGCGTTCCGGGCCGACGGTGTACGGGGTGCTGGAACGGCTGGAGGACCGGGGCTGGATCGTGGGCAGCTGGGAGGAACAACCCGTGGACGCGAACACACCCCGCCGTCGCTACTACCGGCTCACGCCGACCGGCAAGGCGTTCGCGCAGCAGACGATCGCCCAGCGCCGCCCGCGGCCCTTCGGGCGCCCCCGTCTCCAGTTCGAGCTCGTGCGGGGCCTGCTGCGCACCGTCCTCGTCGGGGGTGCCCGATGAGCGGTGGGTGGGGGGTAGTCGTAGCGGTCGCGCTCGGCCTGGTCATCAGCGAGTTCAGCGAACTGTCACCCTGGCTGGCCCAGAAGCTCATCCACTGGGCGGCGCGGGTTCGCTACCCCACCCGCGTGGAGGAGCTCAGCGCGCTCATCGCCGGACGGCCCGGCAAGCTGTTCAAGCTCGTGACCGCCTCCGGTTTCGCCTGCGCGGCCCTGACCTATCGCCTCACACACCGCAAGACGGTCCCGATCCACTCATTGACAAGTCGATTCTGGATCGGATTCAGCTCCGCGCTCGTGGCCGGAGCCTTGCTGATCGGTGAGATTCTGCTGACAAGTGTGATCATAGGCGAATTTCCCCTCTCCTCAGCTACTTCATGGTGGGCACGATCGCGGCCTTCATCACGGCTGCCGAACTCCTGGCCCCGACTCGCATCCCGGCCGGATGGACCACCGCGGTCATAAGTTTTGCGCTGATCCTGATCCCAGGGCTCCTTCTAGGTGAGACTCCGAGGTTCGTTGACTTCCTGCTTTTGGGAGTGATGCCAGTGGCGGCCGGTGTCAGCGTTGCCTGCACGATCCGGCTGGGGAACCGGCTGCGATTCCCGATCATGGCAGCATCGTCGACCATTCTGGGGGTCGGCCTCCTCACCTTTACCATCTGGGCGCACTCGCTCGTCATAGGGTTGAGCTGGGGGTTTGCGTTCGGTTTCTCGGCGGGGGTCGGCGTACTCCTCTGGCGAGTCCTGTGCGGCAGGCAGCTGTCCCAGCCCTCACCGGAGAGAGTGCCACCCACCAGCGACGTGGCCTGACCATCGCCGCCCGAGTGGTCGCGCACCCAGGAGGCCGGTTCAGCCGAGAGCGGCCGACTCCCTGCCAGCAGGCCAAAGAACCGCACAAAGATTGAGTATCCCCCATACACGCTTGCCGTATAGGGCGGATACACTTACGATCGTGGTGAAAGCGATGAGGTACGCCGAGGTTGTCCGTCGACTTCGTCAACACGGCGCCTACTTCGTCCGCGAGGGCGCCGGGCACGAGGTATGGCGGTGCAGTTGCGGAGCACACCAGACCGCGGTGCCGCGGCACCAGATCTCCGCCTACGTCGTCGGCAAGATCGGCAAGCAACTGGCCTGCATCCCGAAGGAGTGGTGGCAATGAGCACCTACACCGTGCAGGTGTTCCGCGACAACGGACAGTGGGTCATCGAGGTGCCCGAGTTGGACGTGGTCGGCCAAACCCGCACCCTCGTCAGCGCTGCCGCTACCGCCCAAGGGCTCATCGCCCTATGGCTCGACGTGGACCCCGCTGGAGTGAACGTCGTGATGGACTACTCCCGCGTCGACCCCGATGCCATCTCTTTGGCCGCCGGTGCCCGCGCCGAGCAGGCCCGCGCCGAGGAGCTGTCGCGGCAGGCTGCCGCTACCTGGAGACAGGCCGCCCGGCGGCTCGTGCATGACGACAATCTCAGTGTGCGCGACGCCGCCGCCGTTCTCGGCGTGAGCTTCGGCCGTGTGCAACAGCTCGTGAAAGACCGCACAAGCTGACAAAGCGAGAGCCCCACATGTCCAGCATCGAGAACGGCCGGACGAAGATCAGCACCGAGAAGCTCGGCCAGCGTGTGCGCGACCAGCTGGGACGCGTCAGGGGCTCCACAGGATGTCAACCGGGGCGACAGAGAGTCGATCGCCGACGGGCTGCGCCTGGCCACCCGAGGTCAGCATCAACCCCGCCACGAACCGGGCGCCGAGCCGGTCCCGCAGCTGCGTCAAACCACGCATGGCACTGACCGACACCTGGCTACCTGCCTTGACCTCGATCGCCGCAACGCGCCCATCCGCAGTCTCCAGGACCAGATCGACCTCGACCCCGTCTGCGGTCCGGTAGTGGTACGCCGAGACAAGCTCCGATGCCCAGCCCGCCTGCTTGAGCACCTCGGTGACAACGAAGGTCTCCAGCAACGCACCGAAACGGCTCGCCACAGCAGGATCCACCGGCGAGAGCCGATCGGCAGTCATGCCCTGCAAATGCGCCGCGAGGCCACTGTCCACCAGGTGCAGCCTGGGGCGCTTCGTCACCCGCGCAGTGAGATTGACCGACCAGGCAGGCAACACGACCACCAGGTAGACCAACTCCAGCAGCCGCAGGTAGGCACCCGCCTGATCCCGGCCAAGCCCGGCATCGCGGCCCAGCTCGGCAGCATTGAGCACCTGTGCCGTCCGGGCCGCGCTCAACCGGAGGAAACGGCTCAGCACATCGACCCGGCGCACCGGGGTCACGTCCACGCCGACCCGCTACCAGACCAAACGATCTGGCCTATGAGAGACTATCCGGCTCCGGAGCGCCCACCGCACTGAGGTTGGCCCGCGCCTCTTCCAGGCCGGCCGCATAGCTGAATGTCGAGCCGTCGCACCATGCCTTGAGGTAGGCGTCGCGCGCGGCCTGCGCGGCGGCCGCAGTGTCACCGGCCGCTCGCTCGACCCGGCTGAGCACGTTGAGCGCATCGGCCCACCGCAGCCGCAGCCCCGCGCACCCGGCCAGCTCCACCGCATCGCTTGCGTGGCTCCGGGCCTCGGGCAGGCGATCCGCACGCAGGTGCCACTCGGCCAGCTGAGTCAGCGCGACGATCTCCAGCTCATCGAGCCCGGCCTGCCGCACGTCGGCCAAGGCACCGCTGAACAGTTCGCCAGCCCGGACCTCGTCACCCGACTGACCCGCTACCACACCACGCAGCAACGCAGCGCACCCGCCTAAGTACACGTGGCGCTCGGTGGCCGATGCATAACTGTCCAACTCATTGGCGAACTTCTGCGCAGGCAAGATATCGCCCCGACGCACCGCATCCCAACTCAGTTCATTCAGAGCGATGAAGCCAAAAACTGCATCGCTCTTGACGCGGTTGTCCGTGACCCATTCGGTGCCCTCCTTCAACAAGCCCCGATGAAGCAGCACCGACCCCAGCGCCACCACGCCCCAGCTGACCATCCATTCATCCAGGTCGGATCGTGCAAGTCCAGCACGAGCGCAGCGTTCGGCCTCTGCAAGACAACCGCGTTGGTCCTGCGCCCTGGACTGGAGGAAGAGCTTGACAACGTCAAGCTCCCTACTCGGCTGCGCTGAAGGGAACAGGCCGAGACTGGCAAGCGCACGCACCGGGTTACCAGCGAATCGATAGTAACACCCCATTATGATACAAACGGCCGCCGCACCCTCAAGATCGCCCCCGCTGATTATCCTCTGCAGCCCGTCTGGGCAATCGGTAACGGCACGAGCCAGCTCGGCCCAGTACCGAAAACCGTCAAGAAACCCCAAGGGGCCGCTGAGCCGGGCACCGAGTAGGTCGACGGTGTCTTGCAGCTGGCCGAGCCGAACGAGCGCATGGTATAGCTCGGTCGGGTTTGAAAGATCATCGATGCAGGTCACAGCCACCTTGCCGAGATGTCCGACCCGATGGCGGTCGATGCCGTGGCGGGCGGGTAGGTCGAGGGAGGACCAGACCACCCCGCGCACCACGGGATGCAGGTCGTACCGGTTGGTCACCCGATCCCAGCCGAGCAGGCCGCGGTCCTCCAGATCGGTGAGCACCCGGTCCAGGTCGGTCTCGGTGGCGCAAGGCCGATCGTCACCGACCAGGAGCGCCACCAGCATCGGGAAAACCGTCGGCGACCGGAAGGCAGCGATGGTGTGCAGGACCGGCCGTTCCTGTTCGGTGAGTCCAACGAGGGCGTACTCGAATACGTGCGTCTTGCGTAGCACCAGAGGCAGCGAGAACGGGTCGAACCCGGGGTTGGCCTGTCGCCAGGCGGCGAAATCGCGAGGTTTCGGGCGGAACCGGGCGACCTCGCCGGCGAGCGCCCGGATGAGCAGCGGGTAGTTGTCGAATGTCGCGAACAGCTTGATGAGCTCTGCCCGGCTGCCGGTGTTGCCTAAGTCGCGCCACAGGTTGACCGCATCGATGTCGGTCAGCCCACCGAAGAGATAGGCGTGTGCGCCGGGCATGGGTTCGGCGGTCACCGTCTGCAGGTCGAGCGGGAGCATCCGGCTCGTGATGAGGACCCGGCTTGCGTGCAGCCTAGCCAGCCGGCGCAGGAACTCCCCGGCGCGCGGGTCCACGGTGCTCCCCGGCCGGGACTGGCCGGTGGAGGACTCGGCGCTTGTTGTCCCAGCCACCTCAGGCGCGGTCTGCTCATCGAGGTCGTCGGCGAGGGCCGCCTGGGAGCGGCTGTAAGCGCGCAGAAGCCGTTCGACGCCGTCCAGCACCACGAGGTACGGCTCGCGGTCGAGGATGCCGAGCAGCTGCTCCTCGCGCTCCGGTGCTGGCAGTGTCCTGAGTTCCTCCACCGACCGGCCGGTGAGATAGCCGAGGGTGCGCAGCACGAAGTTGTCGAATCGGGCGTTGGTCTCATAAAAGCTCCACCACACCCGTCCAGTAAGCGTCGGCAGCTCCCGGGGTGCGATGTCGTGGAACCATTTCCAGGCGACCGCGCTCTTACCCATCCCGCCGATCGCCAGCAGGACAAACACCCGCGCCTCGTATACGACCGTTGCGGGGTCCGACACCCAGTCGGTGAGCACTTCGAGTTCCTGCTCCCGGCCCACCACCTCGGCCGTCTGCAGGAGCGTGTACGGGCCGACCACAAAAGGTGCCGGCGGCGGGTCCGGGGGGTTGGCGGGCAGCGGTACCGCACTGCGCGAGGGCAGAGGCTGGCGAATGTGCGCCAGGCCGTCGATGAGCAGCGCGCGGAGATCCTCCGGCGAGTCGAAGTCGCGGGCGCCGCGCATCCGTACCTCCTTACGAAACCGCAGCACTCGTTCACCAGCAGCACCGAGATCGATGTCAGCCTCGGTGACGGGGTGCTGCGGGCTGGTCAGCAGCGCCAGCACCGGGATGCCCCGCTCGATCGCCCGATCCCACTCCAGATGGGTATAGGACTTCTCGTAACCACCCGGGATCTCGCCATAGCGCAGCCCCAGCACCAGCACGTAGACGTCGGCCTGATCCACCAGATCCAGGGACTGGCGCACCGCGTCGTCCGGGCTGGGCGGCAGGATCATGAGGGGGAAGAAGCCCTGCCGAAGGCACGCGTCCAGCGCCTGCTGCCGGTGCACAACCATGTCCTTGGTCGTGCTGCTGATCATCGCCCGGTACAGCTCTGGCATTTCGCCCTCCTCGCTGACGCCGGCGATGCGACACCGGAGCACGAGTATCTCCTGAACTGATCACGGTTTGGGTGCGCAGAGCGACGCATCCTGTCACCAGGGGCACCCAAACAGCAATCATGTAACCAGACCACAAGATCAGCTGGTGAACGGTGCGGCGACTATCACCGCAGGCGGAGGCCGTCGAGCAGCCGCGCCGGGCAGACCTCGACCGGGAACGGCTGATGCGCGAAATGGACCTCATCGCCGGTCACCTTCGCCACCATCTGGTACTGACCCTGCTCATCAAGCTCATGAACCTCGAGCCCACCGGGCTGGACCGGGTTGAGCAGCCAGTACGAAGGCACCCCGAGCCGCTCGTAGTGGGCCTTCTTGGTGTTGCGGTCGTTGAGCTGGGTGCTACGTGACAACGTCTCCACGACCAGCAGCGGCGCCACTGGCAGGCACGCCTCGGTGAGATCGTGATACCGCGCCACCAGCACGTCGGGCTGGACCTCGCTGGTGAGCGCAGTCCGCACCGCGAACGGCGCCAGCAGCACTCGCAGCTCCGGCGGGCACGCTGTGTGCAGCACCAGGTACAGCGCACCCGACATCTCCTGATGTGACCATCCTGGTGCGGGAGTCACCAGGAGCATCCCGTCGATGATCTCGTAGCGCCGTCCGTCATCGGGCATCGCCTCCAGGTCGTGCACCGTGAACGGGCGACCCTCAGCGAGTCCGATCGGTTCGGTCATGGCTGTCATGGTCCCCCTCCTTCCTGCCGTAGGCCAGTCTGCCGGGTGACACCGACAATTCCGCACAATCACCCAGATTCGTCACCGACGCGCCAGATACCCGCGTTACCCTCAAACGGAGGGGCTGACCCGGGCAGACTCGGCGGGGACCATGCGTCGCGTGTTGATGTTGCTTGTCTTGATGGTGTTATTTACCGCGTGCTCAGGGGTGTCGATCGGGCTATTCGGCGAGAGCGCCCCGCCGCGTCCGCAGGCGCAGGTCAGCATCCTGCCGGGTGACCAGGCCACGGACATCAGCCCGACACTGCCCGTCTCGGTGCAGGTCACCGGCGGTGCCCTGCAGCAGGTTGCGTTGACCAATCCGGACGGCAAAGCTGTGGCCGGCACCCTGAGCGCGGACCGGCACAGCTGGACCAGCGCGGAGCCACTGGGCTACGGGAAGACCTACACCTGGAGCGGCACCGCGGCCGGCCCGGATCAGCTGCCGGTGCCCGTCACCGGCTCGTTCACTACCGTCACGCCGCAGCGACAACTCCGCGCCACTCTGAACATCGGCGACACTGACACCGTCGGTATCGCCGCTCCGATCATTCTGCAGTTCGAGGACCATGTGTCCGACAAGGCTGCCGTTGAGCGGGCTCTGCAGGTCCAGACGTCTGTACCCACCGAGGGATCGTGGGCCTGGCTGCCCGATGACAATGGCCGCTCCCGGGCGCATTACCGGACCAAGGACTACTGGCAGAGCGGCACCAAGGTCAGTATCGCCGCCAAGCTCTACGGCGTGGCCTACGGCGGTGGGGACTACGGCAAGGAAGACATCAGCACGCAGTTCACCATCGGTCGGGCCCAGATCGTCAAAGCTGACGTCAACAGCCACCGCATGATCGTGATCCGGGACGGGCAGGAGGTGATGAACTTCCCCGCCAGCTACGGGCTGGGCTCCGACCCGAATCGTCACACCACCAACGGCATCCATGTGGTGATGAACAAATCGCAAAAAGTGTTGATGACCAGTCGGCGTTACGGCTATTTCAACATACCCATGTACTGGGCGGTGCGCGTCTCCAACAACGGCGAGTTCATCCACGCCAACCCTGAGAGCACCGGCGCGCAAGGCTCCGCCAATGTCACCCACGGCTGCATCAACCTGTCCACTGCGAACGCCAGGCAATATTTTGACACTGCGATCTTCGGAGATCCGGTCGAGGTGACCAACAGTCCCACCCCGCTGACCGCGGCCGACGGCGACATCTACGACTGGACCGTGTCGTGGGAGGACTGGCGGGCGATGTCGGCCCTGCACTCCTGACGACGTAGTGTCCTCGATGCTCAGATGGGCGTCTTGGCGGTCCCAGCCGGCGTCAATTACCGACGCAAACGGGCATACCGCACAATAAACGACGGGAAATAATTCACTACGTGTACACATCATAACTTTGTGCAATCAACATCACAAGCGTAACGCACCCATACCGGAAGGCGATGAACAACATACGGATTGGGCTACAAGGGGATCGCGAGGTATGAACGCGGATTCCCCGTGACAATCAGCGCCTGCGTGGTCACTCACCCGAGAGCAGTGCTCACATGCGTTGTACCGGCGCCGGGCTGTGCACAGACGAAAACAGGAGGCGGAGATGGGCAACTACATAGTCAATGGCGAGGTCGTGGACGTGCGAGAGGGAACAGCCAACCACCGCCGATCTCAAGCGCTATAGCAAGAGTGTGCTGTCCGATTGGGTGATGGCAAGCATGCCCAACGGCCAGATCGTGAAACTCGAAGATCATAAACCGTTGCCGGCTAACGCCGTCGACTACTCGGTGGACCGACCACGATCTCCGCACCAGCCAGGGCCAGCCCATCAACCATTTCTTCACGCGGGTACCGAGCAGCGACAGAGAACACCTCGACCACGGATGGGGGCATTTCTGCGTGCATCTCATCGGCTGGCGACCAGCGGGCGGCGCCGACCTGTTCGCGGCCATAGTCTCGCAACATACCTCAATCTGATCGAAGCGATCTTTCGTGATCGGCGCACCCTCAGTAGAGCGAGGTGGAAGTTCCAGCTTTTCAGGCGGAGGCTCTGGCTCCTCACACTGAGAAACGAGAGACCCATCATCTAAAGGTCCTGGTTACCGCGAGTTAACCGGTTAGCAGGGCGCGAGAGACCGCGGTACCCCAGTGTCGTCTATCCGGCAATACAAGGAAAAATGATCATGCATGCTCGTGATCGAGCCTTTCGCAGCGGCGGGACAGCCCTGCTGGCGGCATTCGTCATCGCAGCCTTGGCAGCGAGCCTCGCCGGATGCGCCTCCGGCAGGGCGGCAGTAGCATCCTCGGTCGCGGGCAAGGTCGGCAGCAGGCTCCGCTCACTCCCGACGGTTTCTGACACCGTCCGGATACCGAAGGCCCCGCTGCCGCCAGTGCCACGCACGCAGGTGCAAACTCTGGCCGCCGCCGCAGAGCACGAGGCGATCGCGCTCATCGCGCCTCATGTCGACGGCCTGAGCATCGCGGATGCCCGTAACGTCGTTCGGGGTGCCTGCACTGCTTACGACCTGATCGCGCTCGGGGCGGCGCGCAGCTGGGATGACGCTGTCGGCAAGGCTTTGACGTCGTTCGGCGGGCGGGGCACGTTGCGCTTCCGGGTAACCGACCTTACTAAGGACATGGCCGAGGCGCGCTCCGCCACGGACTGGACCGTGAAGGCCGGAGCGTTCCTGCTGTGTGAAACGGTGTAGCGGCCCGACCAGGCTTCTCAATGGTGGCAGCGTGATTATGACGATCTTGCACGCTGGGGCTTGTGTGGCATCCCGCCCACCCCGCCCAACCGCAGCAGTTCTGTGGCTGGCCATCCCCGATACCTGCCCGCCCGGCGAGGGCAGTCATCGACGGTGATTCCCGTAACAGGTCCGGCGAGGGAAGCTGCGGTCCACACGTCAACGATCATGGGGCCTTACCCTGGGGCAGGGTGGCGGACCCACGGTAGGGCGCGCTGCCCTACCCGTGATCGTCGATTCTGTGCTGACGCAAGTTACTCGCGGCGGGCGCCGGTGGTGGCATGGAGACGCTGGGAGAGTTTCCCGTAACCGGACTGACGGGCGCCCGTGGGTGAACAACTCGCCGACGAGCATCCGCGGCAGTCGATGATGCACAGTCCAGTCCGGGCGCCTCGCCCATCGACGGCGCCCGGTGGCGCGCTGGCCCGCGCGCGCCTTTACCGTTGGCGGTGGAATGGCCCCCAGGGTCTCACATCGCCGGAGGTGCAGTGACCGAGCTGACGATCAGAGACCGCATTCGCGAGCTGCGCCGAGGCATCTTCACACAAAACGATCTCGCGGCAGCGGCCGACGTCAGCGTCGACGTCATCCGCAAATTGGAGCAGGGGCGCCGGCACACGGCGTCAATCGCCACGTTGGCGGGTATCGCCCGAGCGCTCGGTGGGGATCTCGCTAAGTTGCTGGGTCTGGCCGCGGCTTCGGTGGTTCCCAGGTTTGCGAGCACGACGTAGGGCGCCCGGGCCAAGGTTTCGATCAGCGGCTCAGTCGCTGGATGCAGCAGCATTGCCT
>JBOHFW010000055.1:0-39499 GCA_050699835.1 Pseudonocardiaceae bacterium | reverse complement strand
GTGGAGGGGTTGAGCAACCCCACCCACGGATCGACGTTCACGACCTCCCCGTTGCGGATCTCGAACCCGGTCGGGGTGTTCATCCACCCGTTGGCCGCTACCACGAAGAACGCCCCGGCCACTCCCGCCGCGATCATCGGGAGGCCGGAGAGCAGGTGGATGCGCGGTGGCAGCCGGTTCCACCCGTACAGGTACACCCCGACGAAGATCGCCTCGATGAAGAACGCGAAGGCCTCCAGGGTGAAGGGGAACCCGTAGATCTGCCCGAACCGGGCCATCAGCCCCGGCCAGAGCATGCCCATCTCGAAGGACAGGATCGTTCCGGACACCGCGCCCACGGCGAACAGCACACCCAGCGCCTTGGCCCAGGTGCGGGCCAGCGCGTTCATATCCGGGTCGCCGTTGCGATACGCCCGCCACTCGGTGAACAACACCATCGCCGGTAAGGCCACCCCGAAGCAGGCCACCACGATGTGCCAGCCCAAAGACAACGCCATCTGCATGCGGGCGTAGAGCAGATCAGGCGGCGCGGCCTGTGCGAGCAGCCCAGTCAATCCGCTCATCCAGAGGGCTTCCATTCGTGACCCCCATCGCGTTGTGCGCGTCTGGAGCATCTCACGGTTGGGGGTGCAGCGCCGGTGATCTCGGCTGGGACGATGGGTGACGTGGATCTCAGCGGGACGGTGGCCGTGGTGACCGGGTGGATCACCGGCCAGCATCTCGTGGTCGACGGCGGGATCTCAGCGCACCCGACCTGGTAACCGGCAGAGCGGTCAGGTTCGGGTGAGGGCGCGGATCTGGGCTGCCAGGCCAAGGATTTACTCCTCAGCGCTGTTGTTGAGCCCCCTTCCACACGCTGCTGGAGGAATACAATGTGCACACACAATACGAGCGCTGAGGCCGGATATACTAGCGACCTCATCGCTCACGCTCACACCGAGAGGACCCACCTTGCTGGAGCAACACCTAGCCATTAGCGGTGACCTTGGTAGCGGAAAGAGCACCGTAGCGGCTATATTGGCGCAGCGGACTGGTGGTCGGCTCATCAGCACCGGAATGTTGCAGCGTGACATCGCCGCAAAGCGGGGAATTAGCACCCTGCAAGCGAACCTCGACGCCGAGACCGATGAGTCCATCGATCTGCAGATCGATGGTATGCTGCTTGATGAGGGCCAAACTGGGCCACCAACCGTTTTTGATTCACGTATGGCATGGCACTTCGTGCCCTCCGCACTCAAGATTCACATTGTCGTGGCACCCGACATCGGGGCGGAACGGATATATAACCGGACCGGGTCCGCGGTAGAGAAATACGATAATGTGGGTGCCGCGCAAGCGGCAGTGGAGGCAAGAGCGGCTAGTGAACAAGCACGGTTTCTGGGCAAGTACCAAGTCGACATCTCCCGCTTAAGTAATTACGACGTCGTTATCGACAGCAGCGACGCTTCCCAAGATGACATTATTGCCCTGATCGAGCACGTCATGAACCCCGTGACAGCGCCCCAGCTCTGGATCAGCCCTCGCCGGGTCATCCCAACGGGCAGTTGTATGCAATACCTGCAGCCAGACAGCGAGCAACCGGTGGCCGATGACCCTGAAGGGTCGATCGTTTGCTACGCCCGCCCGTACTTCTTCGCCATCCGCGGATATCGCGAACTCAGCGCCGCAATCCGTACAGGCCGAGGTCTAGTTTCCGCCGAACTAGAGGCCGAAGGAGATGATAAAATCGCCGGAGGCTTGTCAGTCGCAGAATACCTGCACGCGGAGACCACACTAAGTTGCCTGCGTGACTGGGAGAACGCACACGACTTTCGCTTCTCCCATTACCCGCGCTTTCTCAAGGCCACAATCGATGAGAGCTCCGTCGCGTGTAAACGTCCTTAACCGCAGGCAAATGTGGACACCGTCGGTTACCGCGCTTGACGCTCACTGATGTGGGTTTGGCGCAATCGCTGGGCCCGGGTGATGGTCTCGTGGACCTGAGCCAGCCAGGGCAGCGCGCCCATCCGTTCGGTGGTCTCGATAGCGATGGTGAGGTCAGCTAGGGCGGTATCGGGGTCACCGAGAGCCAACGCTGCTTCAGCAGTGAAATAGGCCACCGACCCGCTGGCGCCCGCCCACCCGACCACGCAGGCCAGCCCACGGTAGGGCAGCAGCTCGCCGCGTAGTCGGGCCACCAGCTCAGTGTCACCCAACCGCGACGCTGCTAGCAGAGCCCAACACTGAGTGTAGAGCCACGTGTAGTCCCTAGGGCCGGGCTGATAGTCGCACAGTTCACGGCGGGCCTCCTCTGCTCGGCCGGCCTGCACCAGTGCCATGGCCAGAATGCTGTACAGCGCGGGCATACCGGTAGCCTTAGCGGCGGCACGCAGCTTGTCGACTAGGTCCGTGCCGCGCCCGGTTAAGTACGCCGCCTCCCAGCATTGGGCCATCCGGGCGGCTCGCACAACGAACCACTCCGTCCGGGCGTACACGTCAAATGTGGCTTGGCTCAGCTCCTCAGCCTCTGACCAGCGCCCAGCCAGCAGCAGCAGCCCGGCCCGGGACCAATCGAGCTGGCTGCGAAGTTGTGGTGAGCGCAGTTGTTCGACGAGGGGAATAAGCAGATCGAAGTCAGCGGCAGCGTCCGCAATGCGGCCCAGCATCATCAGGACGTGGGCGCGGAGCAGCCGGGCGGATACCGCCAGTGCTTGGGGCACGCCGGGCAGTTCCAGTAGCTCGGTGGTCGCTTCCAGGCACTGCGCAGGGTAGTCGGGGCCATACAGCGCCAACGTCCGCAAGCGCAACACGTGGGCCAGCGCGAGGTGGTCCGCGGTGGCGCGGGCTAAAGCCAGGGCCTGGTCCGATAGCGCGGCGCGACCCGAGGGATCGTCGTCGTAGTAGCGGGCGACGGCCAGGCAAGACAGCACTAACGCACGTTGCTTGGGGTCAATAAGCTGCGGCAGGGCGCGCTCAAGTACCCCAACCAGCGGCTCGTCGATGATGCCGTAATCGCCCGGATACCAGGCGGGCTCGCCGATGGCCCCAAGCGCTGCGGTAACCAGGCGGGAGCTGTTGACGCCCTCGGGGTCGGTTTCGACGAGAATCTGTTCCATGGCCTGGACGAACAACGGCAGCCCGTCACGGTAGTTGCCGGCCCGGTACAGCGAGGTGGCCAGGCCGGTAAGCAGCGGGTAGCGGTCGACGTCGCTAGCCAGTTCGGCGGCGGCCAGAGCCTGCTGCCACAGTTTGGCGGCGTCCTCGGGGGACAGCCGGGCATCGGCCACCCCAGCCGCGACCTTGGCGTAGGCGGCAGCCTGTGCGGCGGTGGCGGAGTCGAGTTCGGCGGCGAGCAGCCAATGCCGGGCGATCTCGCCGGCGCGCTCGTCGTGCCCGGCCCACGCCTGGGCGGTCGCCTGCCCCAGCCGGCGATGCTGGCGGGCGCGGTGCAGCCGCCCGGTCGCCTGATACAGGGCCTCAGCGACCAGCACGTGGGTAAAGCGGAACCAGCCCAGTCGCTGCTCGTCCTCGACCACCAGCCCGACGGCCACCGCGGCGTCGATCGCCTCCAACGCGGCGTCGATCTCGACTGCGGCGGCCTCGGCCACGACCTGGACGTCGAAGTCCCGGCCGGCGATGGCGGCCATCGACAACACCGCGGCGGTGTCGTGGGGCAGCCGAGCGACGCGGCACAGCACCACCTCGCGCACAGGCACCGGCACCGGTGCGGTGTCTGGCTGGTCCAGGCGTTGCTCACTGACCAACAATCCGACCAGTTCCCGCAGGAAAAACGGGTTGCCCTCGGTGCGGGCCCACAGCGCTTGCGCGGTGTGCTTGCTGACGACCCGCCCAGCCACCGCGCCTGCCAAGACTTGCACCTCTGCCGCGCCCAGGCCACTCAGCTCGATCCGGACGGCCCCGACGCGGGCCAGCGTGCTTAGCGTGGCGGCCAGCGTGGCCGACTCGTGCGGCCGATAGGAGGCCACCAGCAACAGCGGGCTGGTGGCTACCAACTCGGCAAGATGCGTGAGCAGCAGCAGCGAGGCGATATCCGCCCAATGCAAGTCATCGACGACCACCGCCAGCGGGTCTGGCCCGGAGGTCAGATACTCACCGATCGCCTCGAAACGCCGCAACGCGGCGCTGGCCACGTCAAGCTGGGATATCTCCAGGGGTTGATCACTCAGCAGCGCGCTCACCGAGTCCGGCACCGACCGATCGGGCCAGTGGGCGTTCACCGCGCGCAGCGCCTGCTCCCAAGGCCACAAAGGTGGTGCTGCAACGTGCTCCGGACACCCACCCCACACCACCGGAACAGGGGCCAGCTCCGCAAAGCGCCGCAGTAGGGTCGTCTTGCCAATCCCCGGCTCGCCCGCGACCAGCACCACCCGCCCGCGACCGTCAGCCACGACGCCCAGCACGTTGACAAGCTGCTGCAACGCTGCCTCGCGGCCAACAAAGACCTCGGCATTGACTAGTGGCTGCGGGGCGATGCTCGCCGGTGCCGGCCCTGGCGCCCGCGCCGTGATGGGCGCAGCGAGCGCCGGCTGCGGTGGGTGCCAGTCCAGTGTGCGGGCTTGCATGAGGATGTCCCGTTCCAATCGCTGCAGCGCTGGCCCGGGATCGATGCCCAGCTCCTCGGCCAACTTCATCCGGTTAGTCCGCAGCACTCCCAGCGCTTCGGCCTGCCGCCCGCTGCGGTACAACGCCAAGGCAAGTAACTCACAGCCCTGTTCCCGGAGCGGATGGGCGCGGGCGTGTCCCTCTAGCTCGGCCACCGTCACCTGGTGTGCCCCAAGCTCCAGGAGTGCCGTGAACCGCTGTTCGTTCACCGAGAGCCGCAGCTCCTCGAGCCGAGCAATCTCAAACCTCGCCCACGCGGCGTCGCGCATGTCGGCGTAGGCCTGTCCACGCCACAGCCGCAGCGCCCTGTCGAACTGCTGTAACGCCTGCTCAGGATCGGCCCGGGCCAGTGCCTTCTGCCCGGCCGTGGCGTAGCTACTAAACCGACGGACATCAACCTCTGCACCGTGACTATCCAGCACATAACCCGGCGCGCGGGTACGCAACACCACAGCAGGAGCACGGGGTGGGCGGTGCGGCTCCAACACCCGCCGCAGATTGGACACATACGCCTGCAGCGATGCCATCGCCGCGGCGGGTGGTTCCCCCGACCACAGCTCCTCAATCAGGGTGTCGACCGCCACCGACCGATCCACCCGACTCAACAACAGGGCGAACAGGGCACGCTGCTTAAATGGCCCCAAATCGACCAACCGGCCATCGACCACTGCCTCGACCGGGCCCAACGCCCGCAGCTCTAGCCCCACGGCAGTCCTAGCGCCATCCGAAAGTATTGCGCCGGCTGCGCCGACGCCGCGGACTCAAGGACCGTCGCCTGCCCACGCCGCTGGTCTCCATCTCGACGTCCTCTCCCGTCCCCGGCATCCAAGCCAGCACCCACAGGAAATGAGGAGGAACAACGCCTGGTAAATACCGCATACTCAACCCTGATCGAGTGAACTTGTGCAGCGAGGCGAGACCCGGCGCAGTGACCCAGTTTCGGAACGCTGCTCAGATACGTGCTGCCACAGCCCCTAGCGCCGCGAACAACCCCGGCGGCTGGAAAAACCAATCCGCGTTCATCTTCTGGGCCCCCTGCCACGAGCACGGCATCGTGCGAGGTGCACTATGTCACGTCTGCAACACGACGAAGCGCTGGACGCACGGATAAGCGATTCGACGATCGTTCGGCCTGAATCGCGCACTTTAGATTGGTGAGCAGCATCAGGAGTGTCGAAGGGACCACTCTGAGCGATCTCACCGGATAGAGATAACTTACACATTCCACTTCGTAGGGCATCGGCATCCGAATCTCCAGGTCTTCGACGAACCTCGCGACCGTACGTTCATAGGAGTCCCTGGACCAGCGCCCGAGGGTAGTATCTGCGCATGGCTGCACAGCCTCCGAAACCGTCGCCGTGGGTGGATATCGAGGTGAAGCGCGCATGACGCAGGGAGAGAAGCTGCACGCGGAGCGTGCGGAGACCGCAAGGATCGGGTTCGCGCCGGAGATCGAGGTCGCCTGCGCCATGCCCGAACTCGACGGCTCTGTGGAGGCCTCGCTTCGGATAGGAGACCATGCGCTGGGTGCAGGGCGCTTGACGGCGGAAGAGCCATGCAAACGGCTCGAGCTGGGACTGTTGCGACGACGCCGGCCGCCCCATGGTGCCGGGTGAGCCCGTTCTGAAGTCTGGTCGCGGGGGTTGTTCGGCGCCCTGGACTGTTGCCTGTGAGCACGTGGAGCAGAGTCGTCTGTTCTGGCAGCCCCCTTGCGAGTGCACGTCGTGGTCGTGGTGAGCCGTGGAGGTGTCAGGCGCGCAGGTTGATTGATCGATGTGCGGGGATTGATGTGGGTCAGGCGTTGCTGGTGGTGTGTGTCCGGGTGGTCAGTGATCGGGGGAAGTTGGCCGAGGAGGTTCGGTCGTTCGGAGCGACTACGCCGGATCTGTTGGAGCTGCGGGACTGGCTGGCGTCAGTGGGTGTGACGCATGTGGCGATGGAGTCCACGGGCGTGTATTGGAAGGCGCCGTATTACCTGCTGGAGGATGATTTCGAGGTGCTGTTGGTCAATGCCGCGCATTTGAAGCATGTGCCGGGTCGTAAGACGGACTGTGTTCTTCGAACACCCCATCACCCGCGCAATCACCTTGATCGGCATCCCCTCCGACCGATACAACCGGCGGATCTCAGCCCAATCCTCCACAGCCAACACCCCCGCATCCCCTCCCCCTGATCAACGATCAACCAGGGTCTCGCCCGAGGCCTCGCCACCAGGAGGGGGTCAGTTTTCACGCGTCGCCCACACCAAGGTGATCACCTCCGGCGGTAACCGGAAACCAGCGAACGCCGAGGGCGCGACCGACGGGGCGACACAGCGAGCGGCACTCATCAACCGAGCATGACCACCGCTGCTCCAATCCACGGACGCAACAGTGCCGTCCGCCCGCGAAAACCAGACATGCGCGCGCCACTCATAAACCAGTGTCAAGGTCGCGCCTTGCGCTGTGGATCGTCGGTATGGCTCGATCAAGAACTTGGCGGCTGAGTTAACTACCGAAGCACTGGCCTTACTGGCCGGGGCCCTTCCAACGAAGCTCGAAATGCATGAGGTCAGGTGAGCCCCACTCCGCGCCGTGGCCGAAGCCATGCTTGAGCATCGACCTCACAAAGGCCGGACTGAAGGCTCCCACTCCAGCCCTAGGCGCACCCTTCAGCGTGAAGAAGCCCTCGCCGACGAGCTGCGCTGCCGATGGGTTAATAACTGCTGCGGACGGGTCGGATCCGAACATGAAGTTGGCGTCTGACAGCGCAGCCTCAAGCGAGTTCATTCGCATGATACGACTGTGCGCGAGCAGCGCAATGCCGCGTTTCTCCAGAAGCTTATCGAGGCGCTTCAGCTCCGCGATCGTGGCTGCGTCGTCAGCAGAGGGGGATCCGCCTTGCTCTCCGATGGCCGTGCGCGCCTGCCTGATGAGCACATCGATCTGGCGGCGCCGTGTCTTCGGCAGTGGCGCTGCGGCGGCGAGCAGCGGCTGCGCCCTCTGGCGCAAGCGCTCGGCCGTAAGGGCGGCATCCGCGACCGCCTTTGAATCTGTGGGCAACGTCGCCGCATCGACGCCACTGTTGGTGATGTCCGCCTGCGACGTGGTACGAGACGCGACGATCTTATCTCGCCAAGGCGTTACGACGGCGGGTAGCTCTGCCATCACGGCGGCCCGCTCAGCTGTGCGTTGGGCCGGGGGCTTTGCGGCCGCGGCGTGCCAGCGCGTGCGAAGCGCCACGAGCTTGGGTCCGTTGTCGACCACAGCGCTTTTCGGGTCACTCGGGTCCGCCTTGGTCTGGAGGCTGGCCCGGAAATCCTCGGATGCCTGGCCGAGCGCTGTGGCCTCGGCCTCCACCCCGTCGAGCCACCGGGTCACGGCGGCGTCGTTCGCGAGCGCCTGCTTTTCTGCGTCGCTGCCGGTCGTACTCGTCTCGTCGACCTTGCGCCTGTCTATGCCCCTCGTTGATGGATAGTTGGCCGTTGGTCCGCGTCCGGTGGTGATCTTGATTAGATCCTTGATCCGCAGGTCCTTGATGTTGGGAGCCTGGGCCGCGTTGTAGTCGATGGCCATCCCGAGGTTGTGGAGGTTGTCGAGCCCAGCCTTCCCGCTAAGGCGGCACTCCGATCGGGGCCAGCCGACGCCGCCGCTGGAGGGCATATTGGCTGTGCCGACCTCTGCTTGCACCGCCTCCAGTCGTAGAGCGGCCGCCTCATGGAGGATCGTGGTGGCCCCTTTAATGTTGGCCTTCCGGAAGTTTGCGAAGTGGTCGATTGTCTTGTCGTCGGTGCCGAAGTAAGACCGCATCTCCTGGAAGAAGGCGAGCACCTGCTCGCGGCGGGTGAGAAAGCCCCGTGCGCCCGCTTTGACTTCTGGCTTCAGCCTCTGGTCAAGCTCGTCAAAACTGCTTTTCAGACTAACGCTGCGACTCCGCCCACCCATGGCTGTGTCGCTGAAACGCGATAGGTCTCCAGCGAAGGAGTAGGTCTTCACTGTGGCGTCGCCTGGTGCTGCCGCGGCGGGCTGGGAGGGGGACGCCCCGGTCGTGAGCGGCGGCGCGATCCAGATGGTCGCGTCGAGCGTAATTTGGGGTGAGATGACATCCACCCCAGGCACCGACAGCGTTCCGGCTTTCGCGGTGAAGTGCCCAGTCACCTGGAAGGCCGGACCCACGGGTGCGGCGGTCAGCTCCAGCACTAGCGGATTCCCCCCGAGGGAGACTTCAATACGAGTGGCTGATCCGGTAGGTGTTGCAGCGGCGAGCGCCGCCACGAGGAGCTCGCTCGCCCTCCCCGCGACGGCACGAGCTGCGGCGTTCGCCGGTAGTGTGGCGTCGATGACTGTCGCCTGGCCGCTCACTACGAGACGACCCGTGACGTTCACCTCGACGCCGCTGAGCGTCGCCTTCGAAGTTGTGAAGTCGGCCACCCGCTTGAGCAGAGACGTCACTTTGGGGGCGGGGGCAGGCGGAGGGGCAGGGCCCGGGGCATGCTGGCGAAGAAGTGTCAACGCCCGGACGACCCGCGCATTCCCGGCCGCGGACTGAAGCCACAAGACCGTGCCGGGCAGGCCCGCGGGGCGCGAAACCTGCCTACGGGCGACGGCGTCGCGGTCTCCCGTGAGAGGCGGTCGCGACGCCGTCCCTCTGTCCACGCGCCATTCCTTCACCTCACAGCCCCGCCGAGGAAGATGGCTCATCGCTCCGTCGCGTCGGCAGATGCCGGCGAGGCGCGTGGGAGGTCGTTGCTGTGTGGCCAAAGCTGCGCACTGGATTCCTGTTCCGGACTCGTAATCAAGGTCACTAAAAAGAGCGGCAGCTGGACAGAATGATACACGCATCCGCGAAAGGATGTTTGATGGCACTGATGGGCACTGTTGCGTCCGTGGATTGGAGCAGCGGTGGTCATGCTTGGTTGATGAGTGCCGCTCGCTGTGTCGCCCCGTCGGTCGCGCCCTCGGCGTTCGCTGGTTTCCGGTTTCCGCCGGAGGTGATCACCTTGGCGGTGCGCTGGTATCTGCGTTTCGGGCTCTCCTACCGTGACGTGGAAGAGCTCCTGGCCGAGCGGGGTGTCGATGTCGACCCGGCTCATGCCTCGTTCATACACTACGGCCTTATGGGCAGCGCGCAGCGTCACACCCGGGGCAGGACTCGGGGTGAGGGTGGGTCGTCGGGGTGGGCTGGGCAGCCGGCGGCGATCTATTGCCGGATCTCCAGAGCCCGGGATGAGGATCAGACCGGGGTGGATCGCCAGGAGCGGTTGTGCCGTGAGGTGGCCGAGCGGCTGGGATTGGTGATTGCCCCGGGTGCTGTGTTTGTGGATAATAATCAGTCGGCGTGGCAGCGGAATCGGTGTCGTCCGGGGTGGAATGCGTTACTGGACGCGATCCGGGCGGGGCAGTTGCGGCATGTAATTGTGTATCATCCGGATCGGTTGATGCGCCAGCCCCGGGATTTAGAGGAGCTCCTAACGTTGTCGGAGGAGCATGACATCACGTTGCATGGGCAGGCGAATCGCCGGGATCTCTCCGATGCGGATGATCGGTTCTTTCTGCGGATCGAGGTCGCGCACGCCTGCCGGTCCTCCGATGACACGTCCCGCCGGTTGCGGGATGCGTTGGAGGATCGGGCCCGGGATGGGCGTCCGCATTCCTCGGGGCAGCGCCCATTGGCCGCCCGACTCGCTGACACCACGGCGCCGCTCACACGTGCATTGCGCAGGCCCGAAGACGCGATCGCCTGATCACCGGACGTCGGGCCCCTGTAACCAGACTGCGTGTCACTTCGAGTAGTCGAACGGGGGGATGCGCAGGGTCGGGGAGGGAGGCTGTCCGGCGTGTGAGTAGCCGGATTCCGGGGTTTGGGCCGGTGTCGGCAGGACTTTGATGTGGGTCACTCTCGGGTGTGCGGGCTGGTCAGCGGGGAAGCGGGCGTGGGGAGGTGTCGGGGAAACTTCCCCGCCATCCCCGACTCCTCCCCGGCCATCTCCCCGCCGTTTTTCGCCACTGTCAGTATCCGGTCAGGCGACCGCGCTGCCCCTGGAACAGGAGTTTTCGGGCAGGGAGGGAGGCGGGAACGGCGGGGTGTCTGGCGCCGAAATCGGGGGTTTCGCAGGGCCTAGGAGAGGTCGACAATTGCCTCCCTGACTGGCATTTCAGCAGTTCAGCGCAGGGAGGTAGGGCCAGGGAGGCGGCGGGGAGAACTCCCTGGCATCCCTGCCGCCTCCCTGGATGGGTCCCTGTGCGCTGCGATCGAAGCGCAATGGCTCCGGTGGGGGTCATCGTGGGTGAACAGCAGCGGGGACAGCCTGAGTTTCAGCCAGTGCGGATGAAACACCTTGACGGCCGTCAGGCTGATCTACCTCTCGAATCTTCCTATCGTCGCGCTGCGCCAGGGAGGTCGCTGTGCCTGTCGAGAGGCCGACTGTTCTGTTATGTCTATGGTGCTTAATCGAACCCGGGGTGGTTCATGAGTCATGATGAGGACTCATAGCAGATGGTCGCAGCTACGAGTTTCCGCTCATCTGCTGCAGGTTTTTATCTTCAAGTTGATAAGGTTCACCACTCCATCGCAATCCGAGCTCAGATCGTTACCGTCAGTCGCCTGAAACCTACGTGCGTGGTTGCTCAGCGGACGTTCGTAGTTCATCGGTTATCAACTGTAGGACTGTCGTCGTGTGGGTGAGGTCAGAGACGGTAACCGGCGCTCCGGCTTGTGCTAACTCAGTTTCATCGCTTTTGCCGCTGGCGACCGCGATGATTCGTACCCCAGCCGTGAGGGCCGCATCTACATCGTTGGGTGTGTCCCCGATAAGGACGGTGTGCTGGTTGTCGAACCTAGCCGCCATTCGCTCGGTAGCGCGTTTCTGGGCGATGGCAACCAGCTCGGGGCGCTCGGTGTGGTCGTCGCCGTAGGCGCTTGACGCGAGATCGAGATAGGAGTCAAGACCGAACACCTCCAGCTTGATGCGGGAAACATCTCGCAGGTTGCCGCTGAGGACGGCTTGGTGGACGCGGGGGTCAGCGGCCAGGGCCGCCAACGTCTCCTTAGCACCGGGGAGGACACGGCCGGTCGTGGCCAACTCCGCCCGAGCATCCTCATAGCCCTGGATGAGTGCCGCAGCCAGGCGGCGCATCGTCTGTTCGCTCGGTTCGACGTCGTGGAGCTGGAGTGTGTCGTGCATGATGACCAGCTCGGTCCGTCCGGCGACCCTGGCGAGCTGCCGGAGCGGCTTGCCGGTGATCAGGGGAAACGCCCACTCGTAGACAGCTCGACCAACACCGCGTGTCTCGATCAGGGTGTGGTCGATGTCCCACAGCACCAGGATGTACGGCGATTGATTCGCGGTGTCCCGTCCAGTCATACCCCGAAGTCTGCCAAGGGGGGCGCCTGAGGGGGCGTAGCATCCCTGTCGATCACGCCTCGGACGAGGGGTAAACGGCATGGACGAGCAGCTGGCGCGGGCCATCGGTGAGCGTGTGCGAGCCCGCCGAACCGCCGGGAGGCGGAAGAAGACCGTGGTGGCCGGGCTGGCCGGAATTACGGCCGACTACCTGTACCAGATTGAGCGCGGAATGAAGCTGCCGACCGTTGCCGTGCTGACGAAGCTCGCTGAGGTGCTCGGGGTGTCGGTGGCCGAGTTGCTGGGGCAGGAACTACCGAGGAGCAACCAACCACCGAATACGACGACCGGAAAGGCTCTCTACTGCGCATTGGTCAATCCGATGCTGATGACCTCCGAGGTGCCCCTCGCCACGGAGGTGCACGCGCGGGTAGCGCGGGCCTGGCGGACATGGCAAACGTCACCCCAGCGCTACAGCCAGCTCGCAGGCCAACTGCCGCAGCTCATCATCGACACCGAATCGGCGGTGCAAGCACCTCAAGCTGAGGCCGCGACGAGCTGGCGACATGCCCAGACTTGCGCTGCTGATCTCTACAGCCTCGTACGGACTGTGACCAAACGACTCGGCAGATGTGATCTGTCGTTGCTGGCGGCCGACCGGACGGTGCGAGCGGCCGAGATCGCGGACGATGCGTTGCGGCTGTCCGTCGCGCGGTGGAACTTGGCCCACGTGCTGCTCGCCGACGGCCAGCCCGAGGGCGCAGAAATGGTGGCAATGCGCGCTGCCGACGCCCTCCGCCCCCTCATCGCCGAGGGCGGCGCCGAGACGGCGGCGGTCTATGGCACATTACTGTTGATGGGGGCGGTCGCGGTCTCCCGTCAGGGTGACGCGTGGACCGCTCGCAGCCGCTTACGGGAGGTCGCTCCGCTAGCCGATCAAACGGGTGAATGCAACACCTTGTGGACTGCGTTTGGACCAACCAACGTCGCCATGTACGCCGTGACCGTCGAAATTGAGGCGGGCGAGGCTACGGAGGGTCTGCGACTGGCCGAACAAATCGACTACGGACATTCCCCCTCTATTGAACGACGAGTGGCTTTTTTACTCGATCAAGCCAAGGGCTATGAGCAACGCCGCAACTTCGCCGCTGCTCTGCTTCTGCTGCACGCTGCTGAACGAGAGGCCCCTGAAGACATGCAGCACCGGCCGGCCGCTCACGCCACCTTGCGCACGGTAATCACACATGGCCCCCGCTCGGTAGTCACCGAGGCCACGCAGCTGGCTGCCCGCGTCGGGCTATCGCTGAACTAAAGAAACCAGACTGCGGGACAACCCGAGCTGTCAGTTCGGGTTGTCCGCTCGCCTCTGCCTTAGCGTCCTTGCCCTGGCCCCAGGGCCGGGCTGAACCCTGAGCTGGTGTGCCGTCCTTCACAGGACGCCTGCCCCGCTTCCACCAGTCCGGTATTCCCCGGCTCTGGTGCCGTCCATCTGGAGCATGACGACCGAAGCAGGGGCCAGACCGTGATCGAGGTAACCGACCACGTACCCAACGAAACGCGCCCGTCTCACAGCAAAAGGCCATCGCACCGACGATGGCAGCCAGTGCACCATAGTCATGATCCACGAGCACGATGGCACCTGGACGATTCATGGACTGGACAACCCCGGCGTGCGGTTGACAGCAGCGGACATGACCACCCTGGCCGAAGCCATTCTGAGGCGGGCCCGATGACCATGCGCGCTGCCTCTCCGTCTTCCCCGCTGGCCAGGCCGGCACGCCTGCTGGTCACTGGTCACTCCGAACCCATCGCCGATCCGGCCTGCCAACGTAAAGCTGCACGGAGGAACAGGAAACCCCTGGCTTATGGCTACCTACGGGTCACTGAAGACCTGGACGATGACGACGTTCAGCAGCTGGAATGTGGTCTTCACAAGCTTGCCGAGGCGGAGAGCTTATGCCTCACCGCGATCTTCTCTGAGTACCAGCCGGAGTACTACGGCATGTTCTACCAACTGACAGATGAACTGAAGCGGACGCAGGTACATCACATGGTGGTGCCCTCGCTTGCGCACCTCTCGCCTCATCCACTGCTCCGAGAACAGCTGCTCATGCGCCTGGAGGAGGCCAACGCTCAGGTCTGGAGCGAGGAAAACCGGCGTTCATTCTCGTCAACCGTGACCAACGCCCCCGCCGACGTACCCGCGACGCGCTCTCCCCGCAGTGTCTCCTCTGACCCCGGGGGAGGCGCTAGTCAAGCTGTTCCTGGACAACGCGGACCGCGGTCGCAACGCAGCAAACGACACCCTCGTCGCAGAGCTGTTGAAGCGAAGGCGGGCGATCCAGACGCTAGCCAACCCCAACCCCGGGCGATGACGATCCGGCAACGCGACGACGACCAGCCAGAAACCACGCAACGGTTCCTGGCTGGTCTGCCTAAGCACGGCAACCCTGTCGGCGCAGTATGGGGTCGCCTCGGTGAGCTGGAACGCGCCGGCAACGACCCGACACTGGTCGATGCGCTGCGCGCGGTGCTGTTGCCGCATCAACCACCGCGGTACGGGCGTTGCCCGGCGTGCCCGAAACGGTGGTGGTGTCGTCGCCGGTGGCCGTGCGCTGCGTGGTGCCGGGTGCACCTGGTGCTGTTCAGCCTCTGCGTGGAAACCGGGGACCTGAGAGAGACGAGGACGCGATGACCGCCGACCAGTCGCACCGATTTGCCCTCACCGCTCAAGATCCAGAGGGCCGGAGCCGCACCATCATCCTATGGCAGGAGACGGACCTGGTGGGCGGCGTCGTTCAGCGCCGGGTGGTGGTGACGCTGGACGCCACGATGGGCACCGCGACGATCCTCACGCGTGCCGAGGCCGTCGAGGTGGCGAAGGCGATGCTGGCGGCTGCCAAGTGACCGCCGTGCCAGGTTCCTCCGCCGGCATGACGACCAGGACCATCACCCCGCCGGGTAAGGCCAAGCAGCCCGACAGTGACCTGATCGGCCATGGGCTGCTCTCGCGGTGGCACAAGGGGTGCCGCTGCGACTGGTGTGAGTCGGCGTCCGGGGAACGCGGCTGCTGCTGCGAGGCGTGCACCGCGCTGCGGGCCAGTACCTACTTCGAGCTTCCGTCCCCCCAAGATCCCGGCCGGTCACCGGTTGAAGCCGTTGGCCCCCGACATCGACTCCTGGTGGCCGGCCGGTTCCACTCAAGGAGACCATCTGCTCATGGCTGATTCGTCGACCACTGCTTACGGCCCTGACAATCGCAGGGTCCCTGTGACCGTAAGCCAACCAGAGTGACCTGTGGCGCGCGTCCGGAGCGGGCCGGTACCCTCCGGGGGCACCGTCATCGTTGACGAGCCGCTCAGCTCACCCCTGAGAGCACCGTAGAGGGGGTTGGGACACACCTTGTTCCAAACTTGCGTTGCCGAATAAGTCTCTATAGTGATCAAGACCAAAACAAGATCGTTAGCGTTAGTGTCCTGGCATAGTTGCTACGGACCAACGAACTACGGGTTCATCTACTACGCCGTCGTGGATGAGCCCAGGCGGGTAGTGATCGTGCGTCGGTTGCCATTTGGTCGAGCGCGGAGTCGCTGATGCAACGGTGCTGCCAGCCCCCCGCCGAGGACCTCGAAGACGGTTTTTCGCAGAGTATCCAGCGGTCGTGGACGACATGAGCAGTCGGGTTGATCCGTTCACGACTCTCCTTACGCCACGCCGCGGACGTTGGCCCGAGTCGTCAACCTCTCCCTTGGCGACCCTCGACGCCTATACCGTCCGCCACGGCCCACGGTACTCGCCGCCGCCATCGACGACCTCACCCGCCGACTCGGCCTCCGTGGCTCCTGTTTGAGACCGCCCCGCTGGATGCCGTGGTGGCGCGGAGGGCTCGTACTGTGGCCATAGCGACGGGTGGGGCCACTAGTGGCCATCATGAGGGGATGCGGTGTTGGGTCAGGACAGCAAGCCGAACAAGCATGATGGTGACCGCGATGGTCAGGGTGTCTACCAGCCGGATAAGACGGAGAAGCCCAAGGATTACGGTCGCGGCAGGCATGAGAGGGATGAGCCGGAGAAGAGGGACGACTAGGGAATCGTGGTGGCAACCCGTACCGATTGGCGTGAGTTGATCGCGCAGGTGCCCCGGGAACCGTTTATTCCCGAGACCATCTGGCTTGATATCGTCGCTGCTCATTCACGGCCTGGGTTCACCGCGCTGTCCAAACACGATCATCCGCGACGCTGGCGGGAGTTGGTCTCGGCGAACGAGCCTGTGATCACTCAGGTCGATGAGGGTCGCACCGCGGCCGGTGATATCGGCTGGTCACCGTCCAGCTCGTGTAGCAAGCCCTCGATCGTGGCCGGCATGCTCGATGCGCTGGACTTACGCCCCGGACATTCGGTGCTCGAGATCGGCACAGGCACTGGGTGGAACGCCGCGCTGTTGTGCCGGCGAGTGGGGATGCGAGGCCGGGTGGTGAGCATTGAGGTCGATCCGGTGATCGCCGACGACGCGCGAGCGGCGCTGGCTGCCGCTGGGTATTCACCGCTGGTGGTCACTGGAGATGGGGTGGAAGGGTACTCGGACGGGGCGCCTTACGACCGGGTGGTGGCGACCGCCTCAGTCCGCGAGAGTGTCCCCAAGGCCTGGCTGGCGCAAACCCGGCCCGATGGTCTCATCGTCACACCATGGGGAACCGACTACTGCAATGGCGTCATGCTGACCCTGCGCGTGATCACCGATCACAGCGCCACCGGCCGCTTCGAGGGGGATCTGGCGTTCATGCGGCTACGCGCCCACCAACGCCGGTTCTACGAACCTGAGCGGACCGACATCGAGCAGGCGCAGGTAACGACCACCGATGTGCACGGATGGGATTTCTTCCGCATGATCAACAGCGATCAGGCCGGGTTTTCTATCGGACTTCAGGTTCCCCGCTGCGCCCTCACCGTCGAACTGAACAAGTTCGGCGAAGACCACCACGTCCTGGAGCTCGACGACATCACCACCAAGTCATGGGCCCGGCTGGATGCTCACCTCACCTCACCGAACCCACTCGTCGTCCACCAACTCGGCCCACGCCGGCTGTGGGACGAAGCCGTAGCCGCCTACGACTGGTGGTACGAACACGGCAAACCCGGCCTCACCCGCTTCGGGATGACCATGACCACCGACACCCAGACGGTGTGGCTAGACGACCCAAGCACCGTCGTGCGTGACGCCTTCACCCTCACGGCGTGAACCCCCGCGGCTCAGCGGGCGGTGTGGTGGTGACAAATGTGGTGAGGAGATGGTGGGTGCCGGGGTCGCGGATGTCCATTTCGTAGTCGCCGATGTGGGATTCGTCGTGTCCGTGGCGGCGGATGGCGTCGGTGAGGGGCCGGCGGAGTTCGGTGGGGTTTGTGGGGTTGGCTTCCGTGGTGAGTTTCTTGATGGTGGTGCCCCGCCACCGCACGTCGAGGTGGAGAAGTTCTCGGCCTGCGTCGGTGTCTGTATCGGCTGGTTGGCTGGTTGCTGTGTGGGTGTCGTGGGGTTGGGGTTCGGGCTGCGCCGGTCGGGTCACTGTCGCCCGCTGGCTGTGGCTGGATGTGATCAATCCCCATGTCTTGAGCAGGGTCAGTGCGCGATGCGCGGTGGCGGGCGAGACGTTGTGCTGGGTGGCGAGGTGTTTCGCTGAGGGCGGGTGGTCGCCGTCGGTGAGGGTTCCGGTGAGGATGTCATGCCGCAGCCGCGCGGCGATGCGCTGGTAGGGGCTGTGTGGGTCGGTTTTGGCTCGGTCGACGGGGTCGGGTTGGGTGGGCAGTGGCGGCATTCGGCCGCTGATGGTCTTCGCTGCTCGTTGGTCGGCTTCGGATACCCAGGCGGTGTAGGCCTTGAGGGTGGTGCTGCCTCCGCCGGCGTGGCCGAGCCGGCCGGCCACGGTGCGGATGTCCACGCCGGCCGTGAAACTGGTAGAGAGCAATGTTCCAACCACGCGAATGCCTCCCCTGGCTCGATGGCAAGTCGACCCGCACCGCAGGCGCGCGCAGCGCGCTGAGGAGCGGAAGCGACGCGGCAGCCGATCTTGTCGATTGCATCTGATGCAACTATCCGGCGCAGGATGCCACCGAATCGGGTGCAACATCGTGACGTTCAATGCAACAACAGGATCTATTGCCTGGTCAGGACCTGTGTGACTAGGCCTCCACCAGCCGACCCTGATTCAGTCCGAACGGCGACGTCGCAGGCAGGAGCGGTTCACGGATCTTGCCGAATGATGCGCCCAACGCAACTCCGCTCACTTTGAGCTCGGTGGCGGAGTAGTGCCGGAGTTTGTGGAAGGTGGTGTCCAGCTCGAGGCGTTCGGCGAGCCGGTCGTATCGCTGTGTGAGCGAGCTAGGGGCCAGGAACCTGCCGCCGTCCGGTTCGGGTGAGAAGACGAAGGCGTCCTGGTGGAGGTCGAGTCCGAGCGTGGCGGCGCGGGCCTGGCAGCGTTCGCGGTGTTCGGTGAGCACGGCGAGGGTCTCGGGGTCCAGCGCGACCCGGCGCTGCTGGTGAGTCTTGAGGTCGCTCTCGATCCAGCCCTCGGTGGTGTGGCTGATCGCCCGGCGTAGCCAGAGCACCGCTTTTTCGGGGTCCAGCTCGACGTGTGACCAGCGCAGTGCGCACAACTCGCCCCGTCGCGCCCCTGTCGTCATGGCGACCCAGACCAGGGTGCCCCAGTCCGGGTCCCGCCAGGCGTGGTTCACGATCCGCGCCGCGTCCGCGGCGCTGGGCGGTTTCGGGTTCGGGGTCGGCGCGGCCGGTGGCGTGGCCTGGGTGAGCGGGCTGACGCTGACCCATCGCCACCGCACCGCGCGCCGGTAGGCACCGGAGAGGATGAAGTGCATGTGGCGGATGGTGGTCGCGCCCAGCGGCCGGCAGGTGTGCGGGCGGCACCGCCTGTCGCACTGGTGCTTGCCGGGTGTGCGGTGTTGTAGCTGGCCGCGCCGGCCTGCTGTGCAGTGGTCCCGGCAGCGCCGCAGCTCCGCGTAGGAGTCGAGGATCTCCGCGTCCAGCGCGGCGACTTTCACCTCGCCGATGAGCGGGCCGATGTGCGTGCGCACGTAACTGCGGTAGAGCTCCAGTGTTCGTGGCGCCCCGTCGAATTGGTCGAGGTAGCGCTCGAGGAGTTGAGTGAGGGTGGCCGCGGTGCGGGGGTTTCGCCGTTCTTCGACCTCCTGGGCCGGTCCCGGGCGCTGCGGGCCATCTGGGCTGCCGTGGGCCCCGCGGGGATGACGTCGGTGAGGTAGTGACGGCGTTTGCTGACCGGGTCGATGCCGGCGTAGACGCGGACTCGCAGTGCGCCGCTGGGCAGCGTGTCGATACCTCGTTCGTGCCCCGGCGACCCGTCGCGTGCGCGTGCCACGAGGCCGCATCGCAGCCGATTTGTGTCACGTGTGGTGTCGCCCCGCGAGAAAGTCCCAACCGCCGACCACATAATAGCTGGTCAGAGTGGTGGGCGCAGCAGGGGTCGAACCTGCGACCTCTCGCTTGTAAGGCGAGCGCTCCTCCACTGAGCTATGCGCCCGACGCTACCTAGGTTGGCAGCGCGGCCAGGGCCTGCCTCCAGACGGTCTGGTCACGAGCTTCACCTGGGCCTTTCATCTCGGCGAAACGGATCACGCCGTCGGTATCCACCAGGAAGGTACCCCGGTTGGCCACACCAACCTTGTCGTCGAACACGCCGTAGTCCTGTGCAACCTTGCCGTGTGGCCAGAAGTCGGAGAGCAGGGGGAAATCATAACCCCGCTGATCGGACCAAGTCCGAAGGGTGAACACCGAGTCCACTGAAACCGCCAGTACCTGCACGTCGGCGAACTCCGCCCGATCGTCACGCAGCTGGTCCAGCTCACCGGTACAGATCCCAGTGAAGGCGAACGGGTAGAACACCACGAGCACGGTGCGGTCACCGCGCAACTCCGACAGCGTCCACTCCTGGTTGTTCTGATCCTTCAGAGTGAAATCCGGTGCCTGGTCCCCGACCTCCAGCGGCATGGTACGCAGCTCCCTCGATTCGCCGTCATGTCGCGGGCCAACTGACCGGACGTTCGCGTACCGAGGTCACCGAGGTTCAGCGTTTGGACTTCGCTGCCTTCGGCGTGGCCAGCCTGGTGGCTGTCCAGTCGTCGCACACGCTGATGTTGGACGTCTGCGCCAAACCGACAGTGGGGGCTGCCTCGGCGATGTCCGAGGGCTCGACATGGCCATTCCGACCGGTCTTGGGAGTGAATACCCAGATCACTCCGTTGTCAGCCAACGGCCCCCGGGCATCGACGAGGGTGTCGACCAGATCTCCGTCCTCGTCGCGCCACCACAGCAGCACCACATCGACGATCTCGTCGGAGTCCTCATCAAGCAGGTCAGCACCAATCACCTCCTCGATCGCCGCGCGGATGTCGTCATCGACGTCCTCGTCCCAGCCGAGCTCCTGCACGACCATGTCCGTTTCGATCCCGAGCCTCTCGGCAACGCCGAGTCTGCCGGTGTCTCCCGCCGCGGCGGCGACCACGGTGTTCACCCCTCCACCAACGTCAAGCCCGGCGACGTTCGCCCGGCGCTTCATAACTCAATGGCGTACAAGCGAACACTGCGGTCCGGCTAGAGCGCAACTGCCGGCAGCGGGACACGCCGATCCGGGATTGCCGAGATGGTTCGGGCTAGGTAAAGCCCGAGATAGCCCAGATAGCACTGGCGCCGATCGCCAAGCTGACAATCATGGGGCACGATGGCCTTCAGGCGGCCGGTCCTGCCCCGGTCCGCCCGTAGAACGAGGTGTATCACCACAGATCAAGGCGAGGAGATCCCTTGACCACGCAGAACGATCGCATGCCTGCGCGAGTGCGAGTCATCCGGGACGGGGTCGCGGCTCACCTGCCGGACATCGACCCCGAAGAGACCGCGGAATGGTTAGAAGCCTTCGACTCCGCGGTGCTCTCCGGCGGTAAGCAGCGCGCCCGGTACCTGATGTTGCGGCTGCTCGAACGGGCCCGCGAGACCGGCGTCGGCGTACCGTCGCTGACTAGCACGGATTACGTCAACACCATCCCCACCGAGAACGAGCCGTGGTTCCCGGGAGATGAGGACACCGAGCGACGCTACCGCGCCTGGATCCGCTGGAACGCGGCGATGATGGTGCATCGGGCACAACGTCCCGGGGTCGGCGTCGGCGGTCACATCTCTACGTACGCTTCCTCCGCCGCGCTCTATGAGGTGGGCTTCAACCACTTCTTCCGGGGCAAGGACCATCCTGGCGGCGGGGACCAGGTCTTCATCCAGGGCCACGCCTCTCCCGGTATCTACGCCAGGGCGTTCCTGGAAGGCCGGCTATCCGCCGACCAGCTCGACGGATTCCGGCAGGAGTTCTCGCACGCCGGCCCGGGCGGCGGCCTGCCCTCCTACCCGCACCCGAGGCTGATGCCGGACTTCTGGGAGTTTCCCACCGTCTCGATGGGGTTGGGCCCGATCAACGCGATCTTCCAGGCCCGACTCAACCGCTACCTGCATGCTCGCGGCATCAAGGACACCTCTCACCAGCACGTCTGGGCCTTCCTCGGCGATGGCGAGATGGACGAGCCGGAGTCCCGCGGGCAGATCCAGGTGGCGGCCATTGAGGGTTTGGACAACCTGACCTTCGTGGTGAACTGCAACCTGCAGCGTCTCGATGGCCCGGTCCGGGGCAATGGAAAGATCATTCAGGAGCTGGAGTCGTTCTTCCGCGGTGCCGGCTGGAACGTCATCAAAGTGATCTGGGGCCGCGAGTGGGACGCCCTGCTGCACGCCGACCGGCAGGGCGCGCTGGTGAACTTGATGAACGTCACGGCTGACGGTGACTACCAGACTTACAAGGCCAACGATGGTGGCTACGTGCGGGAACATTTCTTCGGCCGGGATCCGCGCACCAAGGAACTCGTCAAAGACCTGTCCGACACCGACCTGTGGAACCTCAAGCGTGGTGGGCACGACTATCGCAAGGTCTACGCCGCCTACCAGGCCGCCATCCAGCACCACGGCCAGCCCACCGTGATCCTGGCCAAGACCATCAAGGGATACGGCCTGGGCCCGCACTTCGAAGCCCGCAACGCCACCCACCAGATGAAGAAACTCGCCTTAGAGGACCTCAAGCGCCTTCGCGACGCCCAGCGCATCCCACTCACCGACACGCAGCTCGAGGAGAACCCCGCGCTACCGCCGTACTACCACCCCGGACCGGACGCGCCCGAGATCCGGTACCTGTGCGAGCGTCGCCGGGCCCTCGGTGGGTTCGTGCCCGAGCGACGGACCAAGTCAAAGACTCTGGTGCTGCCCGGCGACAAGGTCTACGACGTGCTGCGCCGCGGCTCAGGCAAGCAGGAGGTCGCCACCACGATGGCGTTCGTCCGCCAACTCCGCGAGCTGATCAAAGATC
Source organism: Pseudonocardiaceae bacterium (assembly GCA_050699835.1). Classification (GTDB taxonomy): domain Bacteria; phylum Actinomycetota; class Actinomycetes; order Mycobacteriales; family Pseudonocardiaceae. Next base: position 17,152 of record JBOHFW010000055.1, on the reverse strand, counting down.
CCGAGATCGGGTCACGATTCGTCCCCATCATCCCGGACGAGGCGCGCACCTTCGGGATGGACTCGATGTTCCCTACGCAGAAGATCTACAACCCGCATGGGCAGCTCTACACCTCGGTGGACGCCGAGCTGATGCTGGCCTACCGGGAGAGCGAGCAGGGCCAGATCCTGCATGAAGGCATCAACGAGGCGGGTTCCACCGCCTCGTTCACCGCGGCAGGCACGTCCTACGCCACGCACAACGAGCCGCTGATCCCGGTCTACATCTTCTACTCGATGTTCGGCTTCCAGCGCACCGGCGACGGCTTGTGGGCGGCGGGCGACCAGATGGCTCGCGGGTTCCTGCTCGGCGCGACCGCCGGCCGCACCACACTGGTCGGCGAAGGTCTGCAGCACAACGACGGGCACTCCTTGCTGCTCGCCGCGTCTAACCCCGCAGTAGTGGCCTACGACCCAGCGTGGGGCTTCGAGATCGCGCACATCGTCCGTGACGGGCTGCGCCGGATGTACGGTGACTGTGACGATCCTGCGGGACGCGATCCGAATGTGTTCTACTACCTCACCATCTACAACGAGCCCTACCGCCAGCCGGCCGAGCCCGCCGATCTCGACGTCGACGCCCTGCTGCGGGGCCTGTACCGCTACGCTCCCGCTCCCGCAAGGGGCTCCGACAATCCGAGGGTACAGCTGGCCGCTTCCGGGGTGGCCCTGCCCTGGGCCCTGCGGGCTCAGCAGATGCTCGCCCAGGAGTGGGGCGTGCAGGCCGACGTGTGGTCGGCAACCTCGTGGACGGAGCTGCGCCGCGAGGCGATCGAGTTGGATCGGCACAATCTGCTGCATCCCGAGGCCGAGCCGCGGGTACCGCACGTCACCCAGGTGCTGCAGAACGCGGTGGGCCCGTTGGTCGCGGTGTCGGACTGGATGCGAGCGGTGCCCGACCTCATCCGTCCGTGGGTGCCCACCGAGTTCGTCACGCTCGGCACCGACGGCTTCGGCTTCTCCGACACCCGCCCGGCGGCCCGGCGGCACTTCCTCGTCGACGCTGAGTCGATCACGGTCGCCGCGCTGGCCGCACTAACTCGCCGCGGCGAGTTGAAACCGTCCATCGTCACCCAAGCAGCCCACCACTACCGCATCGACGACCCCCAGTCCGCTGGCCCCCAAACTTCCGATCCAGGCGTCGCCTGAGCCGTCCTCTCGATATGTCTCCCTGTCGGGAGGACGTGGGGAGAGAGGGGCTAGTTGACGAGGCGTGCGGTCATTTCCCAGGCTAGGATTTCGGCGCCCGCGGGACCGGCGGTGATGCGTTGGCCACCGGCTGCGGTCATCCGCGCGGCGTCACCGGTGTCGAGGGGACCGGTGCCTTCCAGATCCACCGCGCCGCGCGCAAGGAACAGGTGCACGAATGCCGCGACCGGCAACTCGACACTGGCGCCAGGTTGCAGCCGTGCCGCGTGCAGCGCCGCATGCTGCTGCTGGATGGAAATCGCCCTGCGGTCGCGGTGAGCGTCCATTCCGGACGCCACCACCACGAGCTCACCCGACCCCGCGTCGAGGGGACCCAGCTCGCTGTCGATGTCCAATTGCTGGTAGCTGGGCTCGACGGAGCGGATATCCGGATGCACCCACATCTGCACGAAGTGCACATCCTGATCGTGCCGCTCGCCGTCCAAGCGCCAGGAGTCGTTCCTCTCGGAGTGCTGGATCCCGGTACCCGCGCTCATCCGCTGGGCAAGCCCTGGGTAGATCACCCCCATGTTGCCCCGAGAGTCCTCATGGACCAGTGATCCGGCCAGGACCCAGGTGACGATCTCCATGTCACGGTGTGGGTGGATCTCAAACCCCATCCCGGCCTGCACCACGTCATCGTTATTCACCAGCAGCAGGCCGAAATGGGTGTTTGCCGGATCATAGTGGCGACCGAAGGAAAAACTATGCCAGGAGCTCAGCCAGGCGAGCGAGGTGTGCTTGCGTTCGGCCGCCCGGCGGACGTCAACTCGGGGCACGAGCTTCGGTGGTGCACTGACCATCGTCTCTCCTCTCCTGCGGCAACGCTATCGCGCGCGGCCATTGCCCGTTGCTCTCCCGTTATTGTGCTGTTGTTCTTCCGTTCTCTCTGGCGTCGCCGTGCGATGCTGGCCTCATGACCGCCCAGACGAGTACCCACCCGCTGTCCGCCAGCACTCTGCGCAAGCTGGCACTGGCCTCCGGTGGGCTCGCCACGGCCAGCGTGGCTGAGATGGAGCTACGTTACCCCTGGTTCCGCCGGCTGCCGGCTAACCAGCGGGCCGAGATCTTGCTGATCACTCAGACCAGCGTGGCGAATTTCGTTGAGTGGCTCAAGGATCCTCAGCACTCGACCAGACTCACCTTCGGCGCGTTCCGGACCGCTCCGCGCGATCTGAGCCGCTGGGTCAGCCTGCGCCAGACCGTCGACCTGATCCGGGTTGCGACGTTGGTGTTCGAGCAGCAACTGCCCGAGCTCGCCGCCGACGACGCCGAGCGCGCCGTGCTCACTGAGGCCTCGCTGCGCTACAGCCGCGAGGTCGCCTTTGCCGCTGCCAGCGCCTATGCCGGTGCCGCCGAGGCCCGCGGCGCCTGGGACGCTCGGTTGGAAGCCCTGGTCGTGGACGGCATCATGCGTGGGGACGGCGAGGAGTCGCTACTGTCCCGTGCGGCAGCACTCGGCTTGGAACCATCGGCACCGGCGACTGTGCTGGTGGGCAATCCACCGCCGGACGAGGCACCGGAGCTGCTCTCCGACATTCGGGGTATCGCCACTCGCACCGGCCGGGGGGTGCTCGTCGGGGTGCAGGGTTCCCGCCTAGTGCTGGTCGTCAGCGGCCGGACCGCCCAGCCGGACGACCACCAATGGCTGATCGACGCCTTCGGCGACGGTCCAGTGGTCGTCGGACCGATGGTGCCCACGCTGGCCGAGGCGCACCGCAGCGCCGCTGATGCCCTGTCCGCGCTGCGCGCCGTGGCGGCATGGCCCACGGCGCCACGCCCGGTACCAGCCGCCGAGCTACTCCCCGAGCGCGCGCTGGCCGGAGACCCCGAGGCGGAACGGCTGCTGGTCGACCAGGTGATGCGGCCACTGACGGCGGCCAGCGGTGGGCTGGTCGAGACCCTCGACGCCTTCTTCGACGCTAACGGAGTGCTGGAAGCCTGTGCCCGGCGGTTGTTCGTCCATCCCAACACGGTCCGCTACCGGCTACGCCGCATCGCCGAGATCACCGGGCGAGTGCCTGGAGACCCACGGGACGGGCTGGTGCTGCGGGTAGGCCTGGCGGTCGGTCGCCTGGCCCGCTCCCGCGGCCTGTGGTAAGGAAGCGCCAGTAGACCCAACTGTTGTAGACACTCGACAAGAATGCCTCGGTGGACTTCGTGACCGGCAGCATCACCGGCGTGGCCCGCCAGGGTGTTCAGTGGACCGAATGATCGCGCTGCTCGCACCCGGACAAGGTGCCCAGGCTCCCGCCATGCTGGCGCCCTGGTTGGCGGTGGAGGGCGCCGAAGAGCGGATTGCGGCGTGGTCGCACAGCGCCGGGCTGGATCTGCTGCGCCTGGGTACCACAGCGGATGCGGAGGAGATCAAGGACACCGCGGTGACCCAGCCACTGATCGTGGCGCTATCCGTGCTCGCCGCCGAGGAACTGACCCGGCGAGTGGACCTGCCAGCCGATGCCCCGGTCGCCGGCCACTCAGTCGGCGAACTCGCCGCGGCAGCGATAGCCGGGGTGCTCACCGCCGACGAGGCTGTCGCGCTCGCCGCCGTGCGTGGCCGGGAAATGGCCGCGGCGTGCGCACTGGAGCCCACCGGAATGTCTGCTGTGCTCGGGGGTGACCCCGATGACGTCGCGGCAGCGCTGACCCGGCTCGGGTTGGACGCTGCCAACCACAACGGCGCCGGGCAGATCGTCGCGGCGGGCCGGCGCAGCGCGCTGGCGGAGCTGGCTGCGCACAAGCCGACCCTGACGCGGGTGCGGCCGCTGCCGGTCGCCGGGGCGTTCCACACCCGTTTCATGGCTCCGGCCGAGCACGCTCTCGCTGCGTATGCCGCCCAGCTCACCGCTAAGAGCCCGGTTCGCCCGATCCTGTCCAACGCAGACGGCGAGGTGATCACCGGCGGCGCGGAGATGCTGTACCGGCTGGTCGCTCAGGTGACCAAACCAGTCCGCTGGGACTCCTGCATGGCGACATTGCGCACTCTGAACGTCACGGCAACGATCGAACTCCCGCCCGCCGGAACGCTGTCAGGGCTGGTCAAGCGGGATCTGAAGGGCCGGGATCTGCAGAGCGCCCGCACCCTGGCGCTAAAGATACCCGAGGATCTCGACAAGGTCGCTGGCTTGATCCGTGACCATTCAGGAATCCACGCGTGAGCCCCCAACTCCGGCAGCTCACACCGACCGCGGGCGCGCGCATCATCGGCATGGGCAGCAGGCAACCTGAGCAGATTGTGACCAATGCCGACATCGCCGCCCGCGGCGTAGACACCACCGATGAGTGGATCCGCGCCCGGGTGGGCATCGTGGAACGGCGCTTCGCCCGCAGCGACGAGTCCGTAGTGGACATGGCAGTGGACGCCGGTTCCAAGGCGCTCGCGGATGCCGGGCTGGCGCCTTCGGACATCGACGCGGTCCTGGTGGCGACCTGCACGATGCCCTCCTACATTCCGAACGCGGCCGCCCAGACCGCGGACCGCATCGGGGCGCGAGCCGCCCACGCCTTCGACATCAACGCCGCATGCGCCGGTTTCTGTTACGGGCTGGGCACCGCATCCGACATGATCCGCGCCGGCTCCGCACGGCACGTCCTGGTGATCGGCGCGGAGAAGTTGTCCGACTGGGTCGATCCCCTGGACCGCTCAACGTGCATCATCTTCGCCGATGGCGCAGGCGCAGCAGTAATCGGCCCGGTCGAGGACGGCGAGCGGCCCGGGATCGGCCCGATCGCCGCCGGCAGCGCCGGGGACCTGGTCGACACCATCGTGGTTGCCGACCGTCACTGCTTCCTGCGCCAGGAAGGCCCGGAGGTGTACCGGTGGGCGATCACGAAGATCGCGCCGGTGGCGTTGCAGGCGCTGGAGCGGGCCGCGCTCACCCCGGCCGACGTTGACGTCCTGGTGCCGCACCAGGCCAACCTGCGCATCGTGGAGGCCATCGCCAGGCGCATCCGGGCCGCCGGAGCCCGTCAGGACATGGTGGTGGCCGACGACATCGTCCACTCGGGCAACACATCCTCGGCGTCGATACCGCTTGCGCTGGACCACATGCGGGCCGAGGGCCGGATTCGTTCCGGGGACATCGCGCTGCTGGTCGGGTTCGGCGCCGGACTGTGCTATGCGAGCCAGGCGGTGATCCTGCCGTGAAGCCCGTCCTCCACAGCTGGAGAATGCATCGCCGGACGGGGCGCTGCGCTCCGATCACCGGGACCGAGAGAAGGGACAAACGCCAGTGACGAACGAGGAGATCCTCCAAGGCCTTGCCGAGATCGTGAACGAGGTGGCGGGGGTGGAGACAAGCGAGATCACCCCGGAGAAGTCCTTCGTGGACGAGCTGGACATCGACTCTCTGTCCATGGTGGAGATCGCCGTGCAGGTGGAGGACCGGTTCGGCGTCAAGGTTCCCGACGACGTGCTGGCCAACCTCAAAACCGTGGGCGACGCGGTGGACTACGTCGCCAAGACCACATGACGCTGGCGTACTCATCGCCCCGGAGGCGCGCATGACCACCGAGGTTGTCATCACTGGACTCGGCGCGACGACCCCGCTCGGCGGGGACGTCGCCTCGACGTGGGACTCCTTGCGGTCCGGCAAGAGCGGGATCGTGGCGCTGACCGAGGACTGGGTTGATCGCTTCGACCTGCCGGTCCGGATCGCTGCGAAACTCGCGGTCGATCCGAGCGACTCACTTCCGCGGGTGGAAGCCCGCCGCTGGGACCGTTGCGAGCAGGTTGCGATCATCGCCGCGCGGGAAGCCTGGCGGCACGCCGGCGCACCGGAGGTCGAGCCGGAGCGCTTGGCAGTGGTGGTCGGCACCGGTATCGGCGGCGCGCTGACCCTGCTCGGGCAGGACGATCTGCTCGAGAACGTGGGTATGCGCAAGGTCTCGCCGCTGACCATCCCGATGCTCATGCCCAACGGGCCAGCCGCACACGTCGGTTTGGATCTCCATGCTCGGGGCGGCGTGCATGCCCCGGTCGCCGCCTGCGCCTCAGGTGCCGAGGCGTTGGCCATTGCGTGGCGGATGCTGCGCGCCGGGGAGGTCGACGTGGTGGTGGCCGGCGGCGCCGAGGCCTGCATCCTGCCCATCACGCTGGCCGGCTTCGCCCAGATGCGGGCCATGAGCACCCGCAACAACGAGCCGGAACGGGCCTCTCGCCCGTTCGATATCGCGCGGGATGGCTTCGTGTTGGGCGAGGGCGCGGGGATGATGGTGCTTGAGCGGGCCGAGTTCGCTGCCGCACGGGGAGCCGTCCGGCACGGTCGGCTGGCCGGGATCGGCACCAGCTCCGACGGCCACCACATCACCGCGCCCGAGCCGGAGGGTATCGGAGCCGGCCGGGCGATCTCGGCCGCATTGCGCACCGCCGGACTGGGCAAGACCGATATCGGGCATGTCAACGCGCACGCCACCGCCACTCCGGTCGGCGACGTCGCCGAGGCGGCCGCGATCCGGACCGCGATCGGCGACCACGCGGTGGTCACCGCCCCCAAGGGGGCGTTGGGGCACCTGCTCGGTGCCGCTGGCGCCGTCGAAGGCCTGGCCTGCGTGTTGGCGCTGCGCGACGGTGTCGTACCTCCGACGCTTAATCTGGAGGACGCCGACCCGGGTGTGCAACTCGATGTCGTGACCGGCTCCGCTCGCGAGGTGCGGCTGGACGCCGCCGTCAACGACTCGTTCGGTTTCGGCGGGCACAACGTGGCGCTCGCCTTCACCTCGGCGTAACCGATCGCAGGTAAGGCACCTGCTCTCAAGGAGATCACCGATGACAACTCTGGCCCACCGGACCCGCGCAGTAGCCCACTCCGCGGATGGCCAGCCCGGCAACGGCAAGGTCGCTGATCCGCGGGATCCAAAACTGCGCCTGGAGTGCCTGTTCGACCCCGCCACCCTGGTGTCTCTGCACCCTCGCGACAACAGCGGAGCTTTCGCTGCCCGCGGCCGCATCGACGGGGCCAAGATGATCGCCTACTGCACCGACGCCACCACCATGGGCGGTGCGATGGGCTCGGAAGGCTGTCGGCACATTGTCGAGGCCATCGACATCGCGATCCGCGAGCGGTTACCGGTGATCGGGTTGTGGCATTCTGGTGGGGCGCGGCTGACTGAGGGTGTGGAGGCTCTCGATGGCGTCGGCCAGATGTTCGCCGCCATGATCCGGGCTTCCGGGCGGGTGCCCCAGATCTCCGTCGTGCTCGGGGCAGCCGCGGGCGGAGCCGCTTACGGTCCGGCACTCACCGATGTGGTGATCATGGCACCGGAGGGGCGGGTGTTCGTCACCGGTCCGGACGTGGTCCGCAGCGTCACCGGCGAGCAGATCGACATGGAAGCCCTCGGCGGCCCTAGCGCGCACGGCAAGAAATCCGGCGTGGCGCACGTGGTGGCCTCCTCCGAGGCCGACGCCTTGCTCCATGCCCGTCATATCGCGGGCCTGTTCGCCCGCCCGGGGATGTTCGACCTGCACTCGATCGGCGAGGAGATCGACCTCTCCGAGTACCTACCCACGGCGCGCCAGCGCGCCTACGACGTTCGCCCCCTGCTGCAGGCGGTGCTGGACGGGGCCAACCCCGAGGCTCCCGATCCCGCTGGTGGGTTCGTTGAGCTGCAGCCCAAGTGGGCACCCAACATGGTGGTAGGGCTGGGCAGGCTCGCCGGACGGACCGTCGGGGTGATCGCGAACAACCCGCTGCGGCTGGGGGGTTGCCTGGACTCGGCGTCAGCGGAAAAGGCGTCCCGCTTCGTGCGGATGTGTGACGCTTTCGGCGTGCCGCTGCTCGTTCTGGTCGACGTGCCCGGGTACCTGCCCGGCGTCGGCCAGGAGTGGGACGGTGTGGTGCGGCGCGGCGCCAAGCTGCTGCACGCCTTCGCCGAAGCGATCGTTCCCCGGATCACACTGGTGACTCGTAAGGCCTTCGGCGGTGCCTACATCGCCATGAACTCCCGGTCGCTGGGCGCTACCCAGGTTTTCGCCTGGCCCGATGCCGAAGTGGCCGTAATGGGCGCCAAGGCCGCGGTGGGCATCCTGCACCGCAAGGCCTTGGCAGCGGCCGCGGAGGACGAGCGCGACGCCCTGCACGCCAAATTGGCCGAGCACCACGAGAAGATCGCCGGAGGGGTCGACCGCGCCGTGGCGATCGGAGTGGTGGACGAGGTGATCAAGCCAGCGCAGACCCGGCGGCGCCTGGCCGAGGCGCTGGCCGCCGCGCCCGCGGGCCGAGGCGCGCACGGCAACATCCCGCTGTAGTTGGTCAGCAGGCCACCAGCCGATTCGCAGTCGGCGAGCTCGGACCCAGCCGCAGCGCCTCACCCTCGCCGACCAGAGGATAGGAAACCCACCACCGCAGACATCGCACCGGCAGCTCAGGGGGAGCGTCGGCCGGGTTCTGCAGGCTGGTGAACGACGTCAGCGCGACGAGCCCACCACCGGCTCGGGGCTCCAGGCGGTGTACCACCATGCTCCCATCCAGCGTGGACCGGTACTGGGTGCGCCAGGCAGCCTCACCCGTGTCACGAGCCCATTGTGGGATGACCGCGCCGCTCCACAACTGGTAATCACCTGCGTTGATCGCGTCGAAATACTGCTGCATCACCTTCCGGATGCGATCAGCACCGGGATGCAGCACCACGTCTTCGACCAGCACCACGGTGGCCGGCCCCGGCTCCGGCGGTCTCGGCGGTACGTTCTGCACGACCGATGGACCACTATCAGCCCTAGCGATCGGCTGGTCCTGGAGCAGCACCCCCACCCCCGCCGCACCAGCCAACACCACAATCATCACCAGGAGAAACCGCGCCACCCGCAGAGCCTATCCCCCACCTCCTCTTACCCCGATATGTCTCCATATAGGGGTGGGGTGGGTTGTCAGCCGACGCGGTGGAGCCAAGTCACCGGGGCGCCGTCGGACGCGCGACGAAAGGGTTCCAGGGCGTCGTCCCAGGGGGCACCTAGGAGCTGATCGAGTTGATGAGCGAAGGACTCTGTGTCACGAGCGGTGGCGGCCAGCGATCGTAGCTGGTCCTCGCCAACCGTGATGTCGCCGTTGGCGCTGGTGCGAGATCGCCACAAGCCGAGCCCAGGTACGAAGCAGAGCCGTTCTCCATCCAGCCCCGGGCTAGGTTCCTCGGTGACCTCGAAGCGCAGCATCGGCCATGCCCGCAGCGCGCTAACCAAGGCCGCCGCGGTACCGGGTTCGCCGGACCAATCGCATTCGGCCCGTAGCTGACCCGGCGCCGCCGCCTGGGCAACCCACTGCAGGTCCACCTTGGTCTGTAAGACGCCCGCTATAGCCCACTCGACGTGCGGACATACCGCAGACGGCGACGAGTGGACGAAAACAATCCCACTGGTGCTCATGTGGTGCCTCCGCTAATCGACGAGGAGCGTCTTCCCCTACGTCCTCGTGATCGCCAACGGCAGCACCGTCACACATTGTGCCCGCGACACACGCCGAACCGCCAGCTGACTGGCGTGTGTCGCGGCCAAGAAGGTCAGTGGCTATGGGCCCCCAGCGCTTTCGAGGCAGCCACCGCGTCGACCAATCCGGTGCCCTTGTCGAAGGATGTCGGGTATACGCCCACCTGCTGGTAAGGGGCGCCGTTGGAATAACGCAACGCGGTCGACTTCAGCACCTTCTCGATCTCTGCTGGCGTCGCCGTGGGATCGACCTGGAACAGCAACGCCACAATCCCGCTAATCTGCGGTGCAGCCATCGACGTGCCGCTGAGTGTGTTGTAGCTACCCACGTCGAGAAGACCCGGACCACTTTGCGGCTTGAGCCCGGTGGAGCAGATCGGCAAGTAGGCACGGCAGGCACCAACGATATTCTCCCCGGGCGCCGAGATATCTGGCCAGGTCGACGGGTCATCCTTCACACCGCGCGAGGAGAAAGCGGATATCGGGCCACTGCGGGTACCGGTGCCTTGGTCGTTGTAGGAGGCCACCGAGATGACCCCGCCGGTCGGATCCTGAGACGGCGGGTTGGTGAGACTCTTCGAGCCGTCTCCGCCGTCATTGCCGGCGGCCCACACCACGACCACGCCTTCTTTGACCAGCTGGCGCTGAAGCTTGACAGTCGCCGAGTTCGGATCGAACTTGCCGCCACCGGGCGATCCATAGGAGTTGTTGACTACCTTGATCGGCGGACAATACCTGGGAAGCACTGAGTCTCCGCACGGCGCATTGTGGTTCTCCAGCACCCAGTTCAACGACGTGTCCGCGCTGAGGATCGCTACCGCCGCACCGGTCGCCAACGAGACGATCTTGGCGTCGGGTGCGGCGCCAGACACGATGGTGCCATCACTGAGAGTGACACTGCGGCCGGCGGCGATGCTGGCCACATGGCTACCATGCCCCCCTAGGGACAGCAGGTCGGTGTCCACGCCGTTGGGCACATCCACGATGCAGTTGGTGTCGGTGCTGGCCTCATCAAGGCACACGCTCTTCAAGCTGCGCGCCACCTTGCCACCAGCGAAAGACGGGTGCGTGGGGTCGATCCCGGAATCGATCACCGCGATGCTGACGCCGCTACCCTCCAGCGCTGCGCCGTTCGCCCCGATCAGCGTCTGCCTGGCCTCTAAGCCACGGGTGGCGAGCTGAGAGTTGGCGGCGCGTGGCGCGATCGGCTCGTTGCCCTCGAGGTAGGTCACGCCGGGTTGGGTGCGGGCTGCTTCGACCTGTTGCCTGGTCGCCGATGCGGCCACCACTCCGATCTTGCGGAAGGTGGTGACGCGCCGCATCCCGGTGGCGCTGACCGCCCGCTCGGCGTCGGCAAGGGTCGCTCCATGCACCATCACCGCCACCCGAGGAGAGGCTGCCGACAGCAATTGACCGACTAGTGTAGGTGACAGCGGTGCGAGCGCCGGTTCCGCACTCGCCGGTATGGCGGTCAGCGAAGCTCCACCGATCAGCCCACTGGCCAGCAGACCAGTCAGCCAACCCCGTTGAGACATGAGGCCTCCCCTGTTCGACACATCGAGACGCACTGCCACATCCACATCACACACTGCTACACCCAGAGCACGCCCTGTAATAAGTGAACACGTAGCGCGCACAACCGTCAACGCTACGCAATCATAGGGGCCGTTGGCGCGATTGGCAGCTATGAACGAGACGCCTGTGCGCCGGATCGGTTGCATCCGGTAGGCGTCCACGCTCAGCACGACGCCTCCTACCGGCGCGTGATCAGTCCTTCAGCGATCGAGCAGGCCGCCAGGTGGCGGCCAGAAGCACCGCAGCGCCCAGGACACCTCCCCCGACCACGATGGCCAGCCCGATGGCGCCCGCCACGTCGGTACCGAGCAGCCGGTCCACCGAAGCGGCACCCGGTCCGAGCAACCCGATCACCGCACACACAACGCCGATCATGAGCACGTACTCATAACCATCTCGGAACACGAAAAATCCGTTCGGGCGATGCGCAGCGATCCCGGCCACCACCATGGCCCCCACGACGAACGCCGCCGCCGGCGCGGTAAGAAACCCGATCCCCAACGACGACCCGGCGGCGAGCTCTCCGGCGCCGCTGACCACGGCGTGCAGCTTGGGCGGTCGCAAACCGAGCGAGCCGAACCAGCGGGTAGTGCCGGTCAGCCCGCCGCTTCCCCACACATGGTTGTAACCATGTGCCACCAAGGTGAGACCCACGACCACGCGGAGCAGCAGGATCGCGATGTCGACCGGCGTCATCGCGCCTCTCTGCTGACGTCACAGAGCGAATTGGCGGCCCCCAGCATGGCGTCGATCTGTTCGGCAGGACCGGGTGAGCCAATCAACGAACCTTGACCGATGTCACATCCCGCAGCGCGGAACCGCACGAATTGCGCCGAGGTCTCGATGCCTTCCGCGGTGACCGTCAAGCCCAGCGCGTGCGCCAGATCCACTAGCGCCGCCACAATCCGCTGATCCACCAGGCCGGAGGCAGACTGCATGCCCACTGCGAACGAACCGGCCAACTTGAGCTCATGCAGCGGGAGCCGGCGCAGATCGGGAATATTCCAATATCCGATGCCGAAGTCGTCCAGGGCGATCCGCACGCCCATCCCGCGCAGCTTCGTCAACACCGTGAGTGGGCCCGCCTCATCGCCCATCAGGGCCTTCTCGGTGAGCTCGAGTTGCAGGCTGGCGGGCTCCAGCCCGTTATCGACCAGAATCTCCGTGACGTCAGCCACCAGGGAAGGCTCGTGAAGCTGCCGGAGCGCGAGGTTGACGCTGACAAACGGCGCGGCACCATCGAAAGCGTCCCGCCACGCCCGGGCCTGCTCGCACGCTCGGGCGAGCACCCAACGTCCGAGCTGCACGATCGACCCGCTCTCCTCGGCGAGATCGATGAAACGTTCGGGCCCGAGGACCCCGAAGGTCGGATGCCGCCACCGCACCAGAGCCTCAACGCCGACCAACGAGCGGTCCTGTAAGCGGATCAGGGGCTGGTAGTCGAGGAAGAACTCGCCGCGCTCCACCGCCGCCAGCATCGTTGCGGACAGCGTGAAACGAGCCACCTCATCATCGTTGCGATTCTGGTCGAACATGGCGTAGCGAGCCTTACCAGCTGCTTTCGCCCGGTACATGGTGATATCGGCGGCCTGCAGGAGGTCTTCGGGGCTGGTGTCCGCCACCGCCCGCTCGACGACACCGATGCTCGTCGTCACCGTGAGCTCATGCTGGTCGACTCGAACCGGCTCAGCCATGGCGGCCAGCACTTTGTCCGCCAACACGGTCACGTCTTGCTCTCCGGCGGTATTCTCAACGATAATCACGAATTCATCGCCGCCCATTCGCCCCACCAGCCGCCCCGGACCGCAACAGCGAGTCAGCCGTGCGGCGACGGTTTTCAACAATTCATCGCCGACGTCATGTCCCAGGCTGTCATTGACTACTTTGAAACCATCTAGGTCAAGAAAGCATAATCCAACCCGCCGTTCCCCCGCTGGTCCCGCGAATATCTGCGCCAGCTGCTCGGTGACCATCTGCCGGTTGGCGAGCGTGGTCAGCGGGTCGTGATAAGCCTGGTGGTGCAACTTGGCCTCCAGGTGACGCCGTTCAGAGATGTCCTGCAGCATCGCCACCTGGTAAGCGGGCTCTCCGGATTCGTCACGGACCAACGACACGGTCACCTGACTCCAGATCTCCCCGCCGTCGGATCGGTAATACCGCTTCTCCGCTCGGAAATGGTCACGCTCACCACGGATCAGCTCATCGTAGAGTTGCCACACGCTGGGGGCGTCTTCCGGGTGGACCATCGCGCTGACATGGAGCTGGGTGAATTCCTCACGGGTGTAACCGAACATCTGTAGCAACGCCGGATTGACGTCGGTGATGTTGCCTTCCAGATCACCGATCCCAATCCCTATCGCCGCCTCCATGAACATGGCACGGAATTTCGCCTCGCTGGCCGCGAGAGCCTGTTCAGCCTGCCTGCGGGCACGCAGCCCCGCGCGATACACCGCATCCTGCTCATCGAGGCTGCGCTCGCGCAACGCACCGGCATAACCCGCGGCCAGCGCGCCGACCAGCTGCGCAAGCCGGTTGGCGATGTCGGCGTCTGGAGCGCGACCCAGCAAACCAGGCAGTCCCTCAGCGATCAGAGCGAGAGTCTTGCTGAGCGTCTCGGTGCCGGTGAAATGTGCCGCGACCATGTCGACGCCGACCCGGCGCCCGATCGACGGGTCGAAATCCACGGCCAGCGCGGCATCGACCAATTGCCCGGTGAGCCCCAGCAGGTGTTTGGCGAGCACGCGGCGTCCCATCGACACGTAGCTCGTGCCCACGATCGCCTCGGCCCAACGCCGGGCGAACGCCTCGTGATCGACGTCGGTCATGCTCGTCGGCCTACCACCGCATAACCGGTGAACCGTTCGGGGTGATCATCGACGTCTGCCGGCGAGTCCGGACGCCACAGGGGCATGAACACTATTCCAGGCGGGACAAGGTCGAACCCGTCGAGCAACTCTTCGATCTCTGCTCGGGACCGCATGGTCAGTGGTGCACCGGCACGCCGGTAGAGCTCGGTGTGCGACTTGGCTTGATCAGGCCGGCCTTCGTGGGTGGCGTGTGAGACGACGAGATAGCTGCCGGGCGGCATCATCTTGCGGTAGAGAGCAACGATGCTCGCTGGGTCCGCCGCATCCGGAACGAAGTGCAACATCGCCACCATGAGCACACCGATCGGCTGGGTCAGATCGAGCAGTCTCTGCACCGTGGGGTCATCGAAGATTGTCATCACGTCGCGCAGGTCGGCCTGGATGATGTCAGCGAGCGGATTTCCGGCCAGGATTGCCCGGCTATGTATGGCGGCCACCGGATCGATGTCCACGTACACAACCCGGCACTGGGGCGAGGCGACCTGGGCGACCTCGTGCACGTTTCCCTCGGTGGGGATACCGGAGCCGATGTCCAGGAACTGGGTGATGCCTTGGCTCACCAGGTAACGCACCGAGCGGCGCAGGAACGCCCGGTTGGCTTGCATGATCAACGGCAGTTCCGGCCACAGCTCGATCGCCTGGCGGGCCAACTGCCGATCCACGGCGAAGTTGTGCGAGCCACCGAGGTAGTAGTCGTACACCCGGGCGGGACTGGGGTGCTCGATGTCCACATCGTCCGAGGCCCAGCTCGGCAGTTCCATCGGTCGCCCTCCTCACTGACGTCGACGAGTTGGATGCCGAACAGCTGCAGACCGCGAACACGACCTTACTCCGCGAAACCTCAATAACAGACCGGAAACGGTCCGGGCAAGACTGCATACCAGCACTGTTGGCGGATCCTTGATACTGGCTCCGTGGTGAACGATGGGTGTACAGCATGGGAAGATCGGTGAGGGGGGCTAGCAAGTCGATGAAACGACGGGCAGCGGTGCTGGGTTCCCCGATCCGGCACTCGTTGTCGCCGACTCTGCACTGCGCTGCTTACGCGGCACTTGGCCTGACCGGTTGGCGTTACGACGCGGTCGAATGCGACGAGACGGCGCTCCCCGCCTTTGTCGAGCGGCTTGGCCCGGAATGGGTCGGACTGTCATTGACGATGCCGCTCAAGCGAGTGGCACTGACCGTGGCCGAGGAGGTATCCCCGCTGGCCAGCGCGGTCGGTGCGGCAAACACCCTGCTGCTCGAATCGTCAGGGCAGCGCCGTCGGGCCGAGAACACGGACGTGGCCGGCATTCTCGCCGCGCTGGACGAAGCGAGTGTCGATCGAGTCCAGGCCGGGGTAGTCCTGGGGGCCGGCGGCACAGCCCAAGCCGCGCTCGCCGCGCTGCGCGAGCTCGGTGAGGCCGAGCCGAGGGTTCTCGTCCGGGATCCGGCCAGAACAGTGGATCTGTGCGCCGCGGCCGAGCGGCTTGGTGTCCGGCCGAGGATCTCCGGCGGGCTACCCGATGGCGAGCTGCCCGAGGCTGACGTCGTCATCTCCACCCTGCCCTCCGGTGCCGCCGACATCCTGAGACCTCAGCAGTGGGTTACCCGACCGGTCGTGCTCGATGTCGTCTACACGCCGTGGCCCACACCGCTGGCCGCATCGGCGCTGGCCGCCGGCTGCCGGATCGTCAGCGGTCTGGCGGTCCTCCTGCACCAGGCCGTCGCCCAGGTCGAGCTGATGACCGGCCACCGCGCACCGATCACTCAGATGCGCGCAGCCCTGGACGCCGCCGTATCTGGCGCGCAGTGAGCGCCTCAATGCCTCAGGTGTTGTGGGTGAAGGCCCGGGCGACGATCGTGGCGGCCGAGGCGAGGATGTGGTGGTTGTCCGGAGCTCCGGCTCCCCGTTCTCTATCACGTGCGATCGGTCGTAGCGAACCAGCCGGTCGAGCAATCCGGCGTCGGTCCGGCGCCGCTGCAGGATCGCCGCGACAGCGAGCACCTTGAACGTCGAGCACATCGCAAACCGCTCCTGCACCTGGTAACCAAGCTCGGCGCCATTTCCGGTGTTAACCGCTGGCTGGTGACCCGACCCAGGACGGGCAGGCTCAGGCTGGACTATGAACGGCTTGCACCACCCCACGAACTACTACATCCTGCATCGCGGCCAACGCCTCAACAGTGATGCCAGCAACATGCGGACTCCACAGTCCCCGATCACCAAAGGCGGCTACTGTGCCGTCGTCGGCAAGCCCGAAATCGTCAACGGCGATCCGCAGATCCGGCCGCTCAGCCGCCAACCCGTCCAAGTCGACGATTTCCTTAAAGATCTCCTTAAGCGTCGTCGTGCGAAGGTCCGGATGGCACTCCGGTCGGCGCGCCCACACAGCGGTCTCCGTGCCGCCAGGATCATCATCAATGCGTGTTCGGCGACCGACACAGGTTGCGACGCCTCAATCACGCTATTCGTCTGTTAGTCGATAGCCCGGATAACACCACGCGGAAGGCTACGAGCAGTGAAGTCCTCGATTGCCTCGCTGATGCGGCTCGCTTCCACGGCGTGCCGGTAACGACCTGCACCCAACATGCGTCCCAGACTGGTCAGGCGGCGCGCCACGGCCTCGGTGCGTCGTTCCGGCGCTAACGCGAACACCACCTCCAGCGCGCTCTCCGCTCCAGCAAGATCACCTTGCAGGGTGCGGGCACCAGCGAGATCTACTCGCGCGCCGAGCTCGCCGGCTGCCCACCGGACGTGTTCGGGCATCTCGCCGAACCGGAGTGAGGACAATGGGCGATGGAGACTGTTGATAGCCCGGATGTGGTGATCGCAAAGCGACTACTCGACCAGGTCAAGCAGGATGGCTTTACCTTCCAGCGTGCCGCGCCGGGGGAGGACGCTCCGCTGGTGGGCTACCGAATCAGCGATGGCTGGGTGGATCTGATTCACATCGAGGGGTTCAGCCGGGACTGCTTCGCCTGGCGAAAGCGGACATCATCGCTGATCGTGTCCCAGGACGCCCTGGGTGCAACGTCAGGTCGAGGGCAGCACGCTCGATGTGCTCAACGAGGTCTTGACCTGGGAG
>JBOHFW010000054.1:0-3107 GCA_050699835.1 Pseudonocardiaceae bacterium | reverse complement strand
GGGCCGAGCACGACCTGCCCGTCCTGCAAAGCTGGCAGGAGCTCCAAGTAGGCGGCGCAGCGGCCATACATGTCAGCCCGCACTCCTAATACCACCAGCGCCGGAGGCTCGCTATCCAACGCACCCTCACCTGAGTCCGCGGCCGCGCAGAGAGCGCGGATGAACACCTGGCGGTCCCGATCGTCGGTGCACCGCGAGAACGTCTCCTCGAACTGGTCCACCACCACGACCAGCCGCGCCCCGCGGATCTCATCTTCACCAGCCCACGCCGCCAAGGCGCGCCGGACGGTGGCGGCAAACCCATCCGGGTCAGCCACCAACTCCGCGCGCACCTCGTCCGAACGCGCCCCGCCCAGCCGGGCCATCTGGGCGGCCAGCTGACCGACAGGGTCCGCGGTCGGGGTGAACAGCAGCTGCGGCCATGTGCGTGAGCCGGGCACCCGCAGGGCACCATCGGACAACGCGGGCAGCAAACCCGCGCGCAGCAATGAGGATTTCCCCGACCCTGACGGGCCGACCAACACCAGCGGGCGCGTCTGCTCCATGCGAGCGGCCAGCCGGCCCACCAGTTCGGTGATCACCCGTTCTCGGCCGAAGAACCACCGGGCGTCCTTAGCCTGAAAAGCCGTCGTTAACCCAGGGTAGGGGCACTGATCGACCTCTGGTCCAGGCTCTTTCTGCCACAGAGGTGCGTCCTTGGGCGGCAGGTAAGCGGGGTTCGGGGTGAGAACCAGGTCGTCGATCAGGTCGCTGGCGCGACGGTGGGGTTTGGGGAAACCCTGCGCGGGCAACACCCGATTCAGGTACTGGTAGACGTAGCGCAACGTCAGCATCGGGGGGCCATGGGGATCCCCACGAGTGAGTAGCTTGTTGAGTTCCCCGGTAAACGCGGTGTGCCTCGCCCCGGCCGGGGCAAGCGCTAGCTCCTCGCTGGCGGCCGAGGTCAGCACGTATCCACCGTAGACCTGAGCTAAGTCCACGGCGCTCTCCGGCGCACCCAGCGCACCCACCGCTCTCCCCGAAAAGCAACAGTCGAGGATCACGACGGTCGCCCGAGCCGGGCTCTGCAATAGCGAGGTGCGCACAGCGGTGTAGGCCAATGCGGTGTAAGCGAGCAACTCCGGCCGCCGCTCCGTGGACTTAATGGCCAGGTACAGCTCCCCACCAGGAGAGATCAGCCCGTGCCCCACGTAGCAGACCAGCAACACGTCGTGCGCCTGCTGGGCGCTCTCCGTCAGCACGCCGCCTACCTCGCGGAGTGATAGTGGATCGGTGAGTAGCCGCACATGGCCCTCGGCCATGCCACACTGTGAGACGAGCGTCTGCTTCAGATCGATCAGTGTGGTGCTTACGGCAGGCACATCAGGCAGGCCTGAATCGGCCACATGCGCGCCGGTCCCGATCAGCAGGGCCCGTGAGCCTGGCCTGCTCAAATCGCCTCCCGGCGGGAGGGATGTCACTTAGCCGACTCCTTCACGACTTGCCCTCGGTGCCATCGTCCACTGCGGCGGCCACCTGTTTGACCAGATCGCCTACTCCGGCCAGATCCGTACCGCGCACCCGGCTGGCCGTCAGCTCCACCGACGTCCCATCCGGCCGGGTCAGCGTGCAGGTCACCTCACTGGTGCGATGCCGGATCCAGGCAATCACCGCACTCGCCAGAACGGTCACCGCTCCACCCTGACCCAGCATCACCGCCACCGCCTCCGGCCACCCACCCAAGGTGCCCGGCAACGGCGCGGACTCAACTAGCCGCACCCGGCCACGGAATTCCTCCTCTCCGGCCAGCCAGGTGAATAAGGAACGTAGCTCTTCGACGGCGTTCCGCCCGGCAACGCTGATCGTCACATCCATCCGCATCCTTACTCTCATCACTACTCGTGCGGCGAAGACCCCAGACCAGTATTCGTGGTCGATAATGCCGGATGACGGTGGGAGTTCGGCCAGAACGCGACGGGCAGCGAAGGAAGAGGATGAGAAATGGCGGCACGGATCGCGTCACTGATCACGGCGGTCCTGGTGGCGACCGCCATGGTGGCCTGCGGGCCGACTAATCCGCCCACCGGGGACGGGAGTGAGGACGCTGTCGTGGTCGGCTCGGCCGATTTCACCGAGAGCGAGTTGCTCATGGAGATCTACGCGGCGGCCCTGCGCAAGACGGGAATCGAGGTGCGCACTCGACCTCGGCTGGGCAGCCGTGAAATCACCAACCCCGCCGTGGCGGACGGGTCGATCACCGTGATGCCCGAGTACTCCGGCAATCTGCTGTACTCCGTCGACCCGCAGGCAACCGCCACGACAGCAGATGATGTGTACGCCGCGCTGCAGCGGGCCCTGCCGCGAGGTCTGGAAGTACTCAATCAGTCCGAAGCAGAAAATTCCGACGTGCTGGTCACTACCCCGCAAACCGCCGCAGCCCTCCAGCTCACCAGCATGGACCGGCTCGGCTCACATTGCGCCACACTCACCTTGGGTGCTGCTGATGAATGGCAGGCGCGCTGGAAGGATAAGATCGCCCAGGTCTACGGGTGTGCGTTCCGCGAGATCCGAAGCACCGATGCCGCCGGTCCGGTGACGCTGGAAGCATTGCGCAGCGGACAGTCGCAAGTGGTGAACCTGTTCACCACTTCGCCCCACATCGCCGCCAACCAGTGGGTCGCGCTGGCCGACCCAAAACACATGTACCCGGCTCAACGCATCGTTGCGCTGGTGCGGGCTGGGACGCTGGAGCAGGCAAGCATCGATGCGCTCAACAAGGTCTCCGCAGCCTTGAGCACGGCCAAGCTCACTGAGCTCAACTGGCGGATCATCCAGGAGCGGGCGGTTCCCGCCGATCTGGCCGAGGATTTCGTCAACGGCTGGCGGTGACCGGTAGCCACGCGGTTAGCCGCCACGATGGCCCCGTGGGTACATACCTCCAGCAGCCCTCAGCACTCCTGACGCCGCCTGCCCCGGGGTGCAACAGAGCGCAACGTCTCGGGTACGATCCGTGAGTTGTCGAGTCCGTACTCCGGTACAGCAGCGGCCCGTGGCGCGGGTGACTGGTTCCCTGGAGGGAGTCCGCAGTGGGGAATAGCACGGTCGAGAACAGCGCGGTAGAGAACAGC
>JBOHFW010000053.1:0-7246 GCA_050699835.1 Pseudonocardiaceae bacterium | reverse complement strand
CAGGTAGATCATCTCGCCCCGGTCGAACGAGTCGTCGCCGAGCAGCCGGCGCAGCACGGAGATGTGCTCGGCGCCGAACGCGGTGCCACAGGACGCCACCGCCGTGGTCACCCCGGCCAGGTGCAGGGCCATCACGTCGGTGTAGCCCTCCACCACCACTGCCTGCCGCCGCCGGACGATCTCCCGCTTGGCCAGGTCCAGCCCGAAGAGCACCTGCGATTTGCGGTACAGCGGCGTCTCGGCGGTGTTGAGGTACTTCGCGTCGATGCGATCGTCGTCGAACAACCGCCGCGCGCCGAAACCGACCACGTCACCGCCGAGGTCCCGAATCGGCCACAGTAGCCGGCGGTGGAACCGGTCTATCGGTCCCCGCTGGCCTTCCCGGGACACCCCCGCCTTGATCAGCTCCTCGACGGAGAACCCGCGGCCGAGCAGATGCTTGGTGAGTTGATCCCAGCCGGACGGAGCGAAACCGCAGCCGAACGTACCCGCAGCCTCCTGGGTGAAGCCGCGCTGCATGAGGAACTCCCGGGCCGGCTGCGCCTCCGTCGAGCTGAGCTGCTCGGCATAGAACTGCTGCGCCAGCTTGTTCGCCTCGACCAGCCGGGATCGGGTGCCTCGGTCGCGCTGCACCGCGGAGCCGCCCCCGGTGTAGGTCAGCGTGACTCCGACCCGATCGGCCAACCTCTCGATGGCCTCCACGAAACCGAGCTGCTCGATCTTCATCATGAAGTCGACGACGGACCCGCCTTGGCCGCAGCCGAAGCAGTGGTAGGTTCCATGACCTGGGCGGACGTTGAACGACGGGGATTTCTCGTCGTGGAACGGGCAGAGCCCCTTGAGCGAATCCGCACCGGCCCGGCGCAGCGCGACGTACTCGCCGACCACCTCGTCGATCCGGTTGCGCTCGCGGACCTCCGCGATATCGGTGTCCCGGATCCGTCCAGCCACGGCCGTCGATTCTAGCGGCACACCCGAGAATGTCAGTCCCTCGTGGCACTGTTTGGCAGAGCAGACCCGAGGAGGGGACCATGACCAGTATGAGTGTCAGTGCCAGCACGCCCTTCACGGTCCATGACCTGGAGGGGATGCCCGATGACGGCCGCCGCTACGAACTCATCGACGGGGAACTTCTGGTGAGTCCGGCGCCCGGGTTGCGGCACCAGACGATCATCTATCGGCTGTATGGGCTGTTGGACGACGCTTGTCCGGCGGACCTGTACGTCATCGGCGCGCCGTTCGCCGTGCGGACCGATGTGTCCAACGAGGTGCAACCAGACGTCCTGGTGGCCCGGTTCGACGAGCTCACGGACAAGAACCTTCCCGCGGCACCCGTGCTGGCCGTCGAGGTGCTCTCACCCAGCGGCCGGCTGATCGACCTCAACCTTAAGCGTGCCCACTACCAGCGGTTGGGTACGCCCAGCTACTGGGTGCTCGATCCCAATGTGCCTGATCTGCTGGTGCTCGAGCTCGATTCCGGCGGCCAGTATCGAGAAATGGCCCGGGTGGTCGGCGAGGAGGTTTTCGAGGCACACCAGCCGTTCAAGGTCCGTGTCGTGCCGACTGAGCTACTCGGGCGCCTGCGTTCCGGCTGACCGCACCGATCCGGTCGCTTGACGCGGCCGCCGGCTCGTGCTTACCGTCACGGGAATCGACGCCAGCGGGGTAATCCGGTGCAAACCCGGGACGGTCGCGCCACTGTGAACGAACCTATGCGTGGGTTCGTGAGTCAGACACTCCGCCGTCGTGATCACCATCTAGTGGGTCGCGTCAACCCAGGGAGGTATTCTTGTGAGCGTCGTCTCCGTTCCCGCGCCGAGCCCGATCCGGATCCCGCTGCGTGAGATCCTGCCCTGGGCGATCTTCGTGGGCGTTCTCGGCCTTATCGCGCTGTATTTCGTCGGCACCGAACAGGGCGCGATGTCGATCATCTCAGGTCATTACGTGCATGAATTCGTCCACGATGGTCGGCATCTGCTCGGCTTCCCCTGCCACTGACAGTTAGGCACCCGGCCATGATGAGGGTGTTGTTGGTGCGCGGTCTGATCGCCGGGTTGGTGGCCGGGCTGCTCGCACTGGTATTCGCGCGAATCTTCGGGGAACCGTCGATCGGTAGTGCAATCGCCTTTGAGTCGGCCCAAGGGGAAGCTGCCCAAGGGGAAATTACAGAGCCGGAGTTGGTGAGCCGGGCGGTGCAGAGCAGTGTTGGGTTGGCCACTGCCGTGCTGGTGTATGCCGTCGCGTTCGGGGGCCTGTTCAGCCTGGCGTTCGCCACCGCCTACGGCCGGGTCGGCCAGCTCTCCGCGCGCGCCACTGCCGCTGTCCTGGCGTTGGTCGGTTACCTCGTGGTCTACGTCGTGCCGTTCCTGAAATACCCCGCTAATCCGCCAGCGGTTGGTAACGAGGACACGATCGGCCAACGCACCGGGTGGTACCTGGCGATGGTCGTGATCTCGGTGCTCTTGGCGGTCACAGCGGTCTACCTCGGCCGGCGGCTCACCTCCCGCCTGGGTACGTGGAACGCCGCCCTGGCCGCTGGCGTGGGGTACGTGGTGGCGGTGGCTGCGGCGCAGGCCCTGCTGCCATCGATCAACGAGGCGCCCGAGGCGTTTCCCGCGACCGTGCTGTGGGACTTCCGGGTCTCGTCGCTGGGCACTCAGCTGGTCCTGTGGGCCACCCTCGGCCTGCTCTTCGGGGTCCTGATCACGCCTCGTCAGCTGATTTTTCGAGGCTGAATATCACCCCTCCAGTCGCGCGGACCGCGACGCACCTGTTGGAGAATTCCTGCTTGTAGTGCCGTGGTTCGCCGTTCCAGGTGCCTGTGGCGGCCACGATCACCGGGTTGAACTCCAGCGTGCAGGGCCCTGGGTCTTCCGGAATGCCCTCGATCCGGCCATCGGCGCGGGTTAGCTGCTCGCACGCGGTGACCGGGTTCGGGTGGGAGCCACCATTAGGCGGGCAGGTGAGCGACGCCTTGGCGATGGTCTCGCCGGTGGCCACTGATGTGATGGACAACTCGAATGAACCCTGCGACGCTGCGGAATAGCTGGGGACGTCGATCTTCTCGGACCGGTTGGCGCCGATCACCTCAATGCCGCGGGTGCCGATGGTGCCAGCCAGCTCGAGACTCTCGACGTAGGGCGTGACAACCGGCAAACCCAACCCGGGCAGACAGCCAATCACCTCAATACCCCAGTACTCGGGCTGCTTGATGTACACCAGCGGCGAGAGGAAAACCGTCATATTGAAGTACGGCTTCTGCCCGCTGACGACCAGCACATGTCGCGGAGGCAAGGTCCGCAGCGTGATCACCTTGGCCGAGTCGAAATCGATCAACCGGCATGACTCCGGGGCAGGTAACGCCTGAAAAGTCGGATCCAGTTCCTCACTCATGACGATCTCCATTCATTGCTCCCCTTGCAGGTAGCCGCGTGGCTTTCCCTTGACAGAGCCGGCACGTCAGCTCGGCGATACCTCCGCGCCGGGTCAAGCTCTGAGGTGCGGCAGCCGGTAGACCCGTGTCGCATTACCTACGCCCACCAGGTGTGCGACGCGCACCGCGTCAGCATCCGACCACTCCCCCGACTCCACCCACTCGCCGAGGACACTGGCCATGGCCCGCCGCCACAACACGGCACCGAGATAGTGCAGTTCCGCAGGTCCCCACGCGTCGGAGGAGAACAGCAGCTTGCCGAACGGAGCCACTTCCAGCGCCTCAGCCACAATCGCCCGGGACCGCGCCCCAGTGTAGTTCACCGCCAACCCAACATCGAGGTACACGTGGGGGAATACCTGAGCCAGGTAGCCTGCGGTGCGGTGATAGGGGTAGCAGTGCAGCAGCATCACCGGCACCCGGCGGTCCTGGACCCGGCGCAGGAATTCGGTCATCAGCGATGGGTCGCAGCGGTGCAGGGTCAGATCAGGATCCCCGTATCCGACGTGGAACTGCAGTGGCAGGCCGCGTTCGGCACCTACCCACAGCAGGTGACGCAGCAGCACCGGATCAGTCAACCGAAGCTCGCCAACCTCGGCCTGCGGTAGCCACTGCCCGGCGGCTCGGCACACCTCGCCAGCGCTGGGAGGCTCAGGGTCGAAGTCGAGGCCATACCGGTAGGCGATGACGGACTTGAGCCCCACAGCGTGCCGCGCCCGTTCGTCCAGTGCCGCGGCGAACCGGTCAGCGAACTCGGCCGCAGCCACGCCGCCGGCCGCCACCTCCTCGGCCACCGACTCCACGCGCACGATCTCTGATGCCCTCGCCCCAGAAATGGTCGCCATCTCGGCGGGCCCCAAGGTCTGGTCAGCCCGGTAGCCGGTCTCCACCAGGAACCATTCGATGCCGCTGGCAGCAAGGAACCGACGAGTCGCCTCCTTCGCACCGAGCTCCCGCCTGCGGGCGAGGTAGGTGTGCGCATCCACGTGCGGGGGTAGCTCCAGCACCGGCGCGCACCAGCGGCGCACCGCGAATCCCAGCTGGGAGTCCAGATGTGTGGTGCCCTCAGGGGGTGGCCACGGGGACTCGCTGAAACCCGCCGCGAACCCAGCATCGTCGAGTGCGTCCGTCGTGGCGCCATGGACGTGATGGTCCACCAGCCGCAGCGCCTCAAGAGCCGCACGCAGCGCGTCAGCGCTCACGGAGCACTGACGAACCACCTGGTACATGTACCATGCGGGCGGTTCTGACGGCAGCTTGCCGACCCAGCGATGTGGCCCCACGAGCAGCTGTTCTCCGAGATGTGGCGAAGGAGTACGCACAAACATGACGCTGTTGTGGTGGTCCGCACTGCGCTGCTTGGGGAGGTGGCGGCTGCGGAAGGAGTGGTCGGCAAGGAACGGACGTGAGGAGGCGCTCGCCGCATTTGTGCTGGAGCGCGCCCGGCGCGATGACATCGACGATGCCATCCGGGTGATCGATGACTTCTGCTACCACCGCAGCGTCATGATGAACATCGGGGACGAGAAGGGGGAACTCCTCGACCACGCGGTGCAGCGCACCCAGCCCCAGCGTCTCCTCGAGCTGGGCACCTACTGTGGTTACAGCGCGCTGCGGATGGTCCGCGTCATGCCGGGCGACGCCCGGCTCTACTCGATCGAGTTCAACCCCGCGAACGCAGAGATCGCTCGCCGGATCTGGGATCACGCCGGCGTCGGTGATCGGGTGACGGTCGTCGTCGGCCATCTCGGCGATGATGGATCCACACTGCGCCAACTCCGCGCTGAGCACGGCTTCATCGAGGGCGGGCTCGACTTCGTGTTCATCGATCACGACAAGGCCGCCTACTTGCCCGATCTTCAGCGCATCCTGAGCGAAGGGTGGCTGCATCCTGGTTCGGTCGTGGTAGCCGACAACGTGGGCAAACCCGGCGCACCGGAGTACCGGGCCTACATGAGAGCCCAGGAAGGCAAGACCTGGCACACCACAGAGCACCGCACCCACCTCGAATACCAGTCGCTGATCAAAGACCTAGTCCTCGACTCGGAGTACCTGGGCAGCCCTTAGTGGAGGTCGATCTGGCCGGTTGCGCCGTGGACGGTGATCTGCTGGCCGGTGGTGATGCGCTGGGTCGCGTCGGGGACACCGACCACCGCGGGGATGCCGTATTCGCGGGCGACGACGGCCCCGTGCGAGTTCGCCCCGCCCATCTCCATGATCAGACCGCTGGCCGTGAGGAACAGCGGCGTCCAGCCAGGATCGGTCGAGGGCGCAACGAGGATCTCTCCTGGCTCCAGGTGGGCTCCGACCGGGTCGAACACCACCCGGGCGGTGGCGGTCACCGTGCCGGCTGACGCAGGCGTGCCAGTCAGCTGATCTCCAGTCAGCTGCTGGCCAGCAGCGGCGAGCAGCTCGGGCTGGGTGCCGTCGGAGAGCATGACCCGCGGCACCTGGCGGCGCCGCAACTCCCGTTCGTATTCCTCCCGGCGCTGCGCAACGACGGCACGCATATCCCTACCCGCGAGCGCGACCCGAGCCTGCACGATGTCGAGGAAAAACACGTCCTCGGACTTGGCCAGCATGCCGGCCTTGGCGAGCTCGGCTCCGACGGCGGCCAGCTGCTCCCGGACGTGCGCCAGCACGAGGACCAGGTAGTCCTTGTGCGTCTCGCGCAGCCCGGCCAGCTCTCGCACCCGGTTCAACGCCAAGCGCACCGCGGCGGCGCGGAGCCGGCTACGGCGACGCACTCGGGCGACCACGTTCGCCGCAGTGGCCTCGGCCGCCCGGCTGCCCCGGGAGAACTGTACGTCGGGGGCGTGGTCGGGATCCTCCAGCCGCAGGTAGTTGGCCAACACACCCAGGACGTAGGTCGGGTCGTCGGACCATCGGGGCATGCCCACGTCGATCTCAGCGACCGCGTGGTGACCGTGCCCCCGCAGGAACTCCGCCAGTCCTTGCTGGAGCACGGGCGGCAGCTCGCGGCTGCGGTAACGGCTGGCCAGCGCTGCCGGGGCCAGCTCCCGTACCGCGGCGGCGGCCGGCGCGTCGGCGCGGATCGTCCTCGCCAGCGCCCACAACTCGAGATCCATCTCGGTGGTGACGTTGTGCGGCAACCCGCGCAGCACCTCGCCCAGCTCACCAGGCGCGAGGTCGTCGCGGGCGAGTTTGCTGGCCAGCGCCAGCGCGAGGAATCCGGCACCGGCGGCCGGCACGACGGTCGGCATGATCGGGACGACGGCGGTGTGCAGCAGCTGCTGCACACGATCCAACCGCTGCGCGGCGGTCGCGCCGGCCGGCATGGTGAGCTGGCCGCGCAGCCGCCGGCCGACCAGGTCCACCCGCCGGCGTTCCGCGGCTGGCCAGAGCAACCCCTGGGCGATATGCAACGGAATCCGGAAGCGGATGGCCACGGCGAGGACCCGCCGGACGAACGGCCACCATGAGGAACGGCGCACACCCAGCCGAGGGTCGTCACCAAGCTGCCGGAGCACGACCGCCGACCGCGCCTCCATCACATCGAGTATCCGGGGCACCAGCACCCGGCCGGCTCGGCTGCGCAGCACGGGTGTCACGTCGACGAAGGGCCGGCCGCCAGCTTCGGCGAATGCCGCCGGCCCGATCAGCGGGTCGGCGACCGCGGAGCCGAATATCACCTCCGAGCCGCATGAGGCGAACAGCCGGCATGCCGCGATGCCCATCGGAGTCATCGGACGGGTCAGGCCCTGTACGAGGCTGATGCAAACGTAGACGTGCAGATCCCCGTCCGGTGCGGACGGTAGCGGGTACAGCGTGGTGATCGGCCTGGCCTGGGTC
>JBOHFW010000052.1:0-6127 GCA_050699835.1 Pseudonocardiaceae bacterium | reverse complement strand
CGCCGAAGTCGCTGAACTGACCCGCCGCATCGACTCGGCCGTGATCGTCTAGAAGGTACCGATCCGCGAGGCGGACTCGATCAGTACCTGGCCGTCGGGTGAGCTGCTCATGTTGAGCTGGTACCGCTCGACGGTCGGCCTCCGGTTCGTCGGTTCGAACACCAGGTTCACCAGCACGGTGTTCCCCTGCACGGCAATCGGTCCGCGGATGCTGATCCGGTTGATCCCGTTCCAGAACCTGTCGTAACGCGCGAAACCCTGGGCGTGTTCGGCGGGGCCGAGAAATTCCCACGCCTCGGTGGTGTCCTCGGGCAGCAGGCCGTAGTAGGCGCGGACGGTCTCCTCCAACTGGTCGGGTTGCGGCGGCTGGGCCACTTGTGGGGGTTGCTGGGTCGGTTGCGGTACTCGAGGTGTTTGCGGGCTGGGCAACGTCCGGGTGTCGGGTGCGGCGGACTGGGCTGCCGTCAGCTGACCGCGTCCGGGCACAATGCCGCTCACCGTGGCCAGGACGATGGCGAGCACGACCAGGACGGCAGCGGTGCCGAACAGGACAGCGGGTCGTCGCCGCCACAAGGCTCGCTGTGGCGGAGTGCTCGGCGGGCGGCTGGGAGGCAGACCCACCGTGGTCGGTGTCGCCGGGTGAGCCGCCGTGGTCCGCGGGCGCGGGGTCCGAACCGTGGGTGAGGCAAGCGGCGGCGTTGCGGAAGCACCGGGTGTCGCGAGCGCGCGCAGCGCCGTCACCACGTCCGGCATCGACGGACGTGGTGACGGATCGCTGGACAGCAACTGCATCAAGACCGTGGACAGCGGGCCAGCTCGGCGCGGGGGGCGCACCCGACCCTCGGCGACGATCCGGAGCAGGGCCAGCGCGTTGTCATCCAGCCCGAAGGGCGGTTCGCCTTCCACCGCGACATAGAGCATCGAGCCGAGCGAGAACACGTCGCTGGCCGGGCCGGGCGGCTCACCCCGGGCCACCTCAGGAGCGAAATAGGCGGGCGTGCCGGCCAGCACGCCGGTACTGGTCACGGTGGCGTCCCAGCTGGCCCGGGATATCCCAAAGTCGGTGATCTTGACGGTGCCATCCTGGCCGAGCAGGACGTTGCCCGGTTTGATATCCCGGTGCACGATCCCGGCTTGGTGGGCTGCGGCGAGAGCCGCGGCAACCTGCCAGCCGATCCTGGCCACTTCGTGCGGCCGCAGCGGCCCCTGCTCGGAGATGACCGTGGCCAGGCTGCGGGATGGCAGGTATTCCATCACCAGCCACGGGACCCTCTCGTCTCCGGCGCCGGTGCCATGATCGAGAGCTACGTCGTAGACGCAGATAGCGTGCGGGTGCTGCAGCCGGGCCGCGATGCGCCCCTCCCGCATGGCCCTGGCCCGGGCTGTCTCCGCCTCCTCGTCGGGCAGGCCGGGTTGCATGAGCAGTTCCTTGAGCGCGACCGTACGGTCCAGCCGCTCATCGTGCGCTCGCCAGACCACGCCCATCGCACCGGTGCCGACCTGCCGGTCCAGCCGGTAACGACCGGCGACCAGCCGGGCATCGGCGTTCACCTACTACGCTCCTCGCTCACCGCCTCAGGCTAGGGCTCTGCGCCCGCTGCACAACCCGCCCCGGTACGCCGCGTCGCTGTCCGGTAGCTCCGGCGGGACGGGCGGCGCGCCTTGACTAGCTCAACCGCCGCTGCGGTAACGGGTCCGGCTGCTCTGCAGTGCCTGGTAACCCACCACACCGCTCCCGGCGCCGGCCAGGATGGCCAGAATGTCGGCACCGACGCCGCCGGTGGTGAGCAGGAGCGCGAGGAGCGCGACGCCCAGTGTGACTCCAGCCACCGGAACCCGGCTGCGGACGTACTGGCTGACCGGTTCGCCGCCGGCTCGTCGGTTCGCCGCCGATCCCAGCATCGCGAGGTATCCGCCGTGGGCCCCCGCAGCCAGCAAGCCCGCCAGCGCGGAAAGGACAGCAATCAGATGAATCACGAGGTCCATGCTCCCAGTGTGCACCTGCGGCTGCGGACGAGGCCTGGGTGCAGCGCCGGTGCTCAGCGGCCGAGCTGGCCGCGCCCCAGCCGCAGCAGCAGTATCGCCAGCTCGTGGCCCTCCGTGCCCAGCGCACGGTAGCGGTCGAGCACCGCCATCTCACGGCCGTGCACCACCCGCGGACCCCCTGCGGCCCGGCGGAGGAGGCCGATCGTCTGCGATACCGCGGTGCGTCGCTGCACCAGCCGCAAGATCTCAGCGTCGAGGTAGTCGATCTCGGTGCGCAGCGCATCGAGGTCAGGCGCTGGGTTGTCCAGGACTGTGGGCGCTGCGTCGCTGGTCACTTGGTGGGACATTTCGGTGTCTCCTCATCCTGTCCTGGAGCCCGCGTTTCCCAGCAGCAACGACGCCCCGGGTCCGAGGACTCCGGGGCGTCGTCATGGTCTGTGTGTGCGTTACGCCATCACGGGCACCGGATCCGATACCCGTAAAAAAAGCGATGGCGACTCAGCACGACAGGCAGTCTGCCACGGTGCCCGCTACGCCGTCCACCCGTGTCGAGCGGGTGCGTGCTGCGCAGTCTCGGTTTGACGGTGTCCCCCGGTACCGTGGTCGCCACCATGAGTGCTTCCGTTGCCAGCTCTGCTGACCCCTCGACCGACGCTGCCCCGCCGCAGGACCTGCTCGCCGGACTCAACCCGCAGCAGCGTGCGGCGGTGGAACATGCCGGCTCCCCGCTGCTCATCGTGGCGGGTGCCGGGTCCGGTAAGACCCGGGTGCTGACCCACCGCATCGCCTACTTGCTCGCGCACCGCGACGTCGCACCCGGGCAGGTGCTGGCGATCACCTTCACCAACAAGGCTGCGGCGGAGATGCGGCAGCGGGTCGGTGCCCTGGTCGGTGGGCGTGCCGCGGTGATGTGGGTGTCGACCTTCCACTCGATGTGCGTGCGGATCCTGCGCCGGGAAGCCGCGCACCTGTCCGGGTTCAATTCGAATTTCTCCATCTACGACGCCGACGACACCCGCCGTCTGATCACCATGGTGGCCCGCGACCTGGATCTGGACCCGAAGCGTTACCCCGCCAGGACACTGGCGGCGAAGATCTCCAACCTGAAGAACGAGCTGATCGACCCGCCTGCCGCGGCCAGCGCCGCGGGCAATGACCTGGATCGCCGGGTGGCGGAGGTCTACGCCAGCTACGAGAACCGGCTGGCCACCTCCAACGCGCTGGACTTCGACGACCTGATCATGCGCACCGTGGCGCTGCTGCAGACGTTGCCCGACGTCGCCGAGCACTACCGGCGCCGGTTCCGGCACATCCTGGTCGACGAGTACCAGGACACCAACCATGCGCAGTACGAGCTGGTATATCAGCTGGTGGGCCCCGAGACCGGCGAGCCCGCTGAGCTGTGCGTGGTGGGCGACGCCGACCAGGCCATCTACGCCTTCCGGGGAGCCACGATCCGCAACATCGAGGAGTTCGAGCGGGACTTCCCGAATGCCCGCACCATCCTGCTGGAGCAGAACTACCGGTCCACCCAGACGATCCTGTCCGCGGCGAACGCGGTGATCTCCCGCAACCCCGGCCGCCGGGACAAGCGGCTGTGGTCGGCCGCCGGGGACGGGGAGCCGATCGTCGGCTACGTCGCCGACAACGAGCACGACGAGGCCGCGTTCGTCGCCTCGGAGATCGACCAGCTGGTCGATGCCGGCAAGGCCCGCTTCGGTGACGTGGCGGTGTTCTACCGGACCAATAACGCCTCCCGGGTGTTCGAGGAGATGTTCATCCGGCTCGGGCTGCCCTACAAGGTGGTCGGCGGGGTGCGCTTCTACGAGCGCAAGGAGGTCCGCGATGCGCTGGCCTACCTGCGGGTACTGGACAATCCCGAGGACACCGTGTCGCTGCGCCGGATCCTCAACACGCCACGCCGGGGGATTGGGGACCGTGCCGAGGCCGTGGTGGCCACCCACGCCGAGCGGGAGCGGATCTCCTTCGCCGCGGCGCTGCGGGCCGCCGCCGCTGGCCAGGACATCCCGCTGCTCAACCCCCGATCCCGGAACGCGATCACGGCGTTCGTGGCGTTGCTGGATGAGCTGCGGGAGAAGGTGGCGGCCGGGGACGAGGTCGCGGAGGTCCTCGAGGCGGTGCTGGAGCGCACCGGTTACCGGGCCGAGCTGGACACCTCGGAGGATCCGCAGGACGGCACCCGGCTGGACAACCTCAATGAGCTGGTCACGGTGGCGCGGGAATTCGCCACCGAAGTGCGGCCGATGGTGCCGGTGGAGGACGGCGGCGCCCAAGATCTTGACGTAGCACAGCCCGGCTCGCTCGCGGCGTTCCTGGAACGGGTGGCGCTGGTCGCTGATGCGGACCAGATTCCGGATGACGATGGGGCATCCGGTGGTGTGGTGACCCTGATGACCCTGCACACCGCCAAGGGTTTGGAGTTCCCCGTGGTGTTCCTCACCGGCTGGGAGGACGGGCAGTTCCCGCACCAGCGCGCGCTGGGCGATCCGACCGAGCTCGGCGAGGAACGCCGGCTCGCCTACGTCGGGCTGACCAGGGCCAAGCAACGGCTCTACCTGTCCTGGGCGATCACCCGCTCGGCGTGGGGGTCGCCGGTGACCAATCCGGCGTCGCGCTTCCTGGCCGATGTGCCCGAATCGCTGGTGCACTGGCGACGAGAGGATCCCGGTCGCGCCGGCCCGGTCGAGCGCACCGTTTTCGGCCGCCGGTTCGCCGGAAACAGCGCTGATATCACCGGCGCGGACTCGGCCCAGGCGGGCGTGGCGGCCCGCGGGATGCGCTCGACCCCGTTCCAGGGCTGGCAGAACACCCCGGCGCTAGCACTGGACGTCGGCGACCGGGTCACCCACGACAAGTACGGCCTGGGCACCGTGGTAGCCACCGACGGCAGCGGCCCCCGCGCCACTGCGACCATCGATTTCGGCACCTCCGGCACGGTCCGCCTGATGCTCATCGGCGGTGTCCCCCTCACCAAGCTGTAGTTAGGTGCTCTTCAAGTACCGCCAACCCGCCGCATTGATGTCTCCAACAGGGGGTTCCGGTAGTCCTGGGGAAATTTTGGTCGGATATCCCTGAGGGTCGGGGTCCTCGACGCCGACCCGAGAGGGGCCCAGCCCACATAAGCCGAAACCCACATTGGGATGATCGTGTGGTGGTGATCAGTCCTTGGTTGGGTGGTTCTGGTGTTGGAGTCGTGGTGTCGGCTCGGGTGGGGTACCGCTGCCGGGTCCGGTAATTCGGGCGCGTCTGGGTCGCGGGATGGCGCGGAGTTCACGGAGGTCGGGGATGTGGTTGTAGAGGGTGCCGGGGCTGACGCCGAGCAGTGTGGCGATGGAGGTGATGCTGTGCTCGGGGTTGGGTAGCATGTCGCGGGCGGCGCGGATGATGTCGGGGTTGACCACGCTGGGGCGGCCGCCGACCCGGCCGCGGGCTCGAGCTGCCGCCAGACCTTCTCGGGTGCCGGAGACGATGAGCTCCCGGATGAATTCGGCCAGGGCGGCGAAGACGTGGAAGACCAGCCGGCCGCCTGGGGTGGTGGTGTCGAGGTTCTCGTGCAGCGAGGTGAAGCCGACCTCTTGTTTCCGGAGATCGGCGACGGTGGTGATCAGGTCCTGCAGAGAGCGTGACAGCCGGTCTAGGGACGGGACTACCAGGATGTCGCCGGGCTGCATGAACTCCAAGGCGGCCCGGAGCTCGGCCCGGTCGGTATCCGTGCCCGGCTTCTTGTCGGCGAAGACCCGCCGACACCCGGCCGCCGTCAACGCGTCGGTCTGCCGGTCCAGGTTCTGTCCGCCCGTCGACACCCGAGCGTACCCGATCTTGATACCGGTCGGGGTGGCGGGTTCGGCGGCGAGCGGCTCGGTCTGTTTGGAGGGCGCGTTCACTCCAAGATTTTCTCAGGAAACGGGTTTCCGGGGTTGTTGAAGACCCCGTGTTTTGAAGGACTTTTTGAGGGTTATTCAGCCGGTCGTGTAGAAGTGCAGGCCGATTACGGCTGAGATGGTTGTCGCGAATGTTGCAAGGGGGCGACGGTAGTCGGTGTGCATGATTCTCCAGGTCTTGAAGTTGGCGATTGTCTGTTCGATGACGTAACGAATCTTGTTGATCTGCGTGTTGAACT
>JBOHFW010000051.1:0-2962 GCA_050699835.1 Pseudonocardiaceae bacterium | reverse complement strand
GCGCGAGCGGACGGCTTCGGGTGAGAGAAGGGAATTGGATGACTCGGCCGACTCCTGCGGACTATAAGTGGATGAGGTTGGCCATAGCACTCGCCCACCAGTGCCCGCCTAGTCCGGGCGCCTTCTCTGTGGGCGCTGTCATCGTTGACCAGAGGGGGGATGAGATCAGTCGAGGGTACTCCCGGGAAACTGACAGTCATGTTCACGCCGAGGAGTCGGCGCTTGCGAAACTCCCAGGTGGTGATCCCCGCTTGACTGCGTCCACAATCTACAGCACCCTGGAACCCTGTTCGCAACGAAAGTCACGACCGCGTACCTGCACTCAACTCATTCTTGAAGCCGGAATTCCTCGAGTCGTCATAGCCTGGCGAGAACCCAGCCTCTTCGTCGCGGACTGCCAAGGCTATGAGCTGCTCGCCGACGCCGGTGTGGAGGTGGTCGAAATTCCAGACCTAGCAGAAGAGGCCCAAAAATCTAATGCTCATCTTTCGCTTGAGCCGTGACAACGCGGATTATCAACTGCGTCTACGCCGTCGATGGGCGGCAGCGTGGGTAGTCAAGTGCTGATCCGCCGTGAGAGGTCTACGGACATCGAAACCATCCGGGCAGTGATCGCCAGCGCCTTCGCCAACCCTGATCGACTCGGTGTGGCGCCCGCGGAGGTCGCGCTTGTCGACGAGCTGCGCACCAGCGATTCCTGGCTTCCCGCCCTGTCTCTTGTGGCGATTGAGCCACCCGAGGACGTGATCGGCTACGTGCTGTGCACCCGCGGGTATGTCGGCAAGGCTCCAGCGCTGGCTCTCGCGCCGCTGTGCGTGCGGCCCGATCAGCAGCGACGCGGCGTTGGACAAGCCCTCATGCACGCCGTGCTCGGTGCCGCGGACGCGCTCGACGAGCCGTTGGTCGCCCTGCTGGGAGACCCCGGCTATTACACACGATTCGGTTTCCAACTTGCCCAGGATTTCAGCATTGTGGCGCCTGCGTCGGAGTGGAAGTCGCATTTTCAGATTCGCGTCTTGACGACCTATGCCGCGTCGTTGAGTGGCAGGTTCACTTATCCGACGCCATTCGATTCGCTATAAGCAGTCCAGTCTGGTGGTGCCGCGCGCCCTGTGCCCGGTCAAGATCTGGACTTCAGGGCATACGCAATAGCGCCGACCCAGTCAAAGGCACCGGTGTGCAGCCAGCGGTTCTCACCATTGCCGTCGATGAATGCGGTACTAGAGTTCAGGGCCGCGGGCCCGCAGGTCGTCGACGGTGGCCATGGCCTGCTGGAGCTCACTGAGCCATTGCTGGGCGTGCTCGCCGACCAGGCGCACCGCCCAGGCCAGTGCCTCCGACCGGGACCGCGCCACCCCGGCATCGACCAGGGTGTCGAGCACCAGGCGTTCGGGCTGCCGCAACCGAGTCATCACCGGCACCGACAGCGTCGTGAACATCTCCTCGCTGCCACCGAGCCGGGCGCCCCAGGCCACCTTGCGCCGGTAGCGGTGCTCGGCCTGCCGCGCGATCTCGATCCGCTCGTCCCGGGTGTCCTCCCGGAACCGGCTGATCCGACCCGCCTCGGCGGCAGCGCGCTCGGCGTCGTCGGTGAATTGCTCGCCCAGCGTGGGAAGCTCACCCACGACGAGGATCTCCTCGCGGTCCACGGTGACCTCAATGTCACCGGTGAACCAGCCATCCGGCAACCGCCCCGCGAACCAGCCCTTGGCGTCGTCAGCCGACGGTAGATCAGCCTGCTGCCACCCGCCGCGCCCGTGCCACCGGCCACCGGAGCGCGTTGCGTGTGGTCGTCCCCGTCCCACCATCATGCCGTCCTCACTGATCGCTGACCTGTTGTTGTGATTACACCATTACAAGGATAGCAGCGCAAAGCAAAGTTTATCCGCGTACCGCGAATAGTGCGGCGACGACCGCGCCGCTCAGCCGTCCTCGCTGCGGTGTTGCCCGTGGTAGTCGGACTCGCTCTCACCCAGCGCCGGGTCCGCCTCGGCCGCCGATGGGAAGCGAACCTCTCCGGAGTGGCTGGCTCGCCCCTCGGGAAACAGCTCACGGGGTATCGACCCGGCTGGAGCACTGGAGGGCCCCGCGGCCAATTCGCGGCCCTGCCCGCCATCGGAGGAGATCGCGGTAACAGGCAAGGTGATGGTGCTGGCGGCCATCACGTGCGGTGCCACCAGGCCCTCGTGCCCGACATCCACCACAGCGGTGCGGCTGCGGATCCGCGCGGCGAGCACGTAGAGCACCGGGACCAGCACCAGAGTGAGCAGGGTGGAGCTGATCAAGCCTCCGATCACCACGATCGCCAGCGGCTGGGAGATGAACAACCCGCCGCCGGTGAACCCCAACGCCATCGGCAGCAGCGCGAACACCGTCGCGACCGCGGTCATCAGGATTGGCCGCAGCCGCTGCGCCGCGCCCTCGACGACCGCCTCGAGTACCGCTCGCCCGCTGCTGCGGTACTGGTTGACCAGGTCGATGAGCACGATCGCGTTGGTCACCACGATCCCGACGAGCATCAGCATCCCGATCAGCGCCGGAACACCGAGCGGGGTGTCGGTGAGCAGCAGCAGGCCGACCGCGCCGGTCGCAGCGAAGGGGATCGACACGAGTAGCAGCAGCGGCTGCATCAAACTGCGGAAGGTCACGACCATGACCAGGTAGACCACCGCGATCGCGACCAGCAGGGTCAGCCCAAGCTGCGCGAACGCGTCGTTCTGCGCGCTGCTGATACCACCGATCTGCGCGGTTGCCCCGGCCGGCAGCCTCAGCGCGTTGAGCTTGTCGGCCAGCGCCGTCGTGACCGCACCGAGGTCGTCGGCGGCGGGCCGGGCGGTGATCTCGGCGCTGCGGGAGCCATCGGTGTGGCTGATGCTTGGGGCGGTGCTGCTCTGCGTCACGGTGGCGACGTCGGACAGCGGGATGGTGCCGCGGGCACCGGGCAGCGGCAGCGCGCGAAGCG
>JBOHFW010000050.1:0-4921 GCA_050699835.1 Pseudonocardiaceae bacterium | reverse complement strand
GTTGAGGCACATTCATTCCGGACAAACCAGCACGACGACGCGTCGCTGTCCCGTTGTCCGAAGCCGACACAGCCATCCCAGCTTGGTCGGCACGGGGCTGGTCCGAGGATGCCGTAGCAGCAACATCGCTGCCCAACACGTTGATATCGCTCACGCAGGTCCTTCCTAACCGACCCGAGACGCGGCTCAGGCCAGCCTGTTCGCCATCCGGCGGTCTGCCGACGGCGCCTGGTCCGGTGCGGTGGGCTCGCCGACCACAATATCGGTGATCAAGCCGACCGGCAGGGACATGTTCAACTGCGGCCAGGGACTGGGTGCCAGCCTTCCCGCTACCACGTCAACCTGGAGGGCGGGAGATTAATTGTCCGGGTGAGAGGGCCCCGAACGCGGCACCGGCGCCCGTGCACACGGCGTCTGAACGCCACAAAGCCTATCGGTCAACCGCGATCGCGGCAACAACGGGCTCGTAGTTGGGTGGCTCACCTCCACTCCAGGGCGGCCCCTGCGAGCGCCACATTGAGCCGGTATCGGGAGAAACCGGCGGTGCAAACCCCGTCGGGTAACTCGCCGTCGGCCGGCAACGCGAGCACACTCGGGCCAGCACCCGAGACGGCGGCGGGTACCCCTGCCGCGCGCAACGCGTCCATCAGCTGTGCCGTGGCTGGGTACGCCGAACGCCGGTAGGGCTGGTGCAGCTGATCCTCCGTGGCGGCCAGCAGCAGCTCCGGGGCGCTGGTCAGCGCGTGGGCCAGCAGCGCGGCCCGCCCGGCGGTGAACGCCGCGTCGGCATGCGGCACCTGAGCAGGCAGCAGCCCGCGGGTGACCTCGGTGGCGGACGTCTCCTGCGACACCAGCAGCACCGGGGCCAGATCCGGATGGGGCTCCAGACGCCTCGCCCGAAAGGACATCCCGTCCTGCCAGCAGATCACCAGGCCACCCAGCAGGCTGGCACCGACGTTGTCGGCATGCCCGTCGAACCCAGCCGCCAGATCCAACGCCGCCTCGTCCGGTTCCATTCCCGCGAGCCCGTAACCGGCTAGTACGCCGGCGACGGCGGCGGCCGCTGACGAACCCAGCCCCCGGGAGTGCGGGATGCGGTTGTGACAGCGCAGCACCACCCCGTCGGGCTGGTAACCACACCGTGCGCACGCCGCCCGCAGCGCACGGACCACCAGATTCTCCTCCCCGGTGGGCAGGCTCCCGGCCCCTTCACCGCGCACCTCGACACGCAGGCCGGCCGCCGCCGGGCTCACCTCGACCTCGTCATACAACGCCAGCGCCAACCCCAGCGCATCAAACCCCGGCCCCAGATTCGCGGAGGACGCCGGCACCCGTACCCGCACCGCGGCCTTGCTTCCCGTCACCGAAGAGTCCCCGTCACTGGAGGGCTAGGGCGGCGGCGACGGCGGCGGGGTCCACGGTAATGAGATTGGGGGTGGGGAGGCCGTGCAAGGCGGTGTCGGGGTCTTTGAGGCCGTGGCCGGTGACGGTGCAGACCACCAGGGAACCGCGGGGCAGCCGCCCGTCCTCGGCGAGGAGCAGCAGACCCGCCACCGCGGTGGCGGAGGCCGGTTCGACGAAGACCCCTTCCCGCCCGGCCAGTAACCGGTAAGCCGCGAGGATCTGCTCATCGGTGATCGCCTCGAATAGCCCGCCGGACTCCTCCCGGGCCCGCATCGCCCCGTCCCAGGAGGCCGGGCTGCCGACCCGGATGGCGGTGGCGATGGTGTCCGGCTCCCGCACCGGTGCGCCGTGCACCAGCGGCGCGGCGCCGGCGGCCTGGAAGCCGAACATCCGCGGTCGGCCGGTCACCACCCCATCGGCGTAGTATTCCGTGTAGCCCATCCAGTAGGCGGTGATGTTGCCGGCGTTGCCGACCGGCAGGCAGTGCACGTCGGGGGCCCGACCCAGCGCATCGCAGATCTCGAAGGCGGCGCTCTTCTGCCCCTGCAGCCGCACCGGATTCACCGAGTTGACCAGCGCGGTCACCGGGTAGTCGGCGGCGGTCTTACGGGCCAGCTCCAGGCAGTCGTCGAAGTTGCCGGCCACCGCCAGGATCCGGGCACCATAGGCGGTGGCCTGCGCGAGCTTGCCTAGCGCGATCTTGCCCCGGGGCACCAGGACAGCGCTGGGGATCCCGGCCCGGGCCGCGTAGGCGGCGGCCGAGGCGGCGGTGTTGCCGGTCGAGGCGCACAACACCGCCTGTGCGCCGCGGGCTAGGGCTTCGGTCACCGCCACGGTCATCCCGCGGTCCTTGAAGGAACCGGTGGGGTTGGCGCCTTCGACCTTGAGCAGCACGTCGCACCCGGTGCGGTGAGACAGCGTGGGAGCGGGTAGCAGCGGGGTGGCGCCCTCATGCAGGGTCACCACCTGGCAGCCCGGGTAGACCCGGATCCGCTCCGGGTAGGCCTCGATCACCCCAGGCCAGGAGCGACTGGCCGCTATCTCCAGCTTCACGTCACCTCACCTTCCACCCGCATGACGCTGATCACGTCGCGGACTACGTCCAGACCGGCGAGTTTGTCCACTGTAGAGCGCAATGCGGAATCCGGTGCAACATGTGTGACGATCACCAGGTTCGCGCCGGCCGGCGCGTCTGCGCACGCGCGACCGGTCTGGCGGACCGCCATGATGGACACCTCGTGCTGAGCGAAGATCTGCGCGACCTGCGCCAGTACCCCAGGGCGGTCGAGGACCTCGAGGCTGATGTGGTAGCTGGTCGGGGTGTCTTCCATCAGCCGGATCGGCAGGTCGGCGTGGGCGGACTCGCGCGGCCCGTAGCCGCCCGCCACCCGGTTGCGGGCGACCGCAACCAGGTCCCCGAGTACCGCGCTGGCGGTCGGCGCCCCACCGGCGCCCTGGCCGTAGAACATCA
Source organism: Pseudonocardiaceae bacterium (assembly GCA_050699835.1). Classification (GTDB taxonomy): domain Bacteria; phylum Actinomycetota; class Actinomycetes; order Mycobacteriales; family Pseudonocardiaceae. Next base: position 2,046 of record JBOHFW010000050.1, on the reverse strand, counting down.
GCGCCCCGGCGGCGTCCGCCTCGACGAACACCGCGTTGAACGCTCCGCCGACCGAGGCCAGCGGGTGGGCGCGCGGGATCATCGCCGGGTACACCCTGGCAGATACGGATTCGGCACCGGTGTCATCGGCGACCCGCTCGCAGATCGCCAGCAACTTCACCGTGCGACCGAGCTCCTGGGCCGCGAGAAAGTCGGCCGCGGACACCTCCGCGATACCTTCCCGGTAGACGTCGGCACTGGTCACGCGGGTATGAAAAGCCAACGAGGCCAGAATCGCCGCCTTGGAGGCAGCGTCGTAGCCATCCACGTCTGCGGTCGGGTCAGCCTCGGCGTAGCCCAGCCTGCTGGCCTCCTCCAGGGCCTCGGCGTAGCCGGCTCCGGACCTGTCCATCGCGGAGAGGATGAAGTTGGTGGTGCCGTTGACGATGCCGGTGACGCGGGTGATCCGGTCCCCGGCCAGCGACTCCCGCAGCGGGCGCAGCAGCGGGATCGCCCCGGCTACCGCCGCCTCGAAGTACAGGTCGGCGCCAGCAGCGTCGGCCGCGGCATACAGCTCGGGTCCGCACTCGGCGAGCAGGGCCTTGTTGGCAGTGACCACGCCCCGGCCGGCGTGCAGTGCGGCCAGCAGCAGGGACCGGGCCGGCTCGATACCACCGATCACCTCGACCACGACGTCCACGCCGTCCCGGCTGACCAGCTTGGCGGCGTCGATGGTGAGCAGCTCAGCAGGCACATCGGGATGCCGCCGCGGGCGGCGCACCGCCACCCCGACCAGCCGTACCGGGACGCCGACCCGGGCGGCGAGCTCAGCGGATTGCTCGGTGAGCAGCCGCAGCACCTCCCGGCCCACGGTGCCGCAGCCCAGCAGCGCCACCCCGATGGCTCGGCCCTGAACGCTGGCCTGCCGCCCGATGGGCCTGCTCACGTGACCTCCAAGGACAGCAGATCGGCCATCGTCTCCCGGCGCAGGACCAGCCGGTGGGTGCCCTCACGCACGGCGACCACCGCCGGGCGGAGCAGCAGGTTGTACCGGCTGGACATGGAATAGCAGTAGGCGCCGGTGCCGGCCACCGCGAGCAGGTCGCCCGGGGCCAGGTCATCGGGCAACCAGCAGTCCCGGACCACCACGTCACCGGATTCGCAGTGCTTGCCGACCACCCGGGACAACACGGGCGGCGCCTCGGAGCACCGGGAGACCAGCCGGCAGTCATAACTCGCGTCATAGAGGGCGGTGCGCACGTTGTCACTCATTCCGCCATCCACCGAGACGTACCGCCGCTGGGTCGATGCCGCCACCATGACTTCTTTGATGGTGCCCACCTCGTAGAGGGTTATCGTGCCAGGCCCGACGATCGCCCGGCCCGGCTCGACGACCAGCTCCGGGGTGGGCAGACCGGCCGCCCGGCACCGGGCGTCCACGATGGCCCGCAGATGCGCGGCCAGCGTGGCCGGTCGCGGCGGGTCGTCGTCCGCGGTGTAGGCGATGCCCAGCCCACCGCCGAGATCCAAGGTGGAGAGATCGGCGAGAGCGTCGGGCCCGTGCTCGTCCCGGATCGCAGCGAGCAGGCCGACCATCCGGTGGGCCGCGAGCTCGAAGCCGTCCGCGTCGAAGATCTGCGAGCCGATGTGGCTGTGCAGGCCTACCAGGCGCAGACCCGGCAATTTCAACACTTTCCGGACGGCTTCCGCGGCGTCTCCGGTGGCAAGTGAGAACCCGAACTTCTGGTCCTCGTGGGCGGTGGCGATGAACTCGTGGGTGTGCGCCTCGACGCCGACGGTGGCGCGGATCAGCACTGGTTGCACCACTCCGTGCCGGCGAGCGATGTCGTCCAGCCGGGCGATCTCCAGGAAGGAGTCGAGCACCACCGCCCCGACTCCGGCGGTGACCGCGGCGGTCAGTTCGTCGGGGGACTTGTTGTTGCCGTGCATCGCGATCCGGTGCGCGGGGAACCCGGCGTGCAGGGCGAGGGCGAGCTCGGTACCGGTGCACACGTCCAGACTCAGGCCCTGCTCGGTCACCCAGCGCACGATCTCGGAGCACAGGAA
>JBOHFW010000049.1:0-12552 GCA_050699835.1 Pseudonocardiaceae bacterium | reverse complement strand
CTGCTGGGTGGCTTGCGCGGTGCGCAGACTGGTCACCGCCGCGCCGCGGGGGGCGCTGCCCGTCGTGGACGCGGGCCGCTCGCAGGGGCCGGTCAAGGTCCCGGTCGGCACGGTTCCGCTGGCAGGGCGGGTGCTGGTCCGGCTGCCCGGTCCGGGAGCTCGCGGACGTCGAGCGCTCTGCCGGGGCAGCGGTCCAGGCAGCCCGGCAGCGTCGGTAGCACGGGCAGCGGCAGGAACTCCCGCTCTGGCCAGCGGGCCAGCCCGTCGCGCTTCACCGGCGGCAAGCCGGGCCTGTGGGCGGGGCTGCGCCGCCGGGGCGCGGCCGGCAAGGAAAGCCGACCGCAGGCCCGCGGTGACCAGGCGCCCGCCGGCGAGCCCTCCCACCGCCGGGCCGGATTGCTCAAGCGGGCGCCCCAGCGACCCACACCGGTTCCGGATTACACGCAACCGAGCACCGTCCCGAACAGGACTAGCCCAATAGCACAACAACAGCAGGGGTGTCCCGCTATCGGCGGGACGTCACCGCACGGAGATCAGAAGGGGAACACGGCGATGCCCAATCCATTCCACGGCCACAACGAGGCGCTGGCGCAGGTGGCGACCAACCTCGACATCCACAATGCCCGCGCGCTGATCGACTGGGTCGACGGTGCGCCGGGAGCGGCCGAGCAGCAGGCCGGCGTGTGGCGCCAGCACGCCGGCACGATCCAGGAATCTATCCCGGTCAGCGGCGAGTTCACCGATGCGATCAACGACTTCGCCGCGACCCAGGCTCGGCAGGCCGAGCGGATCCGGGAGGCCGGTGCGGTGTTCCGCCGGACTCACCAGCAAGAGCTGCGCCGGATCGACGAGCCCAGGCCGGGCGAGGACAAGTGGGACGTCTCCGCGAACCGCTAACCCGTGTCTACCCGCCGCCCGTGAGTGATTTGGTGAGGAGTTCAGTGCGATGACCACGTCAACCCAGGCCCCGCCACGGGCGCGCCGCTGGGTCGATCCCGTCGCGGTCGCTCGGCCCACCCTCTGGGGCATCGCCCGCACGTTCGACCCCGACAGGCGGTGGTTCCACCCGGTGATCACCGCGCTGTGGGCTTACGCGCTGGCCGGTGTGCCGGTCTGGACGGATCTGTCGCCGTGGATCCTGGTCCCGGTCGGGCTGGTCGGCACGCTGCTCGGTGTGCTGGCCGCCCGCCGGTGCTACCCGCTGCGCGAATACGGCCATGACCAGCGCGGGCACGCGAGCTGGCTGACCGTCGTCGCGGGCCTGGCGCTGACCACCTGGCTGGTCTACGCCGCCGGGGTCCGGCCCACGAACACCGATGCGCTGGGCTGGCTGGTGCTGGGCACCGTCGTGTTCGGCGCCGCCTACGCCGTGGTCCGCACCCAGGCGCCCGGGCACAAGGCCCACCTCGAGCGTCACCGCGTCGAGTTGGCGACGCAGCACCAGGAACTCTCCGAGGACAAGACCCTCGACCTGTGGGAGGAGATCCTGGCGGCCGCGGGCTGCGAGGGCATGCGGGTCCAGCACCGACAGCCGACCAAGGCCGGGTTCACCCTGACGATCGAGGACAACCCACCAAACCGATGAAGTTCGGGGGCCTGTGCTCCGCGGTCGGCAACATCGCCTCCGTGGCCGCCGGCCATCTCGCCGACCAGGGCGTGCGTCTGGGTGCTGAGCAGGTCCGCGCTGAGGAAACCGACCGCGCCAACCTGTTCCTGCTGCACGTCAGCACCGCCAACGTCTTCGCCCACTCGATCCCCTACCCGCTGGATCGCCCGGTCGGCACCATCCGCCACCCCATCCGGCCGGGCCTATACGAGGACGGTGAGGACATCGAGCTGCGGCTGCTGGGCGTGCACGGCGTGATGGTCGGGGCCACCGGCAGCGGGAAGTCGGTGTTTTGTAACAACGTCATCGCCGAGGTCACCCACTGCTGCGACGCGCTGCTGTGGATCTGCGCCAGCGACAAGCTGCTACCGCTGATCTACCCCTGGCTGCACCCGTGGTTCGCCGGAACCACCGACCGGCCGGTGCTCGACTGGGTCGCCGGCGAGGACCCCACCCGGGTCCTCCAACAGCTCGCCGCGCTCTACCAGCTGGTCAAGCTGCGCAACAAAAAGCTCGGGCCGATGAGCAAATTCGAGCCCACCCCCACTGATCCCGCGATCGAATGCATCCTCGAGGAAGCTTCCGACCTGCTGCTGGACAACAGCACCGCCACGATCCGCACCTTCGACGGCAAGGAAATGAACGGCTCGCAGCTGGTCAACGCGATCACCCGCGCGGCCCGCTCCGCCGGCGTGAGCCTGCTGATGCTCACCCAGTACGGCCTGATGGACGCTTTGGGCACCCAGGGCAACATGGCCAAGCGCAACATCACCCTGCGGGTGGCCGGCAAGACCTACACCGACTACGACGGCACCGCCACGCTGGTCGGGATGGATCGGGTACGCACCACCAAACTGCGCGACCACACCCTGCTCATCCAGCCCAGCAGCGAGGTACCCCGGGTGATCCCCGCCAAAGCCTACGAGTTGGACGGCGTCGATCAGATCGCCCCCGTGGCGGCCCGCAACACCGCCACCGTGCCCCGGTTGCCGGCGTGGCTGCAAACCGAACTCGGCGCGGCCTACGCCGGTCGGTGGCTGCCCGAGCGACTGCCCGAGCTCGCCGACCTGGTCCACACCCAAGGACTGCACTGGCCCGCGTCGGCCTCAGGGGCCAGCAGCTCAGTGCCCGAGGAAGTGATTCACCACGCCGCGGTCGACGCCGACGACGGCAACCCCACCCAGCCCCCGACTCAGGAGGAGATCACCCGCATGACCGCCGACGCAGAAGAGAAGATGGACCAGGCAATCGAGACGTTTCGCAAGTACGGCTCGCTCGGTAAGACCATGACCGAGGTCCTGGAGGCGATCCGCGCGGACAACGCGCCGGCGTACATCTCCGCCAGGCAACTCGCGTTCGTCACCGGCCGGGTCGACCGCGACGGCGACTGGGACACCGCCGGCCAGGACCTCATCACCGAGCTGCGCGCCAACCCCTGGCGGCTGGACCCCATCGAGCGCAACGGCACGCTGGGATGGGAACGCGCCACGCTGATGAACCGCATCCGGGCCTACCTGACCGACGTGAGCTCACCCGTGCCCGCCGAGTCCGCTCCGGAAATCGCCCAGCCGATGGCCGCGATCCTGGAAGCCGTGCACGGCCGGCGCGACGACGAGCTGGTAGGCGTCGCCGAACTCGGCCGGATCATCGGCCGCATCCCCACCGACGAGCACCCCGATGTGCAACGCGCCGCGGCCATCCGGCTCGGCCGCGAACTCGGCGCGACACCCTGGTTCCTCAAAGCCGAACGCAAAAACACCGGCTCAGTCATCCAGGTCGGCGAACTGCGCCGCGCGGCCACCGAAGTCACCGCCGGCACCCGCCGCGCACCCCTCAACTAGGTCAACCCCACCATCACCAACAGGGGCGGCTCGCCAACTCGGCGGGTCGCCCCTGTGTCGTTGTGCCCCCCTTCCCTTGTCCTCGTGAACGGTTCCCGATACCGAAGCTGAGGGCACCTACCCGCTCAAGCGGAAACCTGGCACAGCTAGCTCGGGGCAGGTAGGTCCGCACGCTGGTGGAGTCGTCGTGGGGACGAAACATGCCACAACACACATGCCACCACCTGCAACATGCCACCCACCCCCGTGGCAAGTAGATCGCCCCTCCCTACCGGTCCGGAGCTGGGGAAACACGCTCACCGTGGCAGGTGTGACATGTCGTGGCAGGTCGGCACTTGCCACACCAGGAGAAACCGTTTTACCAGTTCACGCTCTCCCAACAGGACGCTCACGGAAAACTGACTCCACATGCCACGTCGCGACGTCGGGGATCGGCAGCGGCAACGAGGGGGAACCAGCTGATCACCCTCCGCGTTGGACCCGAGGCAGTCGATCCCGCAGGAAGGACCCGGTGTGAGCGCACCCGTCGAGCTGATGATCCGCTATCTCGCCGTTGACGAGCAGGGCAAGGACGACCCGAACGTCCAGCTCATGGCCCCGGACACCCCGTTGCAGCATCCTGACTCGATGACCGGCACCGGTGGTGTCGTCGTCGTGCCACGGGTCGGAGAGAGCATCACCGTCAGGGCTCGCCGGTACCACGGCGAGACTCAGGGTGGCGAACACAACGAGACCTGGGAGGTCGCCCAGGTGCACTGGACGATGTCCGACATCTCCCGTTCGAAAAAGACCCCGACACAGGTCGCCACTCTCAGGTTGAAGCCCAGCACGCTCGATCGCTGACCGACACCCACGGCGACGCGCTGAGTCTGGGACATCTTCTCCGCGTGCGCTCGCCCCAGCGTGAGCGGGGCGAACTCGGATGGGCTGGCACGCAGCCGTCACCGAATCTACAACAGGCCACAACAGGTCCCACATACTCACCGGGTCGGAGAGTCGGCCGCGGGCCGGTAACAACGCCGCGCCGGCCCCACGCTGGCCAATCAGTCACCATCTAACTCGTCGATGCGCTCGGCCAGCCGTTCATCGAGCTGGGCGAGCAATCGCCGCGCGGCGACCAGCGCGGCCTTCTCCGCCGACCGGTCGCCATCCCAGCCCGCGCCGCGAGCCTCGAAGAACAGCAACTCATCGAGTTCGGCCAGCGATCCGCGCACCTCCTGATATTTCAGGCTCACAGGAGAAATGCTCACATTGGCGTGGTGAAAGGCACGCGAGCCGTTCTTGGGGGTCGATCGACGCGCTGTTGAGGCGTCACCCGGAATGGATGATCGCAGCGACATCGCGGGTCGCGGCGAACAGCGCGTCAATGCGACCAGCGGCGGCGCCGAGCTGGTCAGCCGCGCGGGCCAGGTTCGTCGTCACCGCACCGGCGCGCGGGTCACCCATGCTGCGTACGGTGCACACCTCCAGCAGCAGCTTCAACGCCTCCCCGGCGTCGGCCGCAGCTCCCATCACACCCAGGTCCACCGGCAGCCGCTCCCTGATGGCCTGCACCTCAGCCGCGAGCCGCATCGCGGTGTAGTGCAGCAAGATGGCGGTGCCCTCCGCAGTGGCACCGGCCGCCCGCCAGGCCTCATGCCGGTACCCGGTGTCGGCGCCGGCCTGCGCCACAGCGACCTCGGCGGTCATCACGTGCGCCAACGCCGAGCCGTACAGGGCGTCGGACAACCGGGCCACCAGCGCCGCCCGGCCCTCGGCGAGCTCGGCAGCGGCCAGCTGCGCATCCGTGGGGGTGCCAGTAAGGCTCGTGTCACCAGGTGCAGACGAGCGGATGGTGCTGGTCGAGGCCGTGGTAGTGGGCGGCGGTAGCTTCCGCGCGTGGCGCGGGAGTTGGATCAAGATGAGCTGATCGATCGCTGGGACGCTCGTCCAGGACGAGATGGACCTGGTCGCAGGCAAGCGAGGCGGGACGAGGCTCGGGTTCGCGGTGTTGCTGCGCTTCTACACCGAGCGGGGCCGGTTCCCGCGTGGCCGCAGCGAGATCCCGGATATTGCGGCGGACTACGTGGCTCGGCAGGTCGGTGTGCCAGCGGCGGAGCTGGCGTTTTACGACTGGTCGGGGCGCACGATCAAGGCGCATCGGGTCCAGATTCGCCAGGCGTTGGGGTTTCGGGAGTGCAGCGTCGCGGACGCGGACAAGCTAACGGAGTGGCTGGTCACCAACGTCACCCAGGTCGAGCGCGCCGCCGAGCGGGTGCGTGAGGAGTTACTGGCGCGGTGCAGAGCCGAGCGCGTCGAGCCACCCACCGGCGGCCGGATCGACCGGATCGTGCGGTCTGCTTTGCACCGCGGCGAGGAGCTGCTGGTCGCCAGGGTGGTCGCCCGCTTACCAGTGGCCGTGCGTGCTCGACTGGTCGTGCTGGTCGCGGCGGACTCCGACGATGATGGAGACGGCCGGGAGGGCGGTGACGGGCCGGCGGTGCTGGCGTCGATCAGGTCCGATCCGGGCAACGTCAGTCTGAACACGATGCTGACCGAGATCGCCAAGCTGGAGGCGGTGCGTGTGGTTGGCCTGCCGGCGGACGTGTTCGCCGACATCGCCCCGAAGGTGGTCATCGCCTGGCGGGCGCGGGCGGTGGTGGAGGCGCCCAGTCACCTGCGTGGCCACGCGCCCGAGGTGACCGCGACGCTGCTGGCGGCGTTGTTGTACTGCCGGGAACGGGAGATCACCGACACGCTGGTGGAGCTGCTGATCTCTACGGTGCACCGGATCAACGCCCGCGCCGAGGTCCGGGTGACCAAGGAGCTGATCAAGGAGTTCAAGCGGGTCACCGGCAAGGAGAACCTGCTGTTCCGGGTCACGGAGGCTACGGTGAACGCCGGCGACCAGCTCGTGCGCGACACCGTGTTCCCGGTCGCGCCGCAGGCGGTGCTGGCCGACCTGGTCGCGGAGTTCAAGTCCTCCGGCCCGACGTATCAGCGCACGGTGAAGGCCACGCTGAAAGGCTCGTACACCAACCACTACCGGACCGGGCTGATCAAGCTGTTGGGCGTGCTGGAGTTCCGCAGCAACAACACCACCCACCGGCCGGTGCTCGACGCGCTGGAACTGATCACCCGCTATGCCAGCGCCGCGGGGTGCTGATCTACTGGCATGCCGCACACTCGCCCGGTTCGAGGAGGAACGCGCCTACCTGTTCAGCATCGGCATCCCCGCCGAGTTCCTGCCCAGCGCCCGCGAACTCGGCCGACCCGATCTCGCATGACGCCGTTCCACATCCTTGGTTGTGGAACACCTCGTTCGCGCTGCCCGGCGCCGCTGTGTTCTCCACGTCACGGAGCCCGTGCCTCGTTCCGCAAGTTGTTCCACAAATCACGTTCCGAAAACATCGGTGTCCGCTCACTGGCCGACCCACTGCCGATCAGCACCGCCGACGAGGGCCTGGCCCGCATCGCGTTCCTGCTGCTGGCCCTGTTCGCCGAGATGGAACGCACCTTCACCGCCGAACGCGCCGCGCACGCCCGGTCGGTGGCCGAAGCCGCCGGCCGCCGGGTCGGCCGCCCGTGGCCCACCCCGCTGACAAGATCGAGTACGCGCGCCTGCTCAAAGGCGAGGGCGCCACCCTCGGCCAGATCGCGGCCAAGACCGGCATTCCCAAGACGTCGGTGCACCGCTATCTCGACCCAACCCCCGCCCGGCACGACGACCTGCCGTGATCCCGGCCGGTAACCGCCGGCGCCGACGTGCCCGGCAGCTACCAGCAGCGTCCGCTCTGCCCGCACGCACAGGCCAACGGTTAACCCACCGGGGGCCAGCTCGGTTTCACGCCCAGAGCTGGCCGGAATCGGTAGGCTCCTGCCAGGACGGGTGGTGCGCGCTGTCGATCAGTTACCACGATGGTGAGTGGGGGAACACCGTGGCCCAGGACGGATAAGGGTAAGAAGGACGCAAGCACGCCAAGGAAGATCCGTCGCGAGCTGACGTGAAGGTCCCGGATGGGACGAAGATCGATCGACGAGAGCCGCCACCCGGAAAGCATGGTCGTTGACCACTGCGCCCGCTGCGCGGCTGCTGGAGTGTTTGGTGGAGCAGCTGACCACTGAGGGTGACATCACAGCGGACTGGCGGGAAACGTTTCTGGCCGTGCTCCGCCACCTGTTCCTTCTCGACACTGTATGGCAGCAGGATCCGGCCATCGACGGCCCGATCGACCTGGTGGCGGTGCACCGCCGGGAGTCGCCTGACCGGTGGTTGGAGATCGCCTACGCGAACCGGTCGGTCACGGTCCTGGCCGGCGACGGTGCGCTCGGCCACGGTGAGAAGGCACCGTATGACCGGGTCCTGTGCACCGCCAGTGTGCAGCAGGTACCTCCTGCGTGGGTGGCGCAGACCCGGCCGGGCGGGCGGGTCCTCACCCCCTGGGCCAACGCATACTTCGACGGGGACTGCTGGCGCTGGAGCCACACAGTGACGGCAGCGCCACCGGCCGGATCGTCGGCAAGGCATGGTTCATGTGGCTACGTGCGCAGCGGGTGCCCCGGGTCTCGGTCGGCCGGTTCGTCCGGGACGACCAGCGCGTCGAGGTCTCAGCGACCAGGTGCACCCGTTCGAGGTGGCCGGGGACTACGACGCGCAGCTGGCGGTGAGCCTGCGCGTGCCGGACTGCCGGCACCTGTACTGGCGCCCGGACAACGATGACGATCACGGCACGCTGTGGCTGATCGACCCGGACTCGGGGGCCTGGGCGAGCCTGCGCCATCACCCGAAATCTGACGGCCTTACGAAATACGCCAGCACGGGCCACGGCGGATGTGGGACGAGGTTGAAACCGCCTACCTGTGGTAGCGAGACGCCGGCGCACCCACAGCCGCGGATTGGCGCTTCACCGTCACCCCAGACACCCAGGAAGTCGAGCTGAACACCCAAGGTGCACGGCAATCTCGGCGGTGACCGCGGATGCGGTCAGCGAGACGGTGACTATCACCGGCGTGAGGACTGTCCAGCTGCCCACCCAGCGGTACCCTGTGGCGATGACGACCCGCCGGACAGTGCCCGTGGACATCGATGCCGGGACCGTGGCGCTCGCTGAGTTAGCCGCCGCCCACCTGGGCATGCCGGTCGCCGAGTGGATCGCCAGGGCGGCACGCCGCGAGTTCGCGCGCATCAGCCCCGGCTCGAGCTACGTCGAGCTCACGGCCGCGGAGATGCTGGCCGAGGACGCCGAGCGAGCCGCTGACGAGGCCACGATCGCCGCCGCCGAGGCGACGAGGTTCCGTGCGGCGGGGTGAACTCCGCCGCTACGTCCGCCCCAGCTCACCCGACGTCCCGCGCACCGTCGTGATCCTGTCCAGCGACACCCTGAACAGCTCACTACGACCGTGGCTGCTGGGCCTGGAGCTGCAGCGCCGCGACCCGGGCGACATCCTCGCCATCCCGGTGAGCGGCCAGGGCTGGGCCTACGTCCGGGACCTCACCCGGCTCTACCGGGCCTGGATCGGTGAGCCCGTCGGCCACCTGGACGAGCTCACCCTGACCCGTCTCACCAGCGCCATCCAAGCCGCCCTGGACCTGTAGACGCCGTCAATAGGCGCACCCCGAAAGGGCGCGGACCACTAGAGGCCCCGTAACCAGCGGGCGACGATCCAGCCCTGGTAGGGCGGTGAGGGGGGATAGCGGCGTTGCTCGTGGGGCAGTGGTGCATCGTTGATGCTGATGAGCCAGCGCTGCGCATCATCGCTGCGTAGCGGCAGGTGGTGGTGGGTGATGACCGTGATCTGGCGGCCGGGGAGTGCGGCGCTGGCGGTGATCGTGATGAGCAGCTCGCCGAGGCGTTGTTCCTCGGCGTAGTGCAGGCCCAGTGGGGTCGCGTGGGTGACTCGGCAGACCTCCACGAGCAGGCCGCGGGCGGCGTTGTAGGCGCAGGGTTCGTCGACGCTGCCGCGCAGCGGACTTGTGGCGGTGACGCTGTCGGGCAGCAGGTAGCTGCGCGACCAGTCGTAGGCGGTGAAGCAGCTGATCGACATGGCGACGACTCCGGTGGACAGTCGGCCGAGGCGGTGATCAAGACCGCAGAGAAGGCCGGTGGCTGTGCGGCGTTGGGCGTGTGCGGGGAGGTGGTGGAACTTCGCTACCGGTTGTGGCGGTGGCCGTCGGCGGAACGTGGGCCCCCGGATTGAGTGATGGGCAAGGCCCCGAGCCGCGGTCTGGGAGCCGGGAGTCGGGCTCGGCGAGTTCACCGACCGCGGTCCACCCGTCGCAGTGGGGGCAGGCTCTTCGGCGAGGTCAGCGGGGCTGGGTTCCCAGGTGTGGTCGCAGCTCTGGCAGACCCAGATCACGTCGGGCCCCCGCCCGGGCCCGGTCCGCGGGTCGCGGGAACCCTGTTGTGGTGGTCCTTCCGGTCAGAGGCTGGGGTCGTGGCAGTCCCGGCATTGCCCGCCGAGCAGGTCGTCGCACTGGCGTTCCTGGCGGGTGCGCTGCAGGTGGCAGGCGCGGCAAACCAGGGGGCCGAGCTGGACGCGGGTCGGGTAGCGGGTCGCGCGGCAGCGCTGGATGAGGGTGTGGGTGGGCATCGGGTCCTCCGTCTGGCTGGGGTGTCGGTGGAACGCGGCCCTGCCTCGGCGCGCCGGGTGGGGGTCCCGCAGGGACGGCGGGGGTTCCGGGGTCGTCCAGCCGGGTGGGATCACGTCAGTGACCGCGCCGTCGGCGCGGCTTGTCTCACCCGGGTGGATGCGCCCCGGGTTCATCGGCGCATGCCCCCGCCCGGTGTGCTGACCTGCGGGCGGTCCACCGGCGCACCAGCACCGGTCCCGGTGATCACACTTGCTGTGAACAGTCCCTCGGCGTGCCCCTGCCGACCTGCCGCCAGGCGTGTCCCCGGCGTGCGCGTGCACCCGCCACGCGCGGCGAGGAGACGATGGGTCGAAGGCAAGCTGACCCGTACCGCAGGCGCTCAGCGCCGAGGAACGCGAAGCGGCGCGGCAGCCCGGCAGTGCAGTGGGATCGGCCAATCCGGTGGCGTGCCGCTCAGGCGGTGCGGTCCTGAAGCTGGCGGGGATTTCGCCGGCCTCGGGCGATTCCGTTGGTGATGTGGCCGATGGCCTCCCGGTGGGTGAAGGGGTCCGCGCCGCTGTCCGAGGTCGGGGCTGCAGCCAGGAGCGGCTGCACTGCCAGGGTCTCCTGCAGAACGCCAGCGCCGATGAGCTCGCCGAGGCGGGCGGCAGAACGGAACAGGGTGTGGGCGCGGGTGCCGGGGGCGGCCTGGGCTACCGCGGTGGTCTCGCCGGCGAGCGCGGCAGCCACGTAGGCGTCGAGCCGGTGCCCGGGGCCGTGCAGCGGGATCGGTGCCCGCGCCGGCGCGGGTGCTGGAGTGAGCGCGGTGACCAGCCACGGCGGCAGGGCAACCGGATCGACGTCGCGCACGACCCGGTACCGGCGGAGCCTGCCCTGAATGCGGCGCACGGAGCCAGCGGCGATGATCGCCCCACCGGCCGCCCTGGTGTCAATCTTCCAGCCAAGACCAATGCTGGTGGCACCAGTAGTGTTGCGCAGCACCCGGTCGGCCGGGGCGAGGAAGTACCGATGCTCACCGTGGGGACTGGACACGATGTAGGTGTCGATCGGGTCGGGCTGCCCGGCCCGCTGGGCCAGGATGCGCAGCACGTCACGGCCGTGGCTCACGCCGAGGCCGGCCCACGGCGGTGGCGGGAGCTCACCACGGCCGGCATCGAGATCGAGGACCACCAGCCCAGCGGCCTGGCAGGCGATGCCGATGTTGTATGGGATGTGACGCCAGCATTGGTTGATCTGGTCGAGGTCGCAGGTGGCTTGGTGGGGCCAGTCCCGTACTGCTGGGTACTTGCTGTAGGGGTGGAGCGGGAACACTGGCCAGCCCCGCTCGGCGGCGCGCAGCGCGGCGGCCAGCAGCGGTGGGGGATTCATGGCGATTCGCCCTTTCTGGAATCGAGGTCAGGTGCGCCGCACCGGCCGGGCAGCGGCGGTAATGGGCCACAACAGCAAGCCGAGGGGGCCACCCCGAGATCCGGGTGGCCCCCTCGGGTGAGCCGGTCAGGCCGCCATGCCCTGGCCGTTGTCGGGAACGGCGACGTCCGCGGCCTGGGCCTGCTGGTCGGGGTCCGGCTCCTCGGTGCCGGTCCCGGCCAGCTCCGGCGCGCCATCGGTGGTGAGGACCAGCATCTCCACGTCGGACAGCGGGTAGCCCCAGCTGCGCAGCTGCTGGAGGTAGCCGATCTGGTCCTCGGTGGGGCAGCGCCAGGCGCGCCGGTCGGTGCCCTGCTCCAGGGCGGCGATCAGCATCGCCACCGTGAGCACGGTGGCCCGCCCAGGGCTGGCCGTGGCGGCCGCGGCCGCGATGGCGTGCGGTGATCGCCGGGCGTAACCGCGGTCGGTGCGCTGGAGTCCCAGCAACTCCAGTGCCACCGGGTGATCGGATTCCATCGCCTTACGCACATCATGGCTGCCCTGGGCCAGGGTCGCCGCGATCCACCGCAGCGCGTCTTTGGGTGCGGCGGACCGGGCGAGGAACTTGCGCAGCCAGTCCCGGCGCACCGTGGTCGCGGAGTCCCATGCCTTGTTGTTCGCGATGACCTCGCGCCGCTCGGCCTTCTGCTGTTCGGTCATCCCACCACCGGTGACCTGGCCGGTGGTGGCCACGCCCAGGTCGGTGTGCCGCTCGGCGTGCCCGTGGCCCACGAAATCGGTGCACACCCACACTGCGGCGACCCGCTCGCCCAGCGGGCGCCAGCGACCCCGGTCCTCCAGGAAGGCGGCGTGCCCGGCGCAGCCGGCGTGCTCGTGAGCGGTCAGCTCGGTGCCCGGCATCGTGTCCGGAGTGGCCCGCAGATCCGCAAGCCGGCGGACCGCGCCGTCGAACAGGGTGTTCGGCCGATCGATGATCGTCACACCCTGCTCGGTGAGGGTGACGGTGAGCTGCTCACACAACCGGGTTTCCTCCCGGTCATCGCGCAGCCGCTGCGCGAGGTGCTCGAACTGCTCGGGACGCGTCCTGGCCGCGCTGGTCAGCGTGGCCACGGCGGCCTGGTCGTCGGCGAACTCTGCGAGGACTGCGGCCTGGGCCAGATCCAGCT
>JBOHFW010000048.1:0-5659 GCA_050699835.1 Pseudonocardiaceae bacterium | reverse complement strand
GCTAGCAACTCTCCGCGCTTGCTCAACTCTGGGTCCGGAAGACGAGCCGGGACTGCCCGACCCGCACCACGTCACCATCGACGAGCTGCCAGGTCTGCACCGGGGTGCCGTTGACCGTCGTGCCGTTGGTGGACCCGAGGTCGGCGAGCAACGCCCGCTGGCCGTCCCAGGTGATCTCCAGGTGCCGCCGGGACACGCCGGTGTCGGGCAGCCGGAACTGGGCGTCCTGACCGCGGCCCACCACGATGCTGCCCTCGGTCAGCTGGTAGTGGCGATTGGATCCGTCATCCAGAATCAGTGCTGCCGAGACCTGGCGGTAAGCGCCCTGGTCATAACCGTACCCCGGCCGCTCCTGACTGTGCTGGCCATAAGGTTGCTGGTAGGGCTGGCCGTAATCGCCTTGGCCGTAGCCCGGCTGGTAGCTGCCAGCCTGGTCATAGGCGTAATTCCCGAAGTTCTGCACAGCCCCTGGGTCTTGCTGACCGTAATCCGGAGCGGCTGCGGATACCCCGTCGTAATGATGATACTGGCCGCGCTGGGCATCGCCGGCGTACTCGCCCGGTTGCTGGCTCATGGATCGGTCTCCTGCGCTGCGAGGTTGCGGTGTGCCGGGATCGACGGACGAACTGGTGCGGAACTGTCCGGTATGCAGCGTCCCAGACAGCTTCAAACGGACCACAACGTCCCCGTAGACATCCCAGCCCTGCTCCGCGAGATGAGCCTGGATGCACTCCTTGAGCATCCGGATCACCCGTTGCTCGTCGCCGGCCAGCCGGTCGTGGTCGGCCGCCCCGAGTGTCACGGTGTAACGGTTGGGTGCGAGCACCCGCCCCCCCGCGAGCGGACGCGCATTGTCGTCTGCCTCGCGCTGGAGCGCCTGCGCCACCTCCTGCGGCACCACGCTACCGCCGAAGACCCTGGCAAAGGCGTCGCCGACCATACCCTGCAACCGTCGCTCGAACCTCTGCGCCTTACCCTCGAACCTCTGCGCCTTACCCACGACGGCCTCCTCTCGCAGCGGGGCTGCCCCCGATCGTAATCCGGGAAGGCCAACCGTCCGAGTCTGCCGCATCAGGGCGTCCGGGATATTCTTGCTAGGCTCCCTGCTAGGCTTCGCCAGTCACTTGGGCGAGTGGCGGAATGGCAGACGCGCACGGTTCAGGTCCGTGTGTCCGTAAGGACGTGGGGGTTCAACTCCCCCCTCGCCCACACTCCTCCTGCTGTGTCACTTGTGACCCAGCCCTAGCAGCCGGTCGTAGACCATCTCATAGATCCAGCGGGTGGTTGCAGTGAGCTGCGTGGTCGTGGTCACCCGGGAGCGTCCCGCGTGCACCACGTCAACTGCTTCGGAGTCGACATCGTGTGGGCCTGCTGCGGCCAGCACAGTAGGGCCATAGCACTCGGCGTGGCTGAGGCACTCGACGTTGCGAGCGATGTGCGCGGGCAGCAGCAGAGCTGTCGGGCACAGCCCGGCGAACGGGGAGGCACCGGTGAGCCCGGTGCGCCAGTGCCGGGCCGGCGCGATGATGCCGCACAGCGCTACCGCGGGCGCCGGAACAAGGTGACGCATCTCGGGCCAATCCCAGGTGGACACCGATACCCGATCGGTCACCGGGCGCCATCCTGAGCTGACCCGACTCTCATGTACGTCCGCGATGAGATTGGCGACGGCCACCACCCGGCGCCCGAGCAGCACCATCGGCGGCAACACCACCCCGTCCCAACCCATCGCACTGGCAGCGGCACAGGCCAGGTGATCGGGCGGAGACAGGACCTCAACGGGATCAACGGCCCAGATCTGGGAACCGAGCACGGTGCCACGGGCTTCGACGAGCGATTCGGGTGCCACGGGGACGCCTCTCCCATCGTTTCTCGCGGATCGCGTCTGCTTGGGGATGTAAACCGGTGTAAATCAAGGCCTACCAGTAGCTTGCCGTTCGGTGGCGGAGGCGCGGCCGGTGCGGCGTTCGGCGGCGGTTATCTCGCGCTGACTGGTCAGTGGAGTTCGGTTCGTCCATTACCGGATGGCAGCGACCAGCGGTAAACCGATCAGCTGGACGGCACGGCTATCCCGCTACGTCGGCTGGACATCCATACCTGACTCAACGGTAACGTTACCAGCGGGTAACGCTGATTCGGGAATGGTTGTGATCGTCCTTGAGCGAGAAAATCCACCACCACGTCATCATCATCGGCACCGGCTTCGCCGGATTGGGCATGGCGATTAGGCTCAATCAGCACGGAATGACCGATTTCGTGGTGCTGGAGCGAGCCGCTGAGGTGGGGGGCACCTGGCGGGACAACCGCTATCCGGGCTGCGCCTGTGACGTGCCCTCCCAGCTGTACTCATTCTCCTTCGCCCTGAACCCCTCCTGGACCCGTAGCTTCTCCAGCCAACCGGAGATCTGGGACTACCTGCGGCACTGCACCGACCGCTATGGCATCCGCCCGCACATCCGTTTTCACCATGACGTGCTCGAGGCCAGGTGGGATCACCCCGAACGCCGCTGGCGGGTTCGCGCCAACTGCGGCGAGTTGACCTGCGATGTGCTGATCACCGGGACCGGGGCACTCTCTGAACCGAATATTCCCGACATTCCGGGATTGAATACGTTCCGCGGCGCGGTGTTTCACTCCGCACGCTGGGCGCTCGACTACGACCTTCGCGGCCGGCAGGTGGCAGTAGTCGGCACCGGCGCCTCGGCCATTCAGTTCGTGCCCCGCATCCAGCCCGAAGTGGCCGCACTCACACTCTTCCAGCGCACTCCGGCCTGGATCATGCCGCGCAGCGAGCGGGGCATCGGTGGGGCCGAGCAGCGGCTGTACCGGGCGGTGCCCGCTCTCCAACGGCTGGTGCGGGCAGGTATCTACTGTGGGCGGGAGTCCCTGGTGCCCGGCTTTGCGGTGAACCCACGCCTGCTCACAGTGGCCGAGGTGATCGCCCGGGCGCACCTGCGTCATCAGGTCGCCGACCCCGTGCTGCGGGCCAAGCTGACCCCGGACTACGCAATCGGTTGCAAACGCATCCTGATCTCCAACGACTACCTTCCGGCCCTGACCAGACCCAATGTGCGCCTCGTGACCTCGGCCATCGCCCGGATTGGCGCGGATTGGGCGCAGGCAAGGGATGGCACCCGCAGCGACGTCGACACCATCATCTTCGGCACCGGATTCCACGTCACCGATATGCCCATGGCCACCCGGCTCCGCGGCCGGGACGGCCGGACCCTTGCCGAGGTCTGGTCCGGCGGGGCCCAGGCGCACCGGGGCACCACCATTGCCGGATTTCCCAACCTGTTCATGCTGGTCGGACCCAACACCGGGCTCGGGCACACCTCATTGATCTACATGATCGAGTCGCAAGTGGCGTACACCCTGGATGCGTTGCGCTACCTAAAACACTCCGGGGCCGCCGCAGTGGAGGTCTCGCCGGAGGCGCAGCTGGCCTACAACCGGGTCATCCAGCGACGGATGCAGGGCACGGTGTGGACCTCAGGTGGCTGCGCAAGCTGGTACCTCGACGCGCACGGCCGCAACACTACGCTGTGGCCAACCTTCACCTGGCGTTTCCGCCGCGCCACCCGCAAATTCGACCCCGCCAACTACTACACCCATCACCCCGTCTCCTGACCCCCCACCTGCTAGACCCCGGTATGTCTCCTAACGGGGTTGGGAGAGCTTTGTTGGGTGAGGATGGCGGGGTGCGGTTGTTCGTGGCGCTGGTGCCTCCTGCAGAGGCGGTGGAGGAGCTGCGGAGCGCTACGGCTGGGCTGCCGGCGTTGGCGTCGGGGCTACGGTGGACGCGTCCAGAACAGTGGCACGTGACGCTGGTCTTCCTCGGCGAGGTCGGCGAGGTCGGCGATGACACCGTGGACGAACTGACCCGGCGGCTCAGCAGGGCCGCTTCCCGGCATTCGCCGCTGTCGCTGGCCTTCGGCGGTAGTGGTCGGTTCGGGCACCGGGTACTGTGGACCGCGGTGCAGGGTGATCGTGACGGGTTGCGCCGGCTCGCCGACTCGGCGGGGGCGGCAGCCCGCCGCAGCCACCTGCCGGTGGAGCATCGCCCCTATCGAGCCCACCTCACCTTGGCCAGGGCAGGGCCTGGGACGGACCTGCAGCCGCTGGTCACACGGCTTGCGCCATGGCAAGGGTCGCCCTGGACGGCGAAGGCGCTGTACCTGGTGCGCAGCCGTCTCGGCGCCGCGCCGGAAGGAAGGGCGCTTCATGAGCCGATCGGTTGGTGGCCACTCGGCAGACAGATTTCACATCAGCAATAACACCTGAATTTGCAGAACGTTGTTGACGCCGCGCAACCAGGTAATTCCAATACGTGCATTCAACGCGGAGCCAGGCCCGAAATATGGTTACCAGTCGTTATCGTTAGTGATCTCTAGGTAGCTGCCCTCATGTGAAAGCTCAGTAGTTCATCCAGGCTGGTGTACGTAGTTTCTCGCCGGCCGCGCGTGCGCTGACTGGTAGTAGCGATTACACGGAACTGGGTACCGGCTAGGCCACGGGCCGCGCCGGTACCTGGACATCTGATCCGGCAAGGGCGCTGACCAGCAACAAGAGAATCCGGAAGCACACGAAGAGCTCTCCACGATGCTGTGCCGTAGGTACTCGGTCTTCAGCCTCTACGCAGCGGATCACCGCCGACTAGGTAGTCAAGAAACGGCGCACATAGCTAAGTAATACGAAAAGATTTTTAGGCGACGAACGTATGTTGCCATTGGGCTTCTTTTTGGCCATGGTGTTAATTACGCCGAATCGGCATCAGGCGCCGATGCGGTGGGTCAGTATCGGCCCGCAGGGGGCCCACTATGAGGAGGTAGTAAATGTTCGACGCATTGAGCTTTGCTGAGATCGACGGCCAGCACGTGGAGCTGCTCCCCGCACGTACTGTCCTGTCCCTGGTCGCCACCGGCGGCGGCAGCCACAACGGTGGCGCCGGCGGCCCCGGCGGCGGCGCCCAGGGCGGCGTGGGCGTCAACGTGCTGAGCGGCATCGGCGTCCTGGGCACCGGGGCAGCCTCTGGTGGCGACGCGACCGGCGGCCCCGGCGGCGGTGGCGGCAACGCCTGAGCCCACCTGGGGGTGAGCTCAGTCTGTGAACACGTATGGTGCCGTTGGCTAGGGAACGGCACCCGCGTGGCCGGCGCCTGAGGCAGCGCTGGGGCAGCCGACGGGTAATTGAGTCGAGCCAGCACTGCCCGGCGATCGCAAGATCGGTACTGTGACGCCGGCAATGGCGGGGTGGCCGTATTTCGGCCACCCCGCCATTTACCTTTCACCATTCACTGCCGCGGACTAGGTAGTGCGACACTCGCCGCTGGGCCGTAATGGTGCACATCCCGACACGAACACCGATCCACGTCCGCTGTCACCGTTGCGCGAGTCGGCCTCGCCACCCAGCCGAGCGCCCCGAAAAGCCTCTGAACAGGAAAAACACGTTCAAGGCCGGCTTTCGAGAGCCCTGTCGAAGACGGCTCGATAGCTACCCGTTTTCTCCGGTTTAGATAGGTTCACCGCTGACCGAGTGGCGGAAAATCAGGTACCGAGACTAGGTGGTGAAACGTGAAGGTTAGGTACTGGATGCAGGTTGCCAAGGAGCTTTTTTCTGGTCATGGTGTTAAGTAAGCCGAATCGGCGAACGTTCGCCG
>JBOHFW010000047.1:0-4181 GCA_050699835.1 Pseudonocardiaceae bacterium | reverse complement strand
ATGAACAACGACACGGGGGCTCACCGGCGCCATCGGCGCCGTGCTATCACAGTGATCGGACTGGGGGCCACCATGGTCGTGGCCGCCGCGATTCCCGCGTTCGCGCACCCGGTCTTCTCCAATGACGGGCCGGGGTTCCCGAACCCTCAGGGCAGCCTGACGCAGCCTTACCCTCCCGGCTCGCGGCCCACTCTGAACATGAATTCTCACTCCCACCATGAGGGCGAGATCTTCAACGGAGCGGAAAACACCGGCATTGAAATCAAGGCCACTCTCCCTGCTGGCTGGACCAACGCAGCCTGCGGGCCCGCGAGCACATCGGTCGGCAACCGGCAAGTGGGCACCCCCGTGCCCGGCTGGAACTGCACTGTCCAGACCATCGACGCGCACCAGGTAGTGACCTGGGCGGGTCCTCAGATCCGGCCGGATCAGCTCCTTGAGGAGGCCGCGCAGTACTTCACCTTCGTGGCCACCATGCCCTCCCCGGCCACAACCACCAGCTACGGCGCGTTCGGCGGACCCGAAGGTATCCACGTTTCCAGCCTGTACGCCAGCGGCGACATCGAGCTGTCCAAACCCCCGAACTCCTCGCAGCCGGGCTCAGTCGCCACTGGTCTAGTCCGCACCGTCGCAGGAACCGGCCCGACCCCGACCCCGACGCCAACACCGACGGTGGCGCCGACGCCGACGCCGACACGGACGCCGACGCCGACACCGACGGTGGCGCCAACACCGACGCCGACGCCGACGCCGACACGGACGCCGACGCCAACACGGACGCCGACGCCAACGCCGACGCCAACACCGACGCCAACACCGACGCCAACACCGACGCCAACACCGACGCCGACGCCTTCACCTGGGGTGGAGACCACGGAAACCACGCTCCGGGTAATCGCGGTTAACCTTCCCGGCCCCGGAGGCTTCGTGCTCCCCTTCGCGCTGGTGGCGCCTGATGACGCGGCCGGAACCGTCCAGTTCAAGGACGGGAACACCAACCTGGGCGGCCCTCGGCAGGTGATGGGCGGCTTCGCCATCGGCCCGCTGATGTTCCTGGGCGGAGGACCGCACTCGATCACCGCAGTGTTTACCCCGGCCAACCCGGCGGCCTTCGGGTCGTCAACGTCGAACGTCGTGACGCTCACGTTCTAGCGGGGGTGTGTGTTGCACCTGGGTGAATCCACACTCAGGTGCGGCACATCAATCAGCCCGGCCTTGGTGGCGGACTCAGGGAATCCGGACTCGCCGATGAGGACCTCGCCAGCGGCAGGTCAAGCGTGGGTCGCGGGTACCGGCGGGAGCCGATCCGGCGGTGGCACACCGATGTCCCGTGCCCAGGCCGCCACCCATGAACCGACGCCACCGGCATCTGGACGGGGATGCCGGTGGCGTCGAGTTCACCGACTGTGGCAACGCCGCGCATGGCTCCCGCGCCAAGATCTCGCAAAGCTGTTCTCGGCCTTGGCCACACTGACCACCACGCCTGCACCTTTGCCGAGGTCCCGGTGATCACCCGCACTCCGGTGGTAGTCCCGCAGTAGGGGCAGGGATCAACCCCCGGTGGGGTCGGTGGTCACCGTGGTCACCGGGCCGCCGCCAGGATCGCCTGGGCAACCCCGATGGCTTGCGGGCGGGTGAGCACCGTCGCGGTGGTCATCGTGGCGTCCAGGGTGAGCACCACCCGGCGTACCACCTTGCCGCGCACCAGGTCGGCCTCTTGCCAGAGGATGATCGTGCGGTTACCGCCTTCGGGGTCCTGACCGGTGAGCGCGAACCGGTGCGACTTCTCAGCAGTCACTGCACCTCCTGGATCACGGGCTTGGTGGGTGACCGGCCGGCCGCCGGGAGCCGGGCGTCGGGGGCCGCCAGCTCCACCGGCGGCCAGCCAGGATCTGGTGTTGCGGTCGGCGTCCCAGCGCTGATGACACGATCAGCTGCTATCGCGGCCGCCAGCCGGGCGGCCCGCGTGCTGGCCAGGCCTGGTGAGGGCGGCTGGATCGTCATCGGGCGTTGCTGGGCGCGGGGAACGCGCAAGCGCGCGGGTGCGGGGTAGCTGAGGGTGGGGGCGGCGGGGTGAGCCGGGTGCACCAGATTGAGCAGTGCCCGGACCGCAAGGTGCGGCGCAGCCTCATAGGCCCAGACCACGACCTCGGGGGCGAAGATGTCCACGTGACGGCCCCGTTTGGGCACTCTCGCGGTGATCACTCGCGCGAAATCCCGGACGGTCAGCAGATCCACATAGTCCGCCCACTCGTAGCTGGCGACCAGCGCATTCGGTGCCGTCCTGGGGCCGCAGCAGTAGAGCGTGAAGCCGTCGGCGACCACGTGGAGGAGCAGCTCTTCCACCACGGTGGGCAGGCGTAGCGGCCCACCGTGGTGAGTGGCTGGTGACGGGAGGCGGCTCATGCGCTGCTCGCGGCGCTGCCGGAGGGGCCGGCCTGCGGCGGGCGGCGTAGCTGGGGATGCATGTGCTGGCCGGGTGAGCGGACGGGCAGGTGCTCAGCGCTGGGCGCTTGGTGAGTGGGTCCGGGGCGCCTCGCGCCCCGCCATCGCTGGTCATGCTCATCTCCCCCAGGTCCGTCTGGTGCTGACGAGTAGTCAACGGTCTTGGCAAGGCATGAACTTGCACAGGGTTTGCACAAGCCGCTCAGCGGATACGTACGTGGTGTCCGGCCAATCTCCGCGTGGGAGACTTCGAGCTATGGGTATTGGCAGGTCGCGGGTCGCGCAGCTGCGCAAGGCGCGCGATCTGACGCAAGCGGCACTTGCGCGCCGGGCCGGGATCTCGGTGAGTCTGTTGTCGAAGATCGAGATCGGGGACCGGGCACTCACCCCGGCTATCGCTGCCGCTATTGCCCGGGCCCTGCGGATTTCCCTGGGAACGCTCTATGGTGAGGCCGAGGTCTCCGCGGCCAGAGCATTGTTGCTGGAGGATCTGCGCACGGCGGTACGCCGTTACGACATTCCCGACCAGACACCTGTGCCCGACCTCACCCAGCTGCGCACCGACCTGGGCGTGGCCATCACCCTGCGGGAACAGGCCGACCTGGCTGGGCTGCTGCGGATGCTGCCCGGCCTGCTGCCCCGGGCCACCACCTACGCGCATGCAGTGGCGAGTCCGCAGGGGTGGGCGCTGCTGGCCGACGTGTACAGCGTCACCTACGCGCTGGCTGCACGGAACCGGTGGATGGACCTGGTCGACGTCACCCCGGTCCGCCAGGCCTGGGCCGCGGCCCAGCAACCCAACCCGCTGGTGAGAGCCGTCGCCGCCCGTGATCGCGCCGGGACCTTCCTCAACTACGGAGACTTCGATAGCGGGCTCACCGTTGTCGACCGGGCCATCGTGGCTGCCGAAAAAGCACTCACGGGTCCGGACAAGGCCTTCGCCACCGGCACCCTCCACCTGCGCGGCATGACCCTTGCCGGGCGGCTGAACGACCGGGCCGAAGCCCAGCGACACATCCACGCGGCGTGGAGCGCGGCCGAGGAATTCCCGACCGACCTGCAGGTCCACAACCGGATCTTCGGCCCCGCCAACACCGCCACCCACGTACTGGCCACCACGGGAGACCTCGGCCGTCCCCGCGACGTGATCCGCCTCGCCGGCGAACTGATCAGCAACAACACCGGCCTGCCGCCCACCCGGATCGGTCCCGTCCACATCAACACCGCCCGCGCCCACCTCGACCTCGGCAACCGAGACAGTGCACAAACCTCCCTGATCCAAGCCTGGAACGTATCCCCGCAGATGGCGAAGATCCACCCGATGAGCCGCGAAGTGCTCCGAGTCCTGATCTCGCTTCACCGGCGCAGCAACCCCCAGCTGGTCCAGCTCGCCAAGGAGGCGGGGCTGACGGTATAGCGGCGTGCCGATGCCGGTCGAACGCATGGAGTCGCGCAGTGCCCCCTTTGCACACGCCGTGCTTCTCTGCACCAAGCAAGACGACACGCCGGGGAGATCTGTAAGCGAGCTTCCACGAAGCGGTTTGTCACGGCCAGCGCCAGAGCGGCCTGACTCCCGCGTGATCGACCGGGTACGCCAGGAAGCTCGACTGCTGGTCCTTGCGATGTGGCACGATCTCGCAGGTGACCAGCAGACCCGCCGCGGCGCAGCACCTGCGCGACCTCGCGCGGCTGCGCCGCGTCCGCGACCGGATCGACCGGGAGTACGCGCAGCCGCT
>JBOHFW010000046.1:0-2656 GCA_050699835.1 Pseudonocardiaceae bacterium | reverse complement strand
CCCCATCCATCGCGCTGCGTTCCATCGACGGCCACCTGCTGCGTAACGGGCAGGAGGTCTACGCCTGGTACCGGCTCGCGTCGCAGCGCTGGTCCTTCCGCTCGGACTCCCAGCGGCAGGACCTGATCCACGCCATCGCCGGGCAGTACGCCGAGTTGCAAGGCCGGTGGCTGCATCTGCGGGTCACGGCCCGTCCGTATCCGATCCGGATGTGGGCCGAGGCGCATGTACGCAACGCGGTGGGACGGCTGCCTGACACCCCGGGTGCGCTGTCCTTCGACGACTACATGATCGGCGAACAGCAGCAGCTGCTCGGGCACTCGATGGCCGAGAAGGAGATCTATCTCGGGGTGCAGGTGCAGACCCGCTCCATGGTGGACCGGGTGGTCGAGCGGGCCGCGCCGGTATTGCGGCGGGTGTTCCCCACTGCCGTCGACGCCGAATTGGTCGCGATCGACGCTGAAGTCGAGCACCTCGACGGTGTGATCGGTGTCGCCGGGCTGGAGGGCAGGCCGGCGACCGCCGGGGAGATGTCCTGGCTGATGCACCGGTCGTGCTCGTTGGGGCTGCCCGCGCCGCGCAACCTTCCTGCGGTTCCCGGCGCCAGCTGGGAACCTGAGGATCTAGCCAGCTTCACCGACGCCGCGGACTTCCACGCCGAGCCCTACGCACCCACCCTCACCGTCCGTGGCCGGACCGGCTCCAACGCCGGAACTACCCGGCATGTGGTGGTGCTCACGGTGGGCCAGATGCACGGGTTGCGGATTCCGGAGATCGACGACCCCTGGGTGCAACGGTCAGATCGGCTACCCGCCGGCGTCGAGTGGTCGGCGCGCATCTATGTGCGCCGACCGGAGGAGGTGGCCGGCGAGCTGCAGCGGCAGATGAACAAGGTGCGTTCCCAGGTCCGGCACTACACCGACGAGCACGATCTGGAGCCGCCGCAGAGCCTGGTCCGGCAGGCGACCCGGGTGCTGGAGATCGACGACGAGATGACCTCGGGCTTCACCGCGCTGGGCACCCGGGTGCGGTCATGGTGGCGGGTCGCGGTTTCGGGGCCCACCGAGCGGGACGCGCTGCGGCTGGCGCAGCAGCTCCTGGACCTGTACAAGCCCAAGATCGCGATCGAGCACCCAGAGGCGCAGTACGCGCTGGCCCGCGAGTTCATCCCCGGCGAGCCGCTGTCCTCGGGTGCCTACCTGCGCCGCGGCTCGGTGATCTGGGCCGCCTCTGCGGTGCCCACCGCTACCGCGGAGGTGGGGGACCGGCGCGGCATCCTGATCGGCGAGACGTGCACCGCCACCCGGCGCCCGGTCGCCTGGGACCCCTGGATGGCTCAGGAGATCCGGGACTCCTCGGGGCTGACCGCGTTGGTGGCCGGACTCGGCGGCGGCAAGTCCTTCCTCGGTGGCGGCATCGTGTACAAGACGCTTCGCTCCGGCGCGTACTGGACGTTGCTGGATCCTTCCGGTCCGCTGGCCAAGCTCTGTGAGCTACCCGAGCTGAAGCCCTACGCCCGGCCGATCAACCTGCTCAACGCCCAACCCGGCATCCTCAACCCCTACCGGGTGGTCGCCGAGCCCGAACTGGCGCATTTCGCGGACGAAGAGGACCCGGATCGGGCCTGGCGGCGGGAGAAGGCGCTCACCGCCGCCACTCGGCGCCGCCTGGTGCTCGATGTGCTCGCCGGGGTACTGCCCTTCGAGGTCGCCCGGATGGCGAAGACCCGCATCGTGCTGCTGCGCGCGGTCCGCGCGGTGGGTGGGCGACCGGACGCGCATCCGGGGCAGGTCTTCGACATGCTGCGCCGCGATCCCTCCGAGCATCACGAGCACGCCATCGTGGTCGCGGACTTCCTCGATGAGATGCGTGAACGCATGTCGTTGCTCATTCCGGAGCGGGGTGCGGACCCCTACACCGAGGTGCGCGACGACCGGCTCACCGTGCTCACCATGGCCGGGTTGACGCTGCCCAAGGACAACGTCGGCCGGGAGCACTGGACCGACGCCGAGGCGCTCGGAGTGGAGTTGCTCAACCTGGCGGCCTGGCTGACCCAGCGCTCGATCTATGAGCGTCCCCGTGACCAGCGCAAAGGGGTCTGGATCGACGAGGCGTTCTTCCTCTCTGAGGTCCCCACCGGGCGGGTGCTGATGAACCGCTTCGCTCGGGACTCCCGCAAGTGGAATGTGCGGGTGCTGCTGTCCTCGCAGATCCCGGCCGATTTCCTCAAGATTCAGGGTTTCGTGTCCCTGCTGGACTCGGTGTTCGTCGGGAGGCTCGACGACGGGCCTGCGCAGGCCGATGCGTTGCGACTGCTCAAGGTGCCCGTCGGGGCGGGATACGAGCAGGTGGTGGCATCGCTGGGGCGGCGCCCGGGTGGTGATAGAGCAGCCACCGAACGGGATCGGGCGCCGCGGCAGTTCATCTTCGGCGATGGTGCCGGTGGGGTGGAGCGGGTCCGGGTGGACTTCTCCGGCGCGCATTTGGAACATCTGTGTGCCGCGCTCGACACCACCCCCGACGCGCTTCGTGGCGGTCCCATGGGTGCTGAGCTGGCCGACGAGACCGACGGTGTGCCGGGACAGCTCAACGGCTCGATGTCCAACGGCTCGGTGTCCAACGGCTCGGTGTCCAACGGCTCGGTGTCCAACGGCTC
>JBOHFW010000045.1:0-8841 GCA_050699835.1 Pseudonocardiaceae bacterium | reverse complement strand
CAACGGCGTAGCGCGAAGCTCTGCCGACCGTCCGCCTTGCCGCATGGTGCGGACGGCCGGCAGGTACCACCACAGGGGACGAGGTCACGGTGACGCTGTCGGCAGAGCCAGAGGGTCCGCATCAGCTGCCGTATGGCGAGCAGGAACGCTGCGCGGTGGTAAGGACGCCGCATCGACGGCAGCGGCCAGTGCACCGTGATCGCCATCCGCGACCGGCGGCGTCACGGCTGGGTGCTCTACCCGCACGGAGTGGCCAGCTTCGGTGTCCTGATCGCCGATGAGGCCGCCCACACCCTCGCCGGCCACATCGGCAGCCCGTCCTGACACCGGAGGGACCTCATGCCCGAATACCGCGCACCGCTGTGGCGCGATCCGTTGTTCAGTCCCGGCGACCGGTTCCCGCTCGGCCCGCCGCGCGGGATCATGGACAACTGCCAGGAAAGCCCGAGTGGTCCGGCCACCCGGCCGTTTTCGCTGCGCCGCGTGGTGGCCGGCGCCGGGCTGGATGATCCGCCAGCCTGGCGCTACACCTACTGCCCGCAGCGGCAGATCGCGCTGGTGCACAACGAGGACGGCTCGCTGGTCCCGCTGCTGAAGCACACCCAGCCGAGCGCCAGCTGGCCTTGGACGCACGGCTTACCGAGGACGGCTGGAACGGGGTACTGGCCACCGGACACCGGCAGGTGCGGCTGGGCGAGATCCGTTCGGTGTGGTACCGCCACCCGTCGCATTTCGTGTTGCCGGAGGGAATGTCGGGGCCGGAGCGGCCACATGCCGCAGCGGAGACGGGGCCCGCCGGAGGCGCCCCGCGCCGCGATCCGCTGCGCACCCACCACTGAGGGCTTCCCGGTCAGCCAGACCGGTCCGCAACGGCTGTGGACCCGCGTCGAGGAGGCCTATGCCTTCTGGCACCGCGCCGGGCAACCGTCCTACGACCGGTTCGGCATCACCGTCACCCCGACAGCACAGTACGTCTGGTACGACCACCCACACAGTGCGCACCGCTGGTCACTGCCCGCACCATCTCCATCCGGTCATGCGGCCTCCCGGCAGTGATGTCCTGCCTAACCTCCTGCTATGCGTGCGGCGCGGCGATATGGCGGGCGGTGCGGGCGAGTTGTTGAGCGTCGTTGCCGGGTCGGGCCTCCAGGGCGGCGGCCAGCGGCAGGAGGCGTTCTCCTCGTACGGCGACGGATTGCAGGGTGCTCGCCGCGGTGACGGCCTGCTGAGCCAGCACCAGCCCGCGGGGTTCCCCGGCCCGGACGTGCACCTCGGCGAGCACGAGTTCCGCAATCGTCCGGAAGCGGAAGTGGGCATCGCCATAGTTGCACACCGCATTCGCGGCGAATACCTCCGCTGCATTGAGTCGGCCCAGCTCAAGCTGAATCCTGGCCGTCGTACAATCAGCTCCCGCCTGCTCAAACGCCGTGCGGGGCACCCACCCGTCCTGGGCATTGTTGAGGTAGCGCTGTACCTGATCGGCTTTGCCCAGCCGGACGTAGGCACTCGCGGAGTTGCGGTTCAGCTGTCTGGCGAGGACCGGCACTCGCGGATCGTCGGCGCACAGCACCGCAGGCCGCGCCTTACCGGGCTGAAACCCCGCGAGTACAAGCTGCCCCAGTTGGAAGCATTTGAGCGCGTCATCGGGATGCCCGCCGCGCACCAGCGTCGTTCCGGCGTGCCAGGCCGCGTTGGCGATGCTGTAGGCGTCGCGTGCCTCATCGGCCAGCGCCTGGGCCCGGGTGAAGCACCCTGTCCCGTCCAGTCCGGCGTCATAACAGCACCACCCTGCCTCGGTGTACAACTCCGCCAGCGCGGCTCCCAGCCGCGCCTTGACCACCTCAGGTGCGGGCACCTGCATCCACCGCGCGTAGTACCTCGCCGCGGAGACGAACAGATCGGCCTGCCCGCCGAACTGGCGTGCCATCCCGCGCAACCGCCCGGTGACCGCCTCCACCGTGTGCACATGGACCATGCCCAGCCGGGAGGGCAGCGGCTCGCCGGTGGGCAGCGCCAGCTCGGTCAGCTCACCCAGACCCTGCACGACCTGTCCGAGGGCCGCCACCGAGGTGGCACCGATTAGGGTGCGGCGGCGCACATCGTCCTCCGTTGGCTCAACGGTGCTGACCTCACCACAGTAGGTGCCATCGGGACTCCACCAGGACAGCCCCATGAACTCCCGGGGGATACCGAAACGCTCCGCGATGCGCGCGAGCACGTGGTAGTTCTCCACCCGGCGGCGCCCGGAGACGATCTCGCTGACCTCCGACTGGGACTGCCCACTACGCGCCGCGATCTGCCGCTGGCTCAGCCCAGCCTCGGCGTCCAAGACCCGGTAGAAGGCGCCAATGTCCAAGGCGGCCAGTATCCGGCGCACGTCCGGGCGATGGCGCACAGCGGACCAAGATCTGCGATCACAATAGACATGCGAGCCGCCGGGTTCGCACTGGCCAGGCAACTGCATCCGCAATTTCCCGACACCGTGCGCGTCATCCCGGACGTCGACATCGACCTGGGGCTGGTTCCCGCAGACCAGCCTGGCTTGGTGCGCCGACCCGATCTGGTCATGATCGATAGCAAAGCGATCAATATCCAGCGAGGTGACGATCGTGTGTCGATTGTGGACTGTCGCGGCATCGCCCGTTCCCTCGCTGGGCAACGTTCAGGGTCGCTCGCTTCGTCAACAGGTGGCGCGAGCAGATCGATCGACACGGCAGCGACCTCCGGATCCGGAACGACGTCGGCGATCAGCGGCGGTGCTCAACCAGGCCCAGCGGGTACTCGGCGAGTTCGCCTCCCGGATGTCATGACGATGAGGCGTAGTCGGGGATCGGCTGCGCGCACGCCTCGAACGCGACGTCCATGTGATGCCAGTTCGCCGGATCGCGCCGACTTGACCCCACGGCGGGTCCGTCTTGGGTTCTCGGTAAGCATCGGATGCTCAGACGGGTAGCATCAAACACATGCGAACAACTCTGGACCTGGACGGGTCCGTGCTGGAGCAGCTCAAGCAGCGCCAGCGCCGGGAGAACAAGACCCTCGGGCAGGTGGCATCGGAACTACTCGCGCGGGCGCTGGCCGAGACAGAGGACGAAACCGAACCTGTCGCGCTGGCCTGGACCGCGCAGCCAATGGCCGCGCGCGTCGATCTGGAGGACACGGAGGCAGTGCAGCGGCTGCTCGACGCGGACCGATGAGCGCCGCGATCGACGCCAACGTCCTGCTCTACGCCTCCGACGAGCACAGTTCGCGGCATCTCATCGCCCGGCAGCTGCTGGAACGCCTCGCCCGCGGGCCCGCGCTGGTGTATGTGTTCTGGCCGGTGGCGATGGCCTACCTGCGCATCGCCACCCACCCCGGCGTGTTCGCCAGTCCGCTGGACCCGCGGGTGGCCCGGGCGAACCTCGGGGCCCTGCTCACCCGCGCACACGTCCGCAGCCCAGGCGAACACGCCGGGTTCTGGCGGATCTACCAGAACACCGTGGCTGACGACGTTGTTCGCGGGAATCTGGTGACCGACTCCCACATCGCCGCGCTGATGCGCCAGCACGGGGTCGGCACCATCTGGACGGCGGACAAGGACTTCCGGCGCTTCCCCGACATCACCGCGCGCGACCCGTACGCCGGGTAACACGACAGCGTCGGGCACGACATGGACCGGCTGCACGTTCCTACGGCCCCCGGTTCGGGTCGGCGATGACCGTGCCGGTCAGGGGGCTATGCCGTGTTCCTTGAGGAGAAGCATGCCGAGCTCACGGGCGCGGTAGGCGGCCTGGGTGTCGCCCTCGGCGGCGGCCACGATCGACCCTTTCATCAGGATGTGCCACTGGCGGGCGAACGAATCGGCGTCCGCCACTCCGGCTTGGGACGCCAGCTCGCAGAGGTAGCTGCGGATGTTCGCCAGGTGCCGGATACTGGCCTGCCGAACCGGACTGTCCCGGTTGGTGACCTCCAGCAGTGTGGTCACAAAGGAGCAACCTTCGAAATCCGGCCGGGCGAACCACTCGCCGAAGATCTCGAAGATAGCCAGCAGGCGCTGCGCCGGGGTCTGTCCCCGGCGCTGGGATTCGGCTCGCACCCAGCCGTGGGTCCAGTGCATTTCACGGCGCTCGAGGAAGGCCAGGATAAGATCATCTTTGGAGGCGAAGTTCCGGTACAGGGTCATTTTCGCGACGCCCGCCTCGCCGATCACCGCGTCCACCCCGACGGCGCGCGTACCCTGCCGGCTGAACAGGTCATACGCCGCCCGCATCACCCGCTCGCGACCGCTGTCAGTATCGGCTCCGACGACAACGACATCGCTCTCATCATCGGCTCCGACGACAACAACGACGTCGGCGGATTCCACCGCTTCGTGGATAGGTTTCCGTGGAGAGTTCGAGGGCACCGTTGACCAATCCTGGGAGAAAAATTGACCCAGTGTACCAGTGGGACGTGCCGACCCCGGGCTGCTGGAGGTACCCGAGTGATCACTGATGCAACACCGCCGCAGGTGATCGAGGTTCGAGCGGCCGTTGCGGAGGACATGGCCACCGTACGCCGGATCGTCACAGCGGCGTACGCGGAGTTCGAGCCCTGGCTCACTGCGGCCAACTGGGCGCGGATGACCAGCAACATCGCCAAGGTCATCGAGCCCGGCGCGCCGGGCCTGCTGCGGGTCGCGCAGCTCGATGGTCAGCTCGCCGGCACGGTGACCTACCTGCCGCCCGGCCCCAAGGACTACCAGCGAGTACCGCCGGAGTGGGCGGTCATCCGGGTGCTGGGGGTAGATCCGGCGCTGCGCGGCCGCGGGGTGGCCCATGCCCTCACCGAGGACTGCCTGGCGCTGGCCCGGGCGGATCACGCGCCAGCGGTAGGCCTACATACTGCGGAGATGATGGTGGCCGCGCGAGCGCTCTACGAACATGCCGGCTTCGTCCACCAGCACGACTTCACCCATCTGGATCTCCGGTTCAGCATCTACATGCGGCCGATGTGACGGCGTCTACCGAGGTCCTCAAGTCTTGCTGATCACAACCAGGTCGTCACTGGACAACGTGGCCCGCGACAGCCGCCAGCCGCGCTCTTCGGCGAGGGCCGTGAGATCCGCAATGTGGCGCCGCGCAAACAATGCGGCCCGGCCGTTCATGGCGCGGACCGGAAACGAGACAATGACATGGTTGGCGGCGAGCCCGTCCACCAGGGACAGCGCGGCCCCGCGCTGGCGGTCCTCAATGCAGTGGTATGTCTTGAGCAGGAGCGCTAGATCAGCAGTCAGCGGCGTATCCCGCGTGAGAACGTCCTCATGCACCACGTGGCAGTCGGGGTAGTTCCGGGCCAGGAATGCGTTACCCATATCCACGAAATCTGCATTGAAATCGTAGCCGACGTACTGGGCGTCAGTGACATCGCGCAGCCAGGGCACGGTGAACACGTTCAGCGCGCAGGCGATGTCCGCGACCGTCCGGGGCGGCGGCACCAGTTCGAGCATCGCCGGATAGAACCGATCCAGGTCGGCAAGGCGCTCCGCCGTGGAGATGTGGCCGCTCAGGACCTCACGGCACCATGCGCGCACGTCATCCGGGGCGTCACTCTCGATACTCTCGACGCCGCGACGCAGCGTGGCGGGCCGAGTGGTGAGCAGGTGTAGCGCGGCCACCTTGTGCAGCCGCATCCGGGATCTCCGCTCCAGCTCCGCGGGGTCGGCCGTGCCGACGCCCTCCCGCCGCACCACCTCCGCGATGGTGTCCGGGTGGACGCCGCGATACTTCGCGGCCATGGCCAGCCGGGCGGTGACCACCTCGACGGCGTCCTGGTCGGGCCCGGGGCGTTTGCGGCGGCTCATGGCCCGGCAGGGCCGCAGTAGACACACCCGGACGTGCAGGTCTCCCGGACGACGATCGCAGAGAGCGGCAGCGTGCGGCAGAGCCGGTCCCAGATCCACCTGGCCAGGTTCTCGCTCGTCGGATTCTCCAGCCCGTCGATGTCGTTGAGGTAGTAGTGGTCGAGCTGATCATGCAGGGGCGCGAATGCCGCCTTGACGTCGGCGAAGTCCATCACCCAGCCGCGATCGTCGTCAACCGGTCCGCACACGTGCACCTCGACGCGGAAGGAATGCCCGTGCAGCCGGGCGCACTTGTGCCCCGGCTGCACGTTGGGCAGCCGGTGGGCCGCTTCGAAGGAAAACTCTTGGAAGATCTTCACTAGCGGATCCCGAGGATCTTGTGGGTCTGGATGCTCAGCCGCCATCGCGGGTGTGCGAGGCAGTACTCGACGGCGGCCCGGGTGTTGGCCTCCAGGTCCGGCCCGTCCATCGGCTGGAGCATGAAATGGGTGAATCCGAGCGACTCGAATCGCTCCGGTTCGGCGCCCGGCTGCGGGAATACGAGCTTGAGTTCGTCGCCAGCGCGCAATCGCAACTCGGCGCCCGCCTTCGGGCTCACACAGATCCAGTCGATGCCGACGGGACTCTCGCGCGTGCCGTTGGTCTCGATCGCCACCTCGAAGCCGCGATCGTGCAGTGCCGCGACCGCCTGGGCATCGAGTTGCAACAGCGGCTCGCCACCCGTGCACACGACGTATCGGCTGCCGCCCGACCCTGCGGGCCAGCGCGCGTCGATCGCGGCGGCGAGATCTGTCGCGGTGCAGAACACCCCGCCGTCAGGGCCCTGGGTGCCGAGGAAATCCGTGTCACAGAACTTGCAGATGGCGCGGTGCCGGTCCTCCTCCCGGCCAGTCCACAGGTTGCACAGGGTGAACCGGCAGAACACCGCGGGCCGTCCCGTATGCGTGCCCTCCCCCTGCAGCGTGTAGAAGATCTCCTTCACCCGGTAAGCCATGATCCGCTCCGTCAGGCCCTTAGCCCCGTCGGTGCGGAGTCAGACAACCCGAGTTCGGCGAAACCGCGTCTGCGCAGCACGCAGGAGTCACAGGTGCCACAAGCCACCCCGTTGGCGTCCGGGTCGTAGCAGCTGTGCGTGAGGCTATAGTCGACCCCGAGGTCAAGTCCGCGCTGGATGGTCTGCGCCTTGGTCAGGTGCATCAACGGGGCGTGGATGCGCAACGTCCGCTCCCCCTGGACTGTGGCCTTGGTGGCCAGGTTGGCCATCCGCTCGTAGGCCTCCATGAACTCCGGCCTGCAGTCCGGATACCCGCTGTAATCCACTGAGCTGGCGCCGATGAACAGGTCCCACGCACCCAGCGTCTCCGCCCAAGCCAGCCCGAAGGACAGGAAAATCGTGTTGCGGGCAGGCACGTAGGTGACCGGGATGTGATCCGAAGTCTGCTGTTCATCTCCGTCGTGGTGCGGCACGTCGATGCCGGAGTCCGTCAGCGCGGACCCCCCGAACTGTGCCAGATCGATGTCCACGACCGTGTGCCGTGCCACGCCGAGGGCCTCGACGACCCGCCGCGCCGCGGCCAGTTCGACGGCATGCCGCTGGCCGTAGCGGAAGCTCAGAGCGTAGGGCTCGTACCCCTGCGCGCGGGCAATGGCGAGCACCGTCGCCGAGTCAAGGCCACCGCTGAGCAGTACGACCGCCTTCGGCTTCGTCTCCATAGCGACCTGGTCACCTCGTGGTTATCCGTGTCGCGCCGACCGCCGGTTGCGGCGCGCGGCGCAGCATCTCGAGTAACCGAGTGTAGAAGCGCAGATTGTGGATGGTCGCCAAGCGGTCGGCCAGACCGTCCTTGACCCGGGACAGGTGATGCAGGTAAGCGCGGCCGTACCGGCGGCAGGTCGGACAGTCGCAGGTCGGACAGACCGGCTCGTCGATCCGGGAGTTCTCGTCGTCGTAGATGTAGACGTTGCGGTAGAACGTCCCGTCCGCGGTCAGGGGGCGCTCCGCGATGCCGGGCACGAACGAGTACAACCGGCCGTGCCGACCGTCACGCGTCGGGATCGTGCAGTCGAAGACCCAACGCCGATCAATCTCACACAGGGCCACCAAGTGCTCGGGCTTGCCGACACCGAGCGCGAACAGTGGGGCCCTCGGCGGCGTGCGCTCCGACAGCAGCCGGAACATCTCCAGTTCCAGGCCGCCTTCCGCGTTCAGCGGCCAGCCACCGAAGCCGAATCCGTCGGCCCCGGCGTCGGCTAGCGCGTCGACGCAACGGGCCCGCAACTCGGGATCGCCGCCGCCCTGCACGACGCCGACCAGCAGTGGCGGATCCGTCATCTTGCGTTGCCGGCATTGCACGTCGAACGCGTCACGGGCCTGGCGAAACCAGCGGATAGTACGCTCGGTCGACGCCAGCAACTCTGCGGGCGAGTCGTGCGGGCCCGTGCAGTCGTCCAGGGCGATGACCACGTCCGAGCGCAGGCCGAACTGCCACTCGATGACCTTCTCCGGGGTCAGTTCGATCTTCTTGCTCTGCGGCGATTCCTGGAACGTCACCCCACCTGCCCGTATCGCGCCCGACTTTCCCTGCCGACGCAGCAGGGACAGGACTTGAAAGCCGCCGGAATCCGACACGATCACGCCGTCCCAGCCCATGAAGCTGTGTAGCCCGCCGACCCGTTTTACCTGGCGCAGGCCCGGACGCTGGACCAAGTGGAACGCGTTCACCATGACCGCCTCAATGCCGACCGCCCGTAAGTCGAGCGGGTCAACGCTGCGCACCGACGCCCGAGTGGCGTCGGGCAGGAAGGCGGGCAGTGCGATCACTCCGTGCGCAGTGGTCAGGGCGGACGTCATCGCGATACCGGCTCCTTGTGACGAAGTTAAGCTCAAAGTATTTGTCTCTACACAGTATTTGCCACTATCGGTCCTCACCGTCCTTCGGCTTGCTGAACCCGATCATAGATCCAGTTGCGGGGCAGCCCGGTCAATTCGCGGATCACGTCGCGGGCCAGTCGTGATC
>JBOHFW010000044.1:0-7021 GCA_050699835.1 Pseudonocardiaceae bacterium | reverse complement strand
GCGGAGACAGGTGCCCGCAGAGCAGAGGATCGGGCCGAGGCCGACCTGTCGGCGATCGCCGCGCTCGGGGGCCGGTTGGTGATTCCCGAGGACACCGAGTGGCCCGCTGAGGTGTTGGCCTGCTTCGCCACGCCTGCGGCCCAGGCCGACGAGCGCTGGCGCGCCCCGATAGCGCTCTGGGCGCGAGGAGCTGACCGTCTCGATCAGCTCGGTGCGCGGGCAGTGGCAGTGGTGGGAGCCCGGGCCGCGACCGGCTACGGGGAGCACGTGGCCGCCGAATTCGGGTACGGGCTCGCCGAGGGAGGTCTTGTGGTGGTCTCCGGTGCCGCGTTCGGCATCGATGGTGCCGCGCACCGCGGCGCACTGGCTGGCGAAGGCTGCACCGTCGCGGTGCAGGCCTGCGGGCTGGATCGGCCCTATCCTGCAGGCCACCACGGGTTGCTGGATCGGATCGCCGCGAGCGGCGCGGTGGTCAGCGAGTACCCACCGGGTGTCCGGCCGGCGCGCCATCGCTTCCTGGTCCGCAACCGACTGATCGCCGCGTTCGCGGCGGGCACCGTGGTGGTCGAGGCTGGGGTGCGTAGCGGCGCTCGGCGCACCGCCACCGCCGCGACCGCACTGGGCCGGGTGGTCATGGCGGTGCCCGGCCCGGTCACCTCAGCGCTATCTGTTGGCTGCCACCTGCTGGTCCGGGACGAGCAGGCCGTGCTGGTTACTCGGGTCGCGGAGGTGGTCGAGGCAGTGGGGCGGATCGGCGCGGACCTCGCGCCGCCATTGAGTGCGCCCGGCATGGGCGATCGATTGGGGGTGGAAGTCCCCTGGGGGAGGAGGTGGTGCTAACTCCGAGCCGGAGGCAACTGCGTCGTCGTGAGGCGGCGTGGGAAGGAAGCCCGGGGCGAAACTCTGCACCGAGGAACACGAACCGCGTAGAAGGCGGGGCGATCTGGGTGAGCCTGCTCAAGAAGGTGAAGCCCGTCACCACCAACAGGGTCGCACCGTAGACGCGGCGGGGGTAGGGGGAAATTGATCGTTCTTATCCGGGGAGGTCTGCCTGGGTGTCGGTGGTGCTGGTGTTGCGCCGCGCCGACGGCCTGCATCGCAAGGTGCGGGTTGACCGGGCAGAAGTCAGCAGAGGTCGTAGTACCGGCCGGGGATCGGGTAGTGGCCGGGAAGGACCGAACGTCGAGTGAGGCGGAGGAGTCGGTGTTGCTCGTGCCGGTCGCAGTGATCGCAGTCGTCCCGCGTACGCGGGCCCGCCGCCGGGAGGAGACGGTGAGTTCCGTTGAGGACCGCAGTGGAGCGTAGCGGCCGGTCGGCGCACTCCGAGGAGGCTGCCATCCCTGGCCTGGAGGTCTTGTTGTGGGAGCGGATGCTTTCGCCGGAGAATCTGGGCCAGGCGTTGAGGCGTGTCAGGGCTAACCGGGGCGCACCGGGTGTGGACGGCATGACCACGGAAGAGCTGGTTCCGTGGCTGCGGGAGCACTGGGCGACGGTCCGGGAGGCGCTGGACGCGGGCACGTACCGGCCCTCGCCGGTCCGCCGGGTGGTGATCCCCAAGCCCGGGGGAGCCGGGGAGCGTTTGCTGGGGGTGCCGACGAGGGTCGTATACCACGCGCCCGCGCAAGCCTGTTGAGGTTTCGGAATCCTTTGTCACCATCACGCATCCGTTCCATCCTTTGACGGGCAGGCGGTTGCGCGTTCTTTTCGAGCGGAGGCTGGCCGATGGGGTGGCGCTCAGCTGTGAGGGTGGCCCGCTGGGGTCGTTGATGGTGCCGTTGAGCTGGACTGATCGCGGTCCCGCGGCGGCGATCACGCCGCTGACTTACGAGGTCGTCATGGATCTGGCAGAGGTGGTTTCGGCCCTCAAGACGCGACACGGGCAGTGATGTCCTTGACCGCCATCGCTGTTTGCGACATGTTCTTGTGCGGTGATCATGAACAAGAGTCCGGGATGGGATCAGTGGGGCACGGCGGAGCTGCGTTTCCGCCGGGCGGAGTTGTTGGCCGGGTTACCGCGGGTGGATCGGCTGTTGCCGGGAGCCCTGGTCGAGCAGCACCGCAACTGTGGGAAGCAGGGATGTCGGTGCACTCGCGGCGAACCGCACGGGCCTTATGTGTATCTGCAGGTGGCGGGGCGTTTGATGTATGTGCCTTCGGCGTTGGCAGAGGTGGTCCGCGCCCATGTGGAGATCTCACAGCGGTTACGCGAGGCGCTGGAGGAGATCTCCCAGATCAATGTGGAGTTGCTGTCCCGGCGGGAGCTGGACTAGCTGATGACCATCGCCTGCGTACCGGCTGCGCCCACCGCGGTGGCCGACGTGTGGGTGGAGATGGTCGCGTCGCTGGCCAACATGGTCGAGTCCGCCCTGGCCGGCGATGGTGTGGTCAGCGCCGGGAGCGCTGTGGGCGAGGCGGCGGTGGAGGTGGTTGCAGATGATCCGGGGCGAGTCGAAGGTGACCGGGGCGCATCGAGAGCGCGCGGCGATCGTCTACGTTCGCCAGTCGACGCTGATGCAGGTGCGCGAGCACACAGAGTCGACGATGCGCCAATACGACCTGGCCACGCAGGCGGCCCGGCTGGGCTGGGCGGGCGGCGATATCGAGGTGATCGATGCCGATCTGGGTCTCTCGGGTCGCAGTGCCACCCATCGAGATGGGTTTAAGGCGCTGGTCGCCCGGGTCTGTCTGGGCGAGGTCGGGGCGGTGTTCGGGCTGGAGGTTTCCCGGCTGGCCCGTT
Organism: Pseudonocardiaceae bacterium; assembly: GCA_050699835.1. GTDB lineage: Bacteria > Actinomycetota > Actinomycetes > Mycobacteriales > Pseudonocardiaceae. The sequence goes on along the minus strand of JBOHFW010000044.1, from coordinate 4,284 downwards.
CCAATGCCGATCTGGCCCGCCTGCTGGAGCTGGCCCGCCTGACCGACACCCTGGTCATCGACAGTGATGGGGTCTATGACCTGTCCGACATCAACGATCGGCTATTGCTGGGCATGAAAGGTCAAATGTCGGAGGCCGAGCTGCACTGGCTGACCAGCCGACTGCAGGAATCCAAACGGGCCGCGGCGGCCCGCGGTGAGCTGCGCGTGCCGCTGCCGGTCGGATTCGTCTACGACGATGAGGGCCAGGTCGTGATCGATCCCGACGCCGAAGTCGCCGCTGCGATCGGTGACGTGTTCGCCGCGTTCGCGCAGACCGGCTCGGCCTACGGGGTCGCCGGTGCGTTCGCCGGACGGCGTTTCCCGCGCCGGGCTTACGGAGGGGTGTGGGCCGGGCAGTTGCGCTGGGGCCGGCTCACCCATGCCCGCGCGGCCGGGATCTTGCGCAATCCGGTCTATGCCGGAGCGTATGTGTTCGGGCGCCGCCGCACCCGCCAGGTCGTCCATCCGGATGGCTCGGTGCACACCTCGACCACCGAGCTGCCCCGCGACCAGTGGGAAGTGCTCATCCCCGATCACCATCCCGGCTATATCAGTTTCCCGGAGTACCTGGCCAACGAGGCCAAGCTGACCGCCAACCGCACCAACGCCGGAGCCCGTCCACCGCGGGAGGGCACCGCGTTATGCCAGGGCATCGTGTTCTGCGGCGCCTGCGGGCGCAGCATGCAGGTCCGCTACCAAGACAAATATCCGCGCTATGAGTGCAGCCACTCCCGAGCCGATCACGTCGCCACACCCCAGTGCGGCTCGGTCCGTGCTGACACCATCGACGTCGTGGTGGCCGCGGTCGAGCCTGAGCAGCTAGCTCTGGCGCTGGCGGCGGCCGATGAGGTCACCACCCGCCGTCGCCGATCGGTGCGGGCCGCCGAACTCGCGGTCGAACGCGCCCACTACACCGCCCAGCGCGCCGAACGTGCCTTTCTTGCCTGCGAACCGGAAAACCGCCTGGTCGCCCGCAGCCTGGAAACTCGGTGGGAGACCGCCCTAGCTGAGCTGGCCGAGGCCAACACCGCCCTGGCCGCGCAGTCTCAGGTCCACCCGGAGCTGCCCAGCCCGGAGCAACTGGCTACGACGATGGCCGACCTGCCGATGTTATGGGCAGCCGAGACCACCAGCGACAAAGACCGCAAACGGCTGCTGCGCACCCTCATCGCCGACGTCACCATCACACCCTCACAGACCGACCCCACACAGCTGACGGTGGGACTGCGCTTCACCTCCGGAGCCAGCCAACAACTCCCGGTCACCCGAAGCCGCAATGCCATTCAGCTGCGCACCACCAACCCCGCCGCGATCGAACTCGCCCGCCGCATCGGCCCCGGCCTGGACAATACCACCTTGGCCGCCGCGCTCAACCAGGCCGGACACCGCACCGGAACCGGGCAATCCTTCGATGGTGTCGCCGCTGCCAACCTGCGCCACTACCACCACATCCCCTACCCCGGCCTGCTCGCCGAGGGCGAGCTCACTCCACGCCAGGTCGCCGACCGGATCGGCGTGTCGGCCGGCACGATCCACTACTGGATCAACGCCGGCTTCCTCCCCGCCCGGCGCGGACCCGCCAACCGCTGGTGCATCCCGTTCCCACCCCAGACCGAGGCCGCCTGCCGGGACCGAGCGGCCGGCTCCGCTCACCAACACCGTGACATCGACCCCCGATCCCGGCGCGACACCGAGCTCAGCGTCGCCGACGTCGCCGCACGCCTCGGCGTCAAACCCGACGTCATCTACAGCTGGGCCGAATGGGGCCACATCCCCAGCCACCGCGGCCACGCCGGACGGCTCTGGATCAACTTCACCCCCACAGTCGAGCAAACCTGTCTCGGAAGAATCGCCAGCTCATACAAGCTCCCCGACGATCTCAAAACCCAAGCCGCACAACGCCTGGAAAGGACAGCACTATGACGCCACCGTCCCCACCTGTCTGGATCGGTTGATTCAACAGGCCATTGCGCAGGTGCTCACGCCGGTGTTCGACCCGCTGTTTTCGGGGTCGTCTTTCGGGTTCCGTCCCGGCCGTTCCGCCCACCAGGCGGTCAGGGTCGCGCGGCGGTGCATCCAGGACGGTCTGGAGTGGGTCGTGGATATTGACCTGGATCGGTTCTGTGACCGGGTTCAGTTCGATGTGCTCATGGCGCGGGTGGCGCGCAAGGTGTCAGACCGCAAGATCCTCAAGCTCATCCGGAGGTATCTGGAGGCCGGGGTGATGGTTGATGGGATCAGGCAAGCGACGCAGGAGGGGACCCCGCAGGGCTCCCCGCTGTCGCCGATCTTGTCCAACATCATGCTGGACGATCTGGACCGGGAGCTGTGGCAGCGCGGTCACAGGTTCGTGCGCTATGCCGATGACCTTCGGGTCTTCGTGCGCAGCGAACGGGCTGCCCAGAGGGTGTTCGAGAGCGCCTGCGGCGTGATCGAACGGCGGTTGAGGCTGAAGGTGAACCGGGAGAAGTCCTCGATCCGGCACGCCGCTGAGGCGACGCTGCTGGGATTCGGGTTCTTCTGCAACGGTCCGCAGGTAAAGATCGTGGTCGCCCCGAAGGCGATCAAGCGGCTGAAGGATCAGCTGCGAGTTCTGACCCGGCGGAACTGGGGCGTGTCGATGGACTACCGCATCGGCCAGCTCAACCGGTTCACCACCGGCTGGATGGCCTACTTCCGGCTCGCTGACTCTGCAAGGACGTTCCGCGATCTGGACGGATGGCTACGCCGCCGCCTGCGGCAGGTCCGATGGAAGCAATGGAAGACCACTGCCGCCAAGCGGCACAACCTGCGGATACGCGGTATCTCCGAGCGTAACGCCCGTAAGTGGGCCGGTAGCAGCAAGGGGTACTGGCGGGTTGCCGGCTCCAAAGTCCTCCAAGTGTCTCTGCCCAACGCCTACTGGACCCGCCTTGGCCTGAAGACCCTGAGCCACACCTGGCAGCGTCTCTACCAGACGGCTTGACGAACCGCCGGATGCGGGCCCGCATGTCCGGTGGTGTGGGAGGGGGCGGGGCGACCCCGCCTCCTACCCGATCCACCCCGCGCCGGAGAACTGACGGACTGAGTCCAGAGCTGCTGGCGGTGTACGAGGCGTTGCCCGCGCGGGCTTCCCGGCATCCCGAGCAGCTGGTGCGCGAGGCCGGGGTGCCGCTACACCGGGTGCGCTCCGCGTTGCCGTTGCTGGAGCTGGCCGGTCTGGTTGGGTGCGGCGTGAGCGGTTGGCACCGGGTGTTCCCCGCCAGTGCTTCATGACTTGGGGCGTGGCGGTGCTTGACGTGGCGCCTTCGGAAGCGCAGCGTGCTGCGGGTGCGCGAGGACCGGTCGGCATCCACCTTGCTGCCGGGCGGCTTGGCCGCGTATCGGGAGCAATTCGTGGCCCACCTGCGATCGGTACGTGGGCTCTCACCGCACACCGTGCGGGCTTACCGCGGCGATGTCACAGCATTGCTTCAGCACCTGGCGGATTCCGGACACGACGATCTCGGAGCGTTGGACCTGCCGGTGCTGCGCGGCTGGTTGGGCGCGCAGCACCGGGGCGGGCACCAGCGCAGCACGCTGGCGCGGCGGGCGGCCGCGGCCCGCGCCTTCACCGCCTGGGCGACTCGAGCCGGCGCGCTGGGCAGTGATCCGGGGCCACGGCTGGTTGCGCCGCGGCCGCGACGAGCCCTGCCCGCGGTGCTGCACCCAGAACAGGCTGCCGCAGCAATGCATGCCGCGCAACGCGGCGCGGCGGAGGCTGATCCGATCGCGTTGCGTGATCACGCCGCGGTCGAGCTGTTGTACGCGACCGGGATCCGCGTTGCTGAGCTCTGCGGTCTTGATCTTGATGACCTCGACCAGGGGCGGCGGCTCGTCCGGGTACTCGGCAAGGGCGCCAAGGAACGCGCGGTGCCCTATGGGCAGCCCGCTGAACGTGCCTTGCTCCGCTGGCTCCACGAAGGGCGCCCAACACTCGTGCGTCCCCATTCGGCGTCGGCGTTGTTCCTGGGTGCGCGCGGTCGGCGAGTCGATCAGCGGATCATCCGGACCGTCGTGCATGACGCGGTCGGTGCAGTGCCAGGTGCGGCCGACATGGGCCCGCACGGGCTGCGGCACAGCGCCGCGACTCACCTACTGGAGGGGGGCGCAAATCTTCGCACCGTTCAGGAGTTACTCGGTCACGCTACGCTCGCCACCACGCAGCTCTACACGCATGTCACCGTCGAGAGGCTGAAAGCGATCCATGACCGCAGCCACCCCC
>JBOHFW010000043.1:0-10292 GCA_050699835.1 Pseudonocardiaceae bacterium | reverse complement strand
CGGCGCTGATCAGCTGCGGCCGGCCGCGCCGGTAGGTCCCGTAGGCCAGCGCGAGCCCCATCACCGCATACATCGCCCAGGGGTGCAGCGTCCAGTGGAACAGCGTGGTGGCCATCGCCGTGCCGATAGCCTGCTGGGTCCCCGGCGGTGGCGTGACGAAGTGCGTCAGGGGCTCACTCACCCCGTAGAACATCAGCCCGATGCCCATGCCCGCGCTGAACATCATCGCGATCCAGGACACCGTGCGGAACTCGGGCGGCTCACCATCGCGACCCAGCGGGATCCTGCCGTACCGGCCCAAGGCCGCCCACAGCGAGAACACGAGGAAGCCGGTGGCGGCAAGCACGAACAGCCAGCCGAGGTTATCCACCAGCCATTCCAGCACCGCGGCGGCGACCTCGGCGAGTGAGTCGGTCCAGCCGACACCCCACACCACAATGCCGCACGAGATCACCGCGGCGATCCCGAACACCACCCAGTCGGTCATCCGCCGGCCGGGCTCAGAGGGGGCGACGGCTGCCGCAGACGGGCTACCCGGCAGCTCCGTGTGGTGGTATGGCTGACCGCTGTGCTCTGCGGATGTCGGCTCTGAGATCATAATCAGAACAGGGTACTCGGCGCGCCACCCGATTGGGTGGCGTAGCACATACTGTAACCTGGCTGTGGAGTCTGAACGCAGGACGGTGGGCCGCCTCGTTTTTTCCGGACAGCTGATTAGTTGCTATATCATGCTGCGAACTGCCGGTTCAGGTCCTCGTCGTAGACCTCTTGCGGGGTCTGGTATCCGAGTGCCGAGTGGAGACGTTGAGTATTTGTGCCCTCGACGTGCTCACCCACGTCACCTCCTCCGCCCGAGCCCTCGACTACACCAACCACCTCCTCCACCACCTCACGCCCTGGCACACCGAAGCAGCCGTCCACGACTTCGCCCACCGCGCCCGCACCGAACTACACGCCACCCACGTTGCCGGCCGTCCCTCGTAAACTGCGTCCACACGCCTGGAACCGTCTGGGTATTTCGGCTCAGCAGCAGCACCTCCCGGCCGCTGCGGCCAGCAAGGTCATCTTCCTGTTTCCCGCCCGGGAGAACAGCAGTCAGTGCGTCCGCAGCTGGCCGGGATCGGTGCGACTCCGCACCGATGATCGCCAGGTTCGCCGTGCGCATGAAAAGTCACCGACCCCGTGACCGCTATGGCGTCCTCATTGCCCTTACGAGGGATCGCAAGCGGGCAGCGGGTTCGAGGAAATGCAATTGCGCGAGTTCCGGTTCCCTGAGCCCTTCAGCCTGATAGCGGGAGGGGCGAGGTGAAACAAATGGCCTCATCGAACGGGTAAGTCCTAGCGATGACATTGATATCCCCCGCGGAGAAGATTACGTTTCAATAAATCGCTGGCTCCGTGAAGAGCTCGACTGTCTTGTATGAGCACAGCTGGTTCAGCGGACGATGGTTTACGTAGTGGCACTCGGCAGCAGGCCATGGGCCGCCAGCTGGTCATCCAACCCCTGGACCGCCTGAGTATTCTGCCACGGCTGCATCCGGGTGCGCGTCGTGTGCAACTCCGTCACCAGCCGCGCTGAGCGGGTTTGGGCGGCGAGGCCAGCGGCGTCACCCACGACCCGCGCCGCCTCATCGACCTCGCCGGATTTCAGATGGGCATTACCCAGCCGGAGAGCGCAGAAGGCCAAGCTACCCACAAAGGACTTGTCGAACAGCGCCAGACCCTCAGCTGCACTCGCAGCGGCTTCCTGCGGTCTGCCGAGCCGCAGCAGGCAGTCACTCTTCTGACTGGCGAGAAACCCTTCGTTGTAGAAATAAGCCCACGATTCAGTGACAGACCGTCGGGCTGATGCCAGCATATCCGCAGCCCGCTCGAACTCGGCCATGCAGACCTCGTACTGACCGTCCACCGCATAGGCCAAGCCAGCCCGCGCAGCGGTACCGACGCGCGCAAGCGGGTCATCGGATTTCCTGACCAGACTCTGCGCGGCTGCCGCGAGGCCGACGCCCGTGTCCCCCTTACCGTTCCACGATGCGAAATAACTCAGTCTGCCCAGCGCATGGATCACGAGTTCGGTGTTGCCTGCGTCCTGCGCGATCGCCCGGGCCTGATCGCCGTAGTACCAGGCGCTATCGAAGTCGTTGAGGTCGAAATAATAAAACGCCACCGAGGCGGACATATCGCTGTAGACCGAGAGCAGACGCGGCCGAAGCGCGACCGGGCACTCCGTTAAGAGATCGTGAACCAGGCTGCGCTGCGCGAGCACGGTGTTCAGCACTGCCCGCGGACCCAGCCGGTCGTGTTGCCGTTTGCAGTACCCAAGGATGGCACCAAGATGATCGATGACCTGCTCATCCACCCGGTCGGGTGAGACGATCGCCTGGGCCAGGCGTTCCAGCTCGCCGGTGTCCAGACCGGTCACCACCGACGAGCCGGCAGCAGCACCGGCCGCCCACCCCAGCAACTGAATCAGCTCGCGACGGTTCATCCCACCTATCCACCCACAGAGAAGCCTCGCCAGCTGGCCGACGACCTCATCGGGCCCCGCCGCGAGCACGTCCCTCGTCAGGCTACCCGCCAACGGGAGGGACACCAGCGGCCCAGCCAACCCCGCCAAGGGCTCCGCAGCGGTAGCGTTGCTCGTCGCGGACCTGGCCCCACCCGGGCAATCCGCTGCACGGCACCGCTGGGGCGCGGTCCTCGCCCGCAGCTCATCCGCCGTGGCACGGGCCTCGGCGAGCTGCGCTTCTCGGGTACGCACGTCATGGTCCTGCTTGGCCATCTCCCATGCGTGGAACCCGGCCAGCAGCACGCCATCGGCGCCGCACCGGTCGTCCGCGATCCTCCAGAAACGCTCATCACCCCGGGAACGCCCCCTCTCGATATGCGCCACCGTGCTGCGGTCCACCGTCACGGCCCTGGCGAGCTGCCCCTGGCTCAGCGCGGCGGCCTGCCGGAACGCGGCCAACTCCGTGCCCAGCACACGGCGCATCTCGACCAGCTCTTCCGGCTCCCGCACCATGAACACTCCCCAGCGTCCCCTGCTGCCCTGACGAGCTCAGGGCAGTCTCAGGGTGACACAACCCTGTGACAACGACGTGCGGTCAGTGGCGCACAGTCCCTCACACCGACTTTGGTCCGGCCAAGACAAGGCCGATGGTTCAGCACCATCACCCCGCCGCGCTGCGCTTGCGCCGTGGATATCTCGTCTACGCTCAGGGCAACACCGAACCGGTCCGGCACGTCGTACGGCATGCGGGCAGCACGGCTAAAGCGCGCGATCGGAAGGAGCCACCGACAAGCGGTGGCCTTAATGGTCGGTGCCGGAAGTCCGTCGGGGGTTGACGTCACGGCAGGCCGTGCGCGCGGCAACGGTACACGTCGTGAACTCGACACCAGCGACGTTCGCCGCGCCGGAAACGTCTCTGGTGTCGAGTTCACGACGTGCGATCGCCGCGCAGGTAGTGGGGGGTGTTTCAGGACGCTGGTTGCCTCAATCCCCGACGGACTTGCAGCGCCGACCACTTAGCCTGGCTCCACCGTGGCGGCCTGGCCTGACCCCGGGTGGTGGGTGGCGAACCAGCTGATCCAGCGTCGTTGGGCGCGGGTTTCGACCGCCCGTGGCCGGTAGTGCTGCCGGGTCCAGTTGGTGGCGTCGGCCGCGGGGTGCCCGGCGAGGATGGCCATGCAGGCGATGACGGTGCCGGTGCGGCCGGTACCGCCGCCGCAGGCGACCTCGACGCGCTCCCCGGAGCGGGCGAGCAGGTAGGCGTGGTGGATCGCGGCGGCGGCCGACTGGTCGTCGCGGGGAGTGCGGAAGTCGGGCCAGTCAATCCAGTCCGCGGGCCAGTCGGGTCGCCAGAGACGCGTGCGGAGCCGAAAGAGCCCACGTGGCGATGCGTCCGGCGAGCGGCCGAGGTAGAGCCCGTAGGTGGGCTGGGGCCCGGGCGGCAGGGGCTCGCGTCGTCCCCGCCCGCGCAACGCGGTTCCATCGGGCAGGCTGATCGCGCCGTTGAGGAGGTCACTCATGAAGGCATCGTGCTCACTCATGGAATGGGACGACAACGGCGCCCGTCGCGCCGCCGTCGCCATGTGCGAGCGCGCGGGATTGCCGCAGATCGTCGGGGAGCTGCTGCGCTTCGGCAGTAACGCCGTCTTCGCCCTTGGCCAGGCCTGCGTCCTGCGGGTCACGCCGCCGAGCACCAGCAGAGCCGACGTGCAGCAGGAGATCGACCTGGCCCGCGAGTTCGCTCGACTCGATGTGCCCACGGTCCACCTCGCCGAACTCGCCCCGCGGCAACCTCTCGACGCCCACGACTGTCTGGGCACGGTCTGGGAGCGACTCGAAGAACCCGACCGGGACCGGATCTACCAGCCATTCGGCCGGCTGCTGCGCACGTTCCATCAGTGCACTGCCCAGCTGGCGCTTTCCCTCGAACCATGGCGACCACTCGCCTCAGCCAACCGGCGGTTGGCGCGGCTGCCCGGTCACTACCCGCAAGCAGATCTGACGATGCTCACAGACTGCGCTGAGCGGATCACGGCTGAGCTCGACCACGTCGAGCCAGTCTTGCCAGCCGGTGTCATCCACGGCCAAGCCGAGGTGGGCAACGTGCTGCTCCGCGCCGGTGATCCGGTGTTCATCGACTTGGAGCGGGTGGCCATCGGACCACGGGAATGGGACCTGATCGACACCGCTGTCACCGTCACTCGCTTCGGCCTGCCCGAACGCCACTACCGGGATTTCACCGATGCCTACGGCTTCGACGTGCGCGCCTGGAATGGCTACCGGATCTACCGCCGACTCTGGGAGCTTCGCGCGATCACGTGGCTCATGCGACACGGACGGCACCGCCACGAGGTGGCCCGAGAGATCGAGATACGGCTGCGAAGCTGGCGTGAGGACAATCCCGACACGCGCTGGAGCAGTGTGCTGGAAAGGAACCAAGCCTGACCGTGTCAATCAGCTGGCCAGTGCCCGGCGGGAGCACCCTGCGGGGCCTCTCCGACCAGCTCAGCAAGCCGGGACATCCGCCGGCGGCCCGACACCCGAAGCCTGGGCCCGGTGGTTCGCGAGTCGAGCAACCTAGCCGCCAGACCGGCCGTGGCCAGTGCTGCCGCTAGCGGCGGGTGGGTGTCCGGGGCACGGGGATCCAACCGCAGCAGGTAGCCGCGGTCATCCGGTACCCCGGCCGCCAGAACCCACAGCCGCAGCGCTGCACCGCTGGGCTGCCATCCGTTGGGTACTGCCTTCACCGCGCCCCGAGTCCACGCGCTGGCCAGCGGCAACAAGCCGACCACCAACGCGGTGCGTACCCCGTAGCGGTCCTCTTGGGTGCTGCCCCACTCGGCGGACAACCCACGCTCCGCACAGACCCGCACGATCTCGAGGGCCCGCCACGGCTCGGCGACCACGATCGACACCCGGGCAGCGGTTCCCCGCCCGAACCCGTGCACCTGACCCTGGGCACAGAGCAGACCAGCCAGATCATCCAGACCGGCCGCACTGGCTTGAGCCGAGAACAACGACACCTGCTGCACAGGCGCAGACTCTAGAACACCCGTTCGATCACACCTACCCGACTCGCCGGGCGCGGCTCAAGCGCGAACGCGGGCAAGCGGGTCAGACTCGGCTGCGGCGGAAGGAGCCAGCGCCGACTCCGGCGAGCTGCAGAGCGAGGCACAGCAGGCCGGCCAGCATGAAGGCAGAGGGGCCGAGCGGACCGAGCGCGAGTCCGGCGATATCGAGAATGAGTGCGATGCCGAACAGGACGGCGGCGACGATGGCGAGCATGATGGCCTCCTTTGACGGCCTGGGCAGCGTTCTGCGCCGTTGGGGTGAGCACAACGCCGCCCCGCTTCTCAATGGTCGCACCGCAGCGATCCGCCCGCATGTCGAGCGAGCTGCGGCCATAGCCAGGCGCCTAGTGTGCATACCGAGCCCTCGGGAACGAGAGGATCATGCAGCTCCTGCTGATGGCCGACACGCACGTCCCGAAGCGCGCCCGGGATCTGCCCGAGCAGCTGTGGCACGCAGTGGACGAGGCCGACGTCGTCGTGCACGCCGGGGACTGGGTGTGCGTCGAGCTCCTGGATGCGTTGCTGGCCCGGGTGGACCGGCTGATCGGGGTGGTCGGCAACAATGACGGGCCGTCGTTATCGGCGCGATTGCCGGAGGTCGCGACGGCCCAACTGGACGGCGTGCGGCTGGCCGTCATCCATGACACCGGACCAGCCACCGGCCGGGAAGCGCGCTGCGCCACCCAGTTCCCGGACACCGATGTGCTGGTTTTCGGCCACAGCCACATCCCGTGGGACACCCTCGCCCCGACCGGTCTGCGACTGCTGAACCCGGGCTCCCCGACCGACCGGCGCCGCGAGCCGACCTGCAGCTGGATGACCACCGAGATCATTGACGGGCGACTCGGCCAGGTGCAGTTGCACCGGCTGCCGCGGTCTAGCTAGTGGTACAGGAGCACGGGTGAAGCCAGCTGACCAACCAGGATGTCACCCAGCAGGGCCGGTAGGGCGGGAGGCTCCAGCTTGTCCCGGCACTCGAGCAACTCAGGGTGGCTCCACCATCGTTGACCCAGCAAACATGCTCGCTCCTCGTCAGTGGGTGTGGGGCGCGTGGTTGGTGTGGTACGGGCAGGACGGGCCAGAAAGGCGTGATCGCGGTTGTGGTGGTCACGGTTGCGGTAACGGAATCGGATCTCGCGAATCCACACGCAGGGACCGACTTCTGCCAGCACGATGCCGGTCTCCTCAGCGAGCTCACGGATCGCGGCCTGCTCGAGCGTCTCGCCCAGGTCAACGCCGCCGCCAGGTAGTTCCCACCAATGGTGGTCGGGCTCCTCCGGATCGCAGGCGTGCAGGAGGAGCACGCGGTCGGTCTGGTCCAGCAGGAGCACCCGAGCACTGATCCGAGGCCCAGGGATACCAGCAGAGTCAGGCATGAGCATCCAACGCAGGAGATCTTGCAAGGTAGCTGGATCATTCGAGGGTGGCCAGGTGGACGGCTTCCCGGGCGGGGCTGAACTCGTCCGGTGGGACGCCGGTGGGCGATTTCAGCCATCCGCCACGATCGCGGGGCCGGGCTATATTGCCGTCGATGAGCAGGCCGACGTAGCAGCCGTAGTCGATGGCGAAACCGTCATAGAGCATGCCCGGACTTTTCCGGTCCGCGATGCCGCGGCGCAGCACGTGCAGCAGGCGCGCGTCGTAGAGCTCGTCGATCGTCTCGTGCCGCGCGGCGAGTTGGTCGAGCAGGAAGGTGCGGGAGCGCCGCCGGCCCACCACCTCGTCGATCAGTAACCGCAGCATATGGCGGGCCGGCTGGTTCGCATTGATCGCGGTCTGCTTGTCGCGCAGATACCAGTCCCGGGCCGCCCGGCGGATATCTGGCAGGCCGATCGGCTCGTTGTGGGCATGCTGCGCGGCCAGCGCCGCGATGTTGATCGCGTCGCGGGGCACGCCCTCCGCCGCGCGCACCAGCTCGGGGAAGGCGTTACGACGGAAAGTGTCCTCAAGGAAACTGTTGACGTCCGACGGCGGCTGGACGATCATTCTGGACAGTGGCGTACTGGCGTGGTTGTAGAATAACTGCCCGAAGAACTCCTGGGCACGACTGCGGCCATTTTCGAAAATCATAAAATCGTCGAGACTGACGGCGGAGGCCGCGTCGGCGCCCACCTCAATACCGATGTAATCACCGTTGCTCGATGGCTGGCTGAATCGCGAACGACGCTCGATCGCCGCGATCTTGACTGTGATACCCGCAGTCGGGAGAACACTGCGCCGCAGCAGATCCGCCAGCAGCGGCTGGAGGTCGAGCGGGACACTGCTCCATTCATCCAGCAGCAACCACAATCGCGCGGGGCCCAACGCGCTGGCAATGCCGCGCAGAGCCCGGCTAAGTGGCCCGAACACGACGTGATGCTGCTCGATCCCGGTGCGCCGCAACCGGCTCTCTGCCGTGGTCGACTGGCGTTGCGTCGCCGACACGGCGGCTTTCGGTGACGCGGTCAACTCGATGCCCGCCGAAGATTCGGCCGAGCCACCGACAGTGGTCTCCTGCTGCACCTCACCGATGACCTGGACGGCGGTGGCCGCCTCCGCCAGCGCGTCCAGCGCCAGCAGCAGGCTGTCCTGGTCGCCAATCTCGCCGGCGAACGCCACCACGAGCAATGCGTCGTGGATCGCTTCGAGGGTGTCCACCAGCAGGTGGGTTCCGCGAACGGTAGGGCTCAGGCTGCTGTCGGTGTACATGCCCTCGGCTGAGCCGATAGTGCGCAGGTCGAGGTACACCGCCACATCACCGGCGCGTTCGATCAGATCGCTCAAGTAGAGCAGAGCGTGGGTCTTCCCGGTTCCCCGGCGCCCGTACAGGATCTGATGGTCTGTCGAGTGCAGCATGGCGGAGAACGACCCAGCCGTGACGAACGTCATGGCCAGGGTGGAACGGTCCGTGCTCTCCGCGCGTCGCGGAATCCGCATCAGGGCCTGATTGAGGTGTTTCTGCCGACTAGGAAGCATCGCGTTGCACAATGCCATGCCATCGCATCGGGTAACAGTCCCCGCACGAGGGGTCACACCCCACCCGTCCGGGCGACACGTGCAACGAGGGGATTTCGCCGACGGCTATACGATCGTTGCGGGCGCCAGACCGTACGCCGTCAACTGGTCATCCAGTACCGAGACGGCCTGGGTGCCCTGCCACGGCTGCATCCTCTCGCGCGTCATGCGCAGTTCCGTCACCAACCGCACCGAACGAGTCTTGGCGGCAAGCTCGGCGGCGTCACCCACCACCCGCGCTGCCTCCTCGATCCCACCTGATTGCAGGTGCGCGTTGCCCAAGAAAAGCCTGCAGGAAGCCACACTATTCACACTACGCATAGCGGAGTTGCCGAACAGCTCCAGCGCAGTATTGGCGGCGACGACCGCATCCTGTGGCTTGCCCAGCCGCACCAAACAGTAACTCTTTTCACAGGCGAGCAATCCCTCATTATACCAATATGCCGGCGATTCAGCAGGCACCTGCCCAGCCGATGCCAGACTACTCTGGGCCGCCTCCATCTCGACCATCGACGCCGTGTACTGACCGTCGATCGCATACGCCTTGGCAGTCGCGTCCGCAACACAGGCACGCATAAGCGGATCACCGGTCCTGACGACAAGCAGATTGCGCGCGGCCCCAGCCGTGTCGATCGCGGTATGGGTCTTGCGATGCCAGCCCGCGACATAGCTCATCTGACACAGTGCATAGATACTGAGTTCGGTGTTACCAGCGTCCTGCGCGGCAGCACGCGCCTGGTCGAAGTAGTACCAGGCTCGATCGAACTCATTGAAATCGAAGTAATATAATCCGACCGAAGTGGACATATTGCTGTAGGTCGAGAGAAGACGAGGGCGAAGCGTAGCGGGGCATTCCGCGAGGAGATCATGAACCAGATTTCGCTGCCCGAGCACTGTATTCAGCACCGCGCGCGATCCAAGAGCATCCTGCTGCCGCTTGCAGTACTGGAGAATGCCGTCGATGTGGTCGATGACCTGTTCGTCCACTCGGCTCGGCGAGCCGATGGCCCGAACCAGGCGCACCCGCTCCTCGGGGTCCAGATCGGCGAGGGCAGACGAGGCGACAGCGGTCCCGACCGCCGACCTCAGTAGTTGGAGTAGCTTTCGACGGTTCATCGCACCCACCAACTCACACAGCAGCGTCACGAGCTGCTCGGCTATCTGGTCTCCCCCGTCAGCCGTCTCCTCCCCTACCGTGCCCGCTACGTCAGCATTGTGCACTAACTGCGGAGCTGCCGTCGCCCGCAATGCGTCTGCTTTAGCCCGTGCTTGCGCTAGCTGCGTCTCCCGGGTTCGCACCTCATGGTCCTGCCTGGCCTGCTCCAAGGCGTGAAACGCGGCAAGCAGCGCGCCGTCGGCAGCACAGAGTTCATCGGCCACCGTCCAGAACCGCTCGCTCGCACGGGACCGGCCCTTCATCAATATGCGCCACCGTGGACCGGTCACAGAACGTGACCCTGGCGATCTGGTCCTGGGTCAACCTCGCTGCCTGGCGAAAGGCCGCCAGCTGCGCGCCCAGAGCGCGGCGCATCTCGACAAGCTCTTCTGGTTCACGGGTCATTCCCTCAACTCTTCCCCAGTGACGCTGCCAGCGTGGCGACCTCAGCGTAACCGCAGCGTGGCGAATCCGTGGAAACGGTGTGTGATCAGTGATGCACGAACCAGTACACCGACTTGAGTACTGCTCCAGGCCCCAGGACCGGGGCTTGAGCACCCAG
>JBOHFW010000042.1:0-8355 GCA_050699835.1 Pseudonocardiaceae bacterium | reverse complement strand
TCCAGGGAGTGCTCGAGGAAGCGCTGGCGACCCTCATCCGGGTGCAGGCCACTCTCACCGTCGCTGGGCGCACCGATGCCGGGGTGCACGCTACCGGCCAGGTTGCCCATCTCGATCTGCCGCCCGGTGCGTTGACGCCTGATCAACTCGCTCACCGACTCAACCGGCTGCTGCCCCTTGATCTGCGGGTGCCTGCGGCGCGCCAGGTGCCGCCCGCTTTCGACGCCCGGTTCTCCGCGTTGCGGCGCCACTACCGGTACCGGATCTGCGACGCGCCGTGGGGCGTCGATCCGCTGCGTCGTCATGACACGGCGAGCCACCACCGTCGTCTCGACGATGCGGCGATGACCGCGGCGAGCAGGCCGCTGCTTGGCGAGCACGACTTCGCCGCCTTCTGCCGTCATCGGGAGGGTGCCAGCACGGTACGCAGTCTGGAGCGGCTGGAATGGACTCGTGAGGGCCCGTACCTGCTGAGCGCAGAGGTCACAGCGGACGCGTTCTGCCATTCCATGGTGCGCAGTCTGGTGGGTGCCCTACTGGCGGTGGGCGACGGCCGGCGCGGCCCAGACTGGCCCGTTGAGCTGCTGCGCCACACCACGCGCGCCAGCGAAGTGACGGTGGCACCGCCGCACGGTCTCACCCTCATCGGCGTGGACTACCCCGACGACGACCACCTTGCCACCCGCGCCACCCAGACCCGCGCTCTGCGGGTCGTTCGCGGCGCCGACCCGTAGCGGGGCGTCCGAGCTACGAACGGCCGCGGTCAGCTCTGGCCCAGGGCAGACCGAGCCCGTGGTCGAGACTCAGCCGCCCCGGCCCCGCGATGGCCACCGCCACTGCGAGGACGATGAGGACGAGGTTGTACTCGTAGCCCTCGTTCTGGATGAAGAAGCCCTTCGCGCCAGTGACCAGCGCGATCGCCCCGATCATCACGCCGACGATGGTGAGCGCCGCCACCGGAGTGAGCAAGCCGGCGAGCATCAGCAAACCCCCGCCGAACTCCGCGATCCCGCCGATGAGGGCGAACACGTTCGCGGGTTGAAGACCCAACCCCGCCCAGGACTCGGCCGTCCCGGCGAGACCAGGTCCCCCGAACGCGCCGAACAACTTCTGCGCACCGTGGGCGATGAACACGACACCGACCACTGCGCGGATCAGCAGCAGCGCGATGTCGCGTCTCCGATCGGCAGCCGCGGAGCTTCCGGGTTTCACCTCCCTGCGTTGGCTCATGGTGTCCATGTCTACACCCTCTTCACATCAGGGCAGGTTTGGGGTTTCGTAGACATGCCCACGATGGCTCAGGATGAAACTCAGACGAGCCAGATGTGACTCATCGCGTTCGTGATCACACGGTGGGGCGAGCGGGCTGGCCGACGCATCAGTCGCCCGGCCGCACCGGGCCGAGGATCTCGCGTTCTGCGGGTGTGGTGACCAGGCGCAGCGGCAGCCATAGGTTGAGACCCAACGCCACCACGCTGTCGTCGCTCAACCCCGACAGTTGCGCCGCCAGGGGCGGCGGCAGCTGCCAGATCTGCGCGGCCAGCTGCGCTTGTTCGGCCGGCAGCCGCTGGAGCAGCACCAGATCGGCGTTGCTGGCGGTGCCACCGGCCTGCGGGTGCAGGTAGGGCAGCACGTACAGCGTGGTCTGCCACGATGAGCGCGGCGGGAACAGCTCCTGCGGTACGGCGCCGCCGTCGTGTACCACCAGCAGCGGAGCGTCCTCCGAGGCCCGGGGCAGCTCGAGGGGCGCCAGCTGCCGGATCTGCACCAGCGGCGCGGGACGCCCATCGGGTCCCACCCCGGCGGCGTGGGCGAGTACTTGCCAGGCGGCGGGGCGGCCGGTGGCGATGACGACCCAGGCGCCGGTGGCCATCGCTCGCAACGCGACCTGGCGGGCGAGGTAGAGGCCGCCGACGAGAACCAGCCGGGTGGGCTGCGGGCGCAGCACCGACACGCTCAGCGGTTCGTTGTAGGGTCCACACCCCAGCACCATGCCCCCGCGATCTGCCGAGGGGCTGACCGCGTCGAGCAGATCAGGCGCGACCAGGAATTCTGGCGCCACCGCGGCGCTGCCCTCACCCAGGGTCCGGCTCATCCGGATGCACCCAGCGGCAGCGTCGCGGCCAGCCCGGCGACCTGGAGCCCGCCCAGCGGGCTCAGCGCCACACCGAGCCGTTTCGAGACTGCTCGCAACCGGCCGTCGGCCGCCTCGAGCTCGGCGGGGTTGCGGGCGCTGAGCCGAACCAGTCCGCGCAGCCCGACCTCGCCGTCCTCCCCCGGAGAGATCGACAGGGCCATCGTGGTGGACAGCGCGCGCACCCCGGTCAGCGCATCGAGGTTGTGCACGGCACCCGTGGTCCCCCAGCCGATGACGGCGTAACTGGCATGCCCCACCCCGGCGGCGGTGACCGCCGTCCACCCTTCATACAGCGCCACTGGCTGCCCAGTGCCGGCGGCCGCGGACAGCTCAGCGGCGGAGATCCCAGCCCGCAGCAGCTGGTCCGCGTCCAGTGGCCGGGTCGGCATGCCCCGGGACTCCAGGGTTGCGCGCACCCGGGACAGCGCACCGATCAACGCCCGGTGACAGCCCGTCACCCCGCCACCGCGTTCGGCGATCGCATCCGGGCAGCGGCGGGGGTCCAGCCGCACCGCGATCCAGGTGGTGCGGCGGGCGGCTGCCGGCAACGGACCCAGCACCTCCAGGTAGGAGCGCAGCGCCGGGGACGACGACGGTAAGGCGGCGCTGCCCGGGTAGCAGTGCCAGATCACCTGAATCCCGTCCAGCACCACCCCGCGGTCTTCCAGGCAGGAGGCGAGCGCCCCGAGTGGCAGGTTGGCGGTGCCGCCGACGGGGGTGATCATCGATGAGGTGGCATCCACTTCCAGTACTGCGGTCCAGGTGCCGTGCTGCCAGGCGAACCCCACTGGTTCGCGCTGGCGGTCGGTGCCGTGGGCGATGGTGAGGTCCGGGAGCAGCAGGCGAAGCAGGGCTATCCGGGGATCGTCGGTGGGGTCCGGACTGGTGACGCTGCGGGCGTGCGAGCGCACCAGGTAGCGAGTGGCGAGCTGAAGCCACCGCACCAGCCAGCGACCTTGCCAGCGCCCGAGCGCTAGTGGCACCGCGATCAGCAGCAGGAACAGCGCCGCCCACCACAGCGCGGTGTCCAGGGCGAGCAGCGCCAGCCCCAGCCCGATCTCCAGCACCACCAGGTTGACGACGGGCAGCGGACCCAGGCGTGCACCGCTCGAGCGCAACCGGGCCCGCACCGTGGCCCGCGACGCGCTGACTGGCTCCGGTGGCCGCTGCTGCGCTGCAGCCTGTACTGCGGTCATCGCTGCGCCTCCGCGACAAGACAGACGTGATGGTCCGCCGATGGCGATTCGCTATCGTGCCGCACCGTAGCGCCCAGGGAAGAGCGGCAGGTACCCGATGTCCACGGATCCGACCACCACCTCGCAGGTGCAGGCCTACCGGTTCATGCTCCGCCGGATGCAGTCGGCTCTGGTTCGCAAGGACGCGGTGATGCTGCACGAGCCGATGCGCCACCACCTGCGGGCGACGGCGGTCGGCCTGATCTTGGGTATGTTCGGGTTGGCGGCGTTCTTCGTGGTCGGCAGGTTCAGCCCGACCAGTGACGTCAGTGCGAACGAGATCGTGATCGGCGATCCATCCGGGGCGGTTTTCGTGGTGCAGGGCGACCCGCTCAAACTCATCCCGGTACCGAATGTGACGTCGGCGCGCTTGCTGGTGGCGGCGATCGCACCGGGCCGAGAGGCACCGGCAGCGCAGCGGGTCGCGGACACTGCGTTGGCCAACCTCGGCCGGTTGCCGGCTACCGGGCTCCCCGGCGCCCCACCGCTGCCGGCCCCGGAAAATCTGATCAAGGGTGTCTGGTCGGTATGCGACGCTCCCGGACCGCAGCCCTCCACCACCGTTCTCGTGCAGGAGCGAGCGCCCGCGACCCGCCCGCTCACCGACGACCAGGCCTTGCTTGTCGCGGAGCCGAACACCGGGGTCACCTACCTCGTGTGGCGTGCGGGGCGCGCCCGGATCGACCCACGTGAGTCGGCGATCCAGAACTATTACCGGTTGGGCAACGTGGTGCCGCGTAAGGTCAGCGCGAACCTGCTCAACGCGATCCCGGAGGGCCGCCCGCTTACGCTGCCGGTCATCCCACCCGCCCGACCCTTCCCCGAGCTTCCCGGTGCTCAGGTCGGCGATGTGGTGCGGATGAAGGGCGTCCGGGACTCCTACTTCCTGCTGCTGCCCGAGGGCAAGCAGCTGGTGGAGCCGGCGGTGGTTGATCTGATCCGCTACCAGCGCAGCAAGAGTCCGGAGCCCACCACCGTCACTCCCGAGGCCATTGCGCGGGTGCCCGAAGCGCCGGTGGAAAGCCAGCTGGACTTCGATGGCTTTCCCGCGCGGGTCCCGCAGATCCTAAAGAACACCGATGCATCGACCGTCTGCCTCACCTGGCAGGATCCCAACCAACCCGCAGTGATCACCCTCAACCCGGAGGGGCTGCCGCTGGCCAACGGTCAGAGCCCGGTCGCGATTCCTTCTCCTGCGGTGAGTAGCCAGACCGCGGATTTCGTCTTCCTCCACCCGACCAAAGGGGCGCTGGTCCGCGGGGTGGTGCCAGGGCAGCGCTCCGGCAGTGGCGCGATCTGGCTGGTGACCGACCAGGGATTCCGCCACGGCGTGCCCTCCATCGAGGTGGCCCGCTCCCTAGGCCTAGGCGAAACCCCCGCCCCCGCCCCCGAGCCCATCCTGGCCCTGCTCCCCATCGGCGACTCCCTCGACCCCGACCTCCTCACCCCAAACCCCTAAAGCCCGCTGAATGCGAGTCGCGGCGCGAGGAAAAGGTGTTGACGGGGAGTGGGTAGGGGTGGAGTAGTGGCGCGGTGGGATTTGTGGATGTCAACTCGGTGGGTTTCACGCTGGCTGATGGGCGGGTTTTGCTGAATGAGGTCAGCTTCCGGGTGGGGGAGGGGCGCAAGGTTGCCCTCATCGGCGCGAACGGCGCCGGTAAGACCACTCTGCTGAGGATCATCTCGGGTGAGCTCGCCCCGGGCTCCGGCACGGTGTCGAGTGCCGGCGGTCTGGGGGTCATGCCCCAGTTCGTGGGCCGTATTCAGGACGCCACCACGGTGCATGAGCTCCTCGCTTCGGTGGCACCATCCGGACTCTGCGCGGCGGTGCACGATCTCGACGCCGCTGAGCTCGCCCTGATGGACGTCGATGACGAACCCACCCAGCTGCGGTACGCCTCGGCGCTGGCCGGCTACGTCGATGCCGGCGGCTACGCCATGGAGGTGATCTGGGATCAGTGTTGCTCGGCGGCCCTGGGTGTCGGATTCGACGCGACCAAGTGGCGCGAGGTGCGCACGCTGTCCGGCGGGGAACAGAAGCGGCTGGCGCTGGAGGCGCTGCTGCGCGGCCCGGACGAGGTGCTGCTGCTCGACGAGCCGGACAACTACCTGGATGTGCCGGGCAAGCTGTGGCTGGAGCAGTCGCTGCTGGATTCGCCCAAGACCGTGCTGCTGGTCTCGCACGACCGCGAACTGCTCGCCCGGGCCGTCGACCGGATCATCACCGTTGAGTTGGGTGCCGCGGGAAATACCGCGTGGGTTCATGGCGGCTCGTTCGCCAGCTACCAGCAAGCGCGCGCGGATCGTTTCGCCCGGCTGGACGAGCTGCGCCGACGCTGGGATGAGGAGCACGCCAAGCTGAAGGCCTTGGTGCTGTTCTACAAGCAGAAAGCCGCCTACAACGACGGCATGGCCTCGCGCTACCACGCCGCCCAAACCCGGTTACGAAAGTTCGAGGAGGCCGGCCCGCCGGAAAAGCTTCCCCGAGAGCAGAATGTCCAGATGCGGCTACGGGGCAGCCGCACCGGTAAGCGCGCCGTCATCTGCGAGAACCTCGGGTTGACGGGGCTGATGCAACCCTTCGACCTGGAGGTCTGGTACGGCGATCGGGTGGCCGTGCTCGGCGCCAATGGTTCGGGCAAGACACATTTCCTCCAACTGCTGGCGGCCGGCGGCAGCGACCCGGAACCTGAGCATCGTCCGGTGAGTGACGTGGCCGTTCCACCGGTGGCTCACACCGGTAAGGCCCGGCTCGGTGCTCGGGTACGTCCCGGTTGGTTCGCGCAGACCCACGAGCATCCGGAGCTGACGGGACGCACCCTGCTGGAGATCCTGCACCGAGGTGACGAGCACCGGTCCGGGATTCCCGACGAGGACGCCCGCCGGGTCCTTGGCCGCTACGAACTGGCGTACTGCGCGCAGCAGAGCTTCGACACCCTCTCCGGGGGGCAGCAAGCCCGTTTCCAGATCCTGCTGCTGGAACTATCCGGAGCGAATCTGCTGCTGCTCGATGAGCCCACCGACAACCTCGATCTCATCTCCGCCGAGGCCCTGCAAGACGCCCTGGAAACCTTCAACGGAACCGTCGTAGCCGTCACCCACGACCGCTGGTTCGCCGCCCACTCCTTCGACCGCTACCTGACCTTCACCCCCGACGGTCAGCTCCGGGAAAGCGACACCCCCATCGCATTCAGCGGGCTCAGCGGGGCAAAACCAGGCTGATTAACTCCGCTGAGCCCGCTGAATGCGGTCGTGGCGTCGGAGGATGTGGGTGATGAGGACGGTGAGGGCCAGCAGCGACAGGGCGGTCGCGGAGCCGATCAGGGCGACCGCGCGGGGGGTCGAGTCGTCTGGGGGTGGTGGTACTAGGGCGTCTAGGGGGGTGGGGAGAGCGGGTTGGGGCTGGGCGGGGTGTTCATCGGGCAGGACCGCGGTGAGCGCAGCGACCGGGTCGATCATGCCGTAGCCCAGAGCCTCGTTGTGCCCGCCAGCGCCGGCGGTGCGCTGCGCGGTTCGTTCGATGCGGTGCATCACCTGGCGCGCGCTCAGGTGCCGGTACCGATCGCGGACCAGCGCGGCGAGTCCGGCAACGTACGGTGTGGCGAAGCTGGTGCCGTGGAGCGCGCGTGGTTCACCGCGGACGTCGACGAGTTCGCTGGTCAGCCCAGCTCGCCCGGCCGCCAGGGAGATCGCGCCGGTGCCCGGCGCGGCTACATCGACCCATGGTCCGCGGATCGAGAAATCCGCTGGCTCGCCATCGCCGTCGGTGGCTGCGACGGTGAGCACGTCCTCGTCGAACCAGCCCGGCGAGGAGATCGTGGTGACCGGCCCGCGGCTGTTCTGCTTACAGGCGGTGCCGATGTTGGCGGCGGCTACCACGACGACGACGTTGTGCTCCACCGCATAGTGCACGGCGGCCTGCAGGTCCGGCGCGTTGACCTGGTCCGGTTCGGCAGGGAAGCACGCCGCTTCGGAGATGTTGATCACGGTGGCGCCGAGCTGTACCGCGCGCATCACGGCTCGCGCCATGCTCACGGTGTCCCCCGCCATGGGGCTGCGGATCTGCTCACCCGTGTCGAGCTGGCGCAGCGGCACCGAGTAGAACGTGCTGGCCTGGCGGATGGCCAGCACCTGGGCAGCGGGGGCCACCCCGATGAACCGGGTGGCCGGGTCGGGCGAGGCAGCGATCACACCAGCGACCACGGTGCCATGACCGTCGCAGTCGAACAGCCCACTGCGGTTCTCGATGTAGTCCCCGCCGTCGATCAGCCGACCGGCCAGCCGGGGATGTGGCTGCACCCCACTGTCGATCACGGCGATCCGTTGATCACGGCCGGTGGCGAACTGCTGGGCTTGCCGGATCCGCAGCCGGCGTTGCGCAGCCGGCTCGGCCGCGAGCTGTCGCGGGTCTCCAGTGACCTGCTGCTGGCAGGGTGCCAGCAGCTCGACCGGGCCGGTCTGCCGGGTCACGGTGTTGTCCACGACGTAGGGCATGGAGTTCACGCTGGCGGGGGAGGGCACCGCTGCCGCGTCCACCGCAGGGGGCACACCCGGTGGCCGGCCACCGGGCTGAGCGGCGGCCACCGGCCCGGCCAGGCACAGCAGCGCAGCCGCGACGACTACCAGCAGCCTTCGGCGCTGACTAACAGTCGCCCTCACAGCGCCCGGAACGTGTTGTAGAGGTCCAGCACACCCAGCGCCAGCGGGAGTACCGAGGCGATGAGAACCGCTTCGACCACGTCGACCGAGCGGCGCGCCACCGGGGAGAACCGGCGGCGCGGCACGACCACGCCAAGGAACAGGGCCAGCGCCGCCAGACCCAGCAGGCCTACGAAGCCGACCAGCAGCGAGGCGGGCTGACCGGCTGTCGCCAGTAGCCCGGTCAGCAGCCCGGCAATCGCCACCATCCCGCTGATCACCAGTGCGACGGCCTGGCTGCCGTTGGCGTAGGACCGGGCCCGCAGCCATAGCACGGCCCCGACC
>JBOHFW010000041.1:0-9005 GCA_050699835.1 Pseudonocardiaceae bacterium | reverse complement strand
GTGCTGATCCTGCGGGAGGTGCTGCGCTGGCAGGCAACCGAGGTGGCCGAAGTTGCTGGAGACCACCGTGACCTCGGTCAACAGCGCGCTGCAACGCGCCCGAGCCACCCTCGCGACTCGCGGCGTCAGCGACGCCGGCGCCTCCGGCTCGGCTCCGATGGACGCCGACCAGCGGACACTGCTCGCCCGATATGTGGATGCCTTCGAGCGTTACGACATCACCTCGCGATGTAGACGAGTTCGATCAGCGAGACGGCCGCGATGACAATGGACTGCCTGGCGGCGACGGCGTTCTCCAGGAGCCGGAGGGCTGTCATCGAGAGCATGCTCGGAGCGGTCGCGTACCAGACGAAGACGTGGGTGTCTGCGACGACGGACGACCGGTCCCAGTTCGCCGCCTCAGTCGCGGCCGTAGCCGCTTCCGGCCCAGAGCTCATCGGAGATGGCGTCGAAGTCGTCGATAGTCAGCGTGGGCCGGCCGGGCTTGGCGAATGCGCCGAGCAATGTCCGGCGAGCCGTGGAGGCCCTTTCAATGCGCACTCGGACGCGCTGGCCGGGCACAGCCGCCGACAGCCGGGCCAGCGCTGAGGGGGGGATCGTCACTTCCCCGTCCTCGGATACCACAAGCTCCAAGTCGAGCGCATTCTCGCTCATCGCCCCATCCTAGTCCCCGCCTCGACCAGCCTCCCGGCAAGATCTCGTGCAGGTGTCGGCTCGCTCATACCCGGCGCTTGAGTGCCCGCAACGACAGCGGAGCGAAGACGGCCATGATCACGGCTGCCCACAGCAACGACCCGAGGACCGGCCCTGCAGCGGGCCCGCTGACCATGAGCCCGCGGGACGCATCGGCGAGCAGCGTCACCGGGTTGACGTTCACGATCGGCTGCAGCCAGCCCGGCATGGTGTGGGTGGGCACGAAGACGTTGCTGACGAATGTGAGCGGGAACAGCACGGTGAAGCTGAAGATCTGCACCTTCTCCGGGTCTTTGGCGAGCACCCCGACGAGCACAAACACCCAGGAGAACGCGAGCGCAAACACCAGGATCAGCGCGACCGCCGCCAGGGCGGCGACCGCCGAGGTGCCGACCCGAAACCCGAGGATCGATCCAACACCGAACAGCAGCACAATCGACCAGACCTGTTTCACCAGGTCCGCGACGATGCGGCCGGTCAGCGGAGCCCAGCGCGCGAGCGGCAGGGAGCGCAGCCGGTCGAACACGCCCTTGGTCAGGTCAGTGTTGAAACCCATGCCGACATACGTGGCGACGAAGAACATGTTCATCACGATGATCCCGGGCAGCGCCAAGGTCAGGTACTTGCCGGGTGATCCCGAGATCGCACCGCCAAACACGTAGGTGAACAGCAGCACGAACATGATCGGCTGGATGCTGAAGTCCGACAGCTCCCACGGGTTGTGCCTGATCTGCGTCAGGGAACGCCACGCGAGCGTCATCGTC
Organism: Pseudonocardiaceae bacterium; assembly: GCA_050699835.1. Lineage (GTDB taxonomy): Bacteria > Actinomycetota > Actinomycetes > Mycobacteriales > Pseudonocardiaceae. The sequence goes on along the minus strand of JBOHFW010000041.1, from coordinate 7,548 downwards.
TGCCGCAGCCCGTCGACGGGACCGACCCTGGAAGCCAGTTCCCGGGTGGGAGGTGTGGTCGCGATCGTCGCGGTCATGTGAGAGCCCCTTCGGTCTCCTGGGTCTGCGCGATGTCCTCCGCCGGATGCCCGGTCAGCGAGAGAAACACCTCGTTCAGGCTGGAGTTGCGCAATGTCAGTTCGGTGATGGTTACCCCGGCGTCGTCGAGCCGGCGGACCACGGCCGGCAGCACCGCGGAATCGGTGACCGGCGCCGTCACCAACTGGTCTGCCACCTCCGGCGCGACACCGGCCAGCGCGCCCACCACGGAGGCCACCACGGGCAGGTCCGCGTCATCCGCCGGTCGCACGACGAGGGATCGCGCGCCGGTGGTGGCCTTCAACTCCTCCGGCGTCCCGGTCGCGATGACCCGGCCGTGGTCGATGACCGCGATATCATCGGCGAGCTCGTCGGCCTCTTCCAGGTACTGGGTGGTGAGCAGCACCGTGACGCCGTCGGACACCAGGTTGCGCAGCAGGCCCCACAGGTCCAGGCGGCTGCGCGGGTCCAGCCCCGTGGTCGGCTCGTCGAGGAAGAGCACCTGCGGACGGCCAACGAGGCTCGCCGCCAGGTCGAGCCTGCGGCGCATACCGCCGGAGTAGGTCCTCGCTGCCCGTCCCGCCGCGTCGGTGAGGCCGAACCTCGTGAGCAGCTCGCGAGCGCGATGCTTGGCCTCGTGTCGCGGCAGCCCGAGCAACCTTCCGATGAGCTGCAGGTTCTCCATGCCGGTGAGGGCTTCGTCGACTGAGGCGTACTGCCCGGTCAGCCCGATCAGCTGGCGCACCTGGTGGGCGTTGCGGACCACGTCGTAGCCGCCGACCGTGGCGTGCCCGGCGTCCGGCTGCAGCAGGGTGGCCAGGACGCGGACGGCGGTGGTCTTACCCGCACCGTTCGGGCCGAGCACGCCGAGAACGGTGCCGGTGCGGACGGCAAGATCCACCCCGTCCAGGGCAGTGGTCTCGGCGAAGTGCTTGACCAGACCCTCGGCCCAGATCGCGTGGTTCATCACCTATCTCCTCCTTTCGTGTCGGTCAGCTCAGCCTGGCAGACAATCCTGACAATCCTGACAATCCTGACAATCCTGACCGCACCGTAGCGCGGCGGCGACCGATTTTTCCGGAAGGTCTCATCACAGACGACGCTAAGACCTCAATCAGAGTCGAGGTCAAGTGGGCATCGCACAGTCATGGCCGTGGTCGGCGGTCAGCGCACTACCCGGCTGGGGTTCAGAGATCCATCTCGGTGCGGAGTGCCGCGGCGAGCGCATCGCGCGTGGCCACGGTGATCATTCCTACTGGGCCGGTCAGCCACGGCACATAGGTGCGGGTTACCTCGTCGGCACGGATGAACCCCTTGACGGGGTCGCCAGGCTGGAGCCGGACGGCAACCGGGGTGTCGACCTCCAGCGTGGACACAATGGGGGCTGTGAGGACCCACCGGCGCTCCGGAGGCAACCGGTAGTCGGCACTGACGACAACGCGGTATGGCGTGCGAGGATCATCCTCTTTGGCCGAACGGTCCCGCTCGAACTGCCAGACCTGTCCTTGCCTCACGCGGCGTGTCCCCGTCCGCCCTCGGTAGCCTCGGCCTCGCGCTGGGCGGCAAGTTCAGCTTCGGCGTAGTCGGTGGCGTTGCAGCCGGTGCGCTGGTCAGCCTCAGCCAACCGGGCGGCGTCTTCCCACAGCATCCAGTTCCGGGCGGCCCTGGCGATGGTCGGTGAGAGCTTGCCGCCGGTTTGAGCAGCCTTGTGCTCGAACCAGGACAGTAGATCCTCGTCCACCGTGATTGTGACCTGTTTGGTAGCCATAGTTGTCACCATATTACTGACCATATGACACGGCAACGCCGATCTGCCGGCGCGTCCTTCGTCGTGCCTGCACATCGCACTCACCGCGAGGGAGGATAGGGACGGGCCGGGACCTCCCCATCTGCGACCCGCCGGGACGGGCGCTACGGCGCCGAGCTCCCGGATGGCTTCGTCAACGGCGGCGTTGGGTGACAGCGTCTGCCCAGCCTGCCAGGCGTGCTGGAAAGCCTGGGTGCCAAGCGCAGCGCTGGTCTCTGTGACGGCCTCGTCAAGCCAGACATCGAAGAATGGCATGAGCACAGCGCCCAAAGCCGCGTGCATCGCCTGCGAAGCACCGAACAACCTGGTCGCCTGGCGCCAATGGCTGCGCGCTCGGGTGAGCTGGGCGGCGAGGTACAGGCCGAGTGCCAGCCCCCAGCGGCCGTTGATGCTCTGGAAGGCTTGCAGCCCTGCCCGCAGCGCCGCAGCCCCCTGTGAATCGTCGCCTTGACGCCAGGCGATCCCCCCGCGGACAAGGAGCGCCCAGGCCATGGCTTCGCGATCACCCAGTGGACCCAGCAGCGCCTCGCACGCGTCGAGCAGCTCCGCCGCCTGGTCCTGCTCTCCGCGTGCCAGCGCCACGGTCGCTATGAAGATCAGCGACCGGCCCTCAATCCACGCCGCCCCGGCACGGCGGGCCAGGTGAACGGACTCATCGAGCAGCTCCACTGCCCGGTCCAACTCTTCGGTGTAGATGGCCACGAACCCTAGGTACTGCAGGGCGTGGGCGAGCCCGGCTGTGTCCCCCGTATGCCGGCATAGTCCGGCCGCCTGCTCGCAAGCGACCATTGCCTCCTGAAAATCGCCTTGGATCACCGCGAGCGTCGCCGCGCCGAGCAATGCGCGCGCTTGTGCTGCGGCAGGGACTTGGCCGTCGGTGGCCAGCGCGCGAGCAAGCCACTGGCGCCCCTCGGTGTAGTAGCCGTGGATGCCCCAGAACTGATACAGCGAGCCTGCCATGCGCACCGCGGTCTCGGCGTCGCCCTGCTTTAGCCACCACTCCAGTGCGGCCCTGAGGTTGGCGTGCTCGGTCTCCAGCCGGTCAAGCCAGGCGGGCTGCTCGGGGCCCCTCAGCCCGTCGCCGGCCAGCTCGGCCAGCGCAACGAAAATGACGGCATGGCGGGCTCGCAGCCGTTTAGTCTCACCGCGGTTGTCCAGGCATTGCAGCCCGTACGCACGCAGAGTTTCCAGCAGGTGGTAGCGGCATGTGGGCAGCTCAGCCGTTTGTACCGTCACCAACGACTTGTCGACCAGGCGGGATAGCAACTCAACGACCTCTTCCTCGCCGAGCTCGGGGCACACCGCCTCAGCCGCCTCCAGGGTGAAGCCGCCGATGAAGACAGCGAGTCGATCAAACAGCCGGCGCTCGGATTCGCTGAGCAGCCCGTAGCTCCAGTCGACTACGGCACGTAGGGTCTGATGGCGAGCAAGGGCGGTGCGGCTACCCTGAGCAAGCAACCAGTACCGATCACCCAAACGCTCGGCGATGTGCTCAACCCCCAGCGTGTTCACCCTGGTGGCGGCCAGCTCGATCGCCAGTGGCAGACCGTCCAAACTGCGACAGATGCGGGCGACCACGCCCGCAGTTTCATCGGACAAGCGGAAGCTGGGTTGAACAGCCGAGGCGCGCTCCACGAACAGCCGCAGTGCGTCAGCGCGCTCCACCACACTCGCTTCCGGGGCACCAAGCTGCGGTACGCCCAGCCCCGAAACTGGGTAGAGCACCTCACTGGTGATGCCCAGCCGCTCCCGGCTGGTGGTCAGGACCCGCAGACCCGCACAGGCGGCAATCAGCCGCTCGGCCAACCCAGCGACCCCTTCGACGAGGTGCTCGCAGTTGTCGAGGACGAGAAGCACCTCAGCCATCCGCAGGTGCTGGGCGAGCAGGTCAGTAAGCGGCCGCGCAGGATGCTCCCAGACCCCAAGAATGGTGGCTACGGTATGCACGACCAGGCTGGGTTCAGCCACTGAAGCCAACTCGACTAGCCAGACCCCGTCCGGATGATGAGGGAGGCGCGCCGCAGCGACCTCCAGCGCGAGCCGGCTCTTGCCGGCTTCACCAACGCCGGTGAGCGTAACCAGCCGGGTCGTCTCAAGGAGCTGGCAGACCTCCATCAGCTCTCGCTCGCGGCCGATAAAGCTGCTCAGCTGTGCCGGCAGGTTATTCGGCGTCGTAACACAACGCGCCCCAGCGGCCACCGCACTTGGCGCGAGCATCGGATCCTGACGCAGGATGGCCGCGTGCAATTGCCGCATCTCCACGCCGGGATCGATCCCGAGCTGCTCGACGAGCAGCTCACGGGCCGCCTGGTAGGCCTGCAACGCCTCACCCTGACTGCTGGCACGGTACAGCGCGAGCATGAGCTGAAACCAGAAACGCTCTCGCAACGGATGCATGGTGACAAGGGCCGCCAGCTCGCCGACAACGTCGAGGTGGCGACCCAACGCAAGATCAGCATCCACCCGGGCTTCGAGAGCCTGCAGGCGAAGCTGTTCCCACCGCCCGATTGGTACCCGCGCGAACGGCAGGCCTACCAGATCTGCCAGCGCCGGGCCGCGCCACATCCCTAACGCCGCACGCAACAGCTCTGCCGCCTCGCCGGCGCGGCCGTCTGCCAGCGCCCGGCGCCCGTTGGTCACCAACCGCTCGAAGCGGGCAGCGTCCAGCCGCTCGGACGCAACCTGCAGCAGGTAGCCCGGCTGGCGGGTGACCAGCACTTGGCCGTTGCCGCCCGGGCTACGGCCCGGCTCGAGCAACTTGCGCAAATTCGACACATACACCTGCAGGGCATGACGGGCGTTGACCGGCGGTTCGCCGCTCCACAGCCCATCCAGCAACCGGTCAGTAGATACCACGGTGTTGGCGTGCACCAGGAGCATGGCCAGCAGCGCCCGCTGCTTGGCAGGGCCGACATCGAGCGGGCGACCGTCACCGACCACCTCGAACGGCCCCAGCACCCGAAACTCTAGCGCCGTCATCCGACGCCCCCGTCACCCGTGCGTGAGGAACCTCTGATCACAAGAGCCCCCGCGCCATCGTTCAGATACATCACGACGAGACGCCTCGCCGCCCTTACAGTCGGTGACCATGAACCTTTTTTGAGCGCAAATTGAGCGTTTCCCCACCCAGACGTTGAGCCACAGCGGGCACGATAAACCGGTCGGCACTCAACGAGATTCGAGATCAGAGACACCCCGCGTCTAACCAACCGTAAGGAGTTAGCGATGCCACTAGACTTCCGCACCAAGACTGTTTCCATTCCCTCTGGGACCGGACGGCGAAGCATCAACGACGCTGTATCATTCGGATCAAGGGCCATTCGTGCCAATGTTTCGGTCAACGGATTCCAGCTCGACTACGTTAACGCCGACCATCACATCAATATTATAGAAATAGACACAGATGTTGTGAATGTCGACGGAAATGATGTCGAGTTCCGAGTTGAGTGCGACTATGCCGACAAGAATTTCGACGATCTTTACCGTGGTCGCATTGAAGTATTGGTCATTGCGGAAGTACAGTGAGATCGGGTTAGTTCATGCGATTGCACGTTGATGACTTCGGCTGTGTGCCCGATGGGCGAGTTCTTGAGCGAGTGGCTATCGCCGCTGGTTCCGCGGTGCTCACCGACCCGGACGGGAACCTGCGTGAGACCGACATCAGCAAGAACATCGCGATCCCCGGGGCCGCTGATCTCGTCGCCACCATCGCCAGGCTGGTGGACCGCAAGGACGTCGAGGCATCAATGACCGCGGGACAAGACACGCTCACGGCCAGCTTCAGGAACGCCTCCGAACGGTTCCGCGCCGACCTCCACACCGGTCACCGCATCGTGGTCTGCGGGGCGGGCCCCGCGGGGCAGCCGCTGCTCACTGACGTGGAGGAGGTCGTCAACCCGACGACCCTCCGGCTCGCCGACAGGGCCTCGACAACTGTGGAGGACGTCGCGGCAACCCTGAACCGGCCCAACGTGGTCGGCTTGAGCAATTACGCCCGCCGCAGCGTCACCAACGTCTCCGTCGACCTCGGGGACCGCCTCATCGACGATGCCAGGATGACGATCGGGGGCCGGGCGCTGGAGAGCCGGACCGCCAAGTTCTCGCGGCTCGACCTCAACGAGGACAACGACGTGGACGACGAGGGCAAGAGCGTGACCGTCCCGGCGGCGGGCCTGTTCGTCACAATCATCCAGTCCGTCGATAGCCCCACCCAGCCGACCCTGGCGGCGCCGGCGCAGCGGACGGTCGAAGAGGTGCTGGCCGACGTCTGGAAGACCGACTCGCGACCCGGCCTCGAGCTGCTGCTCGCCAGCCTGGACAGTCGGAACATTGAGTCCGCGGAGATCTGCTTCGGATCGGGGGTCTATGACTTCACCCGCATCCCAGTCGCCCCGGGCGCGCAGCCAGCCGCGATTGGGCTGACCGGTCTCAGGAACCTGACGTTCCGGGGATCGGGGCCGGGCACGACGATCCTGCGCCTCCTGCCCGCCCAGAACCTCCGCACCGACACCCACGTGATCGAGACCGTCGACTGCAGGAACCTGACGTTCCGGGACCTGTCCGTGCACGGCGCCTACCTCACTCTCGGCAATGCTGTTGAGCAGATGCACGGCTTCCACATCAACGAAGGCTCCGAGGAGATCACCCTGCAGCGAGTGCGGGTGTTCCAGTCCGCAGGGGACGGCGTCAACCTCCTTGGCAGGCCGGGCCGGAAGGTCCGGAAGATCTGGGTGGAGAGCTGCCGCTTTATCCAGAACAAGCGGACCGGCGTGGGCTTCCAGCGTGCGGTCGAGTTCGTGTGGGTGCGCAACTGCTACATCGAGATGACCGCACCGAGCACCGACCAGTGTGTGGACTTCGAACCCACGGGTGGCCGGCCACCGAATGGTGAGCCCATCATCGTGGCACCGACGGACATCATCATCGAGTCCAACGTCCTCGTGCATGAACCCCGCGGCGTGGCCGTGGCCATCTCCGGCGCGCGCGGCAGCGATCCAACCCGCAGAGTGAAGTTCGCCAACAACATCGTGCTCGGGGGTGAGGTGTTCTGCACCGACGTCGCCGAGCTGACGATCCAGCACAACGTTGTGCTTATTCCGGCATCGGATCGGCCCGGGCGGGTCCTGCTGAACCTGCAGCAAGGGGGTGACTCCGTACTTATCACGGGGAACCTGCTGATCAGCGAGCACGATAAGACGACAGAAGTGATCAATCTCAGCGAGTCCCGCAACCGTCAGCTCAACCGGGCGCTCGTTGCTGGGAACCTCTGCGTCACCCCGGCTGGACACGGCATCCGCGTCACCGGAGGCGACGACGTCGCGGTTGAAGGGAACATGCTGGTGGCAACCGGTGTGTGCATCCAAGGCGTCCACGTGCACTCGGAGACCTCCGCGGTGAACGGGATCTCTGTTCGCAACAACGACATCATCGTCAACGACTCAGGCTCGTGGGCGACCGGCATCCTCTTCTCCGGTGACGAGATCCACCATGTCTGCGCGGTGGGTAACTCCCTGCGCGGCGCGACCAACGGCATTGAGTTCCGTGGGTCCGGTTTCAGGCAGACCCCTGTCTGCGCCCTCAATCGCACCGAAGAGGACATCGCCAGCCCACTCGTCGGCCTGGGCGGGCTGCCAGAGCAGGCGATCGTCGTCGGGGGTGCGGCC
>JBOHFW010000040.1:0-10453 GCA_050699835.1 Pseudonocardiaceae bacterium | reverse complement strand
CGGCGGCGCTGGACGTCGACCTCGGCGAGCTGCTGGGCCGAGAGAGCATGCCGGACGCTGCACCAGACGCCGGGGTGGTCGCGCTTCGGCAGGCGGTTGCCGATGTCACGGATCTGCTGGGCGACGTGGAAGGCGAGCCACTGTCGCTGCGGGACGCCGAGCGATCAGTCACCTACCTCTGGGGCGCGTATTGGAGCGGCAAATGGGACCAGCTCACCGGGCTGATCCCGCAGGCCCTGATCGGGCTTCGTGCCACGCTACACGCCGCCGACTTCGCCAGTCGGCCCAAAGCCACCGAACAGCTGGGATGGTGTTACTCGGTGGCGGCGGCCACCTTGACCCACCTCGGTCAGTCAGACGCGGGTTTCATGGCGGCGCGGCGTGCTCTGGATCTCGTCGCAGGTGGTGACGACGCCTTGCTCGCCGCAGTCCTGAAGGGCTCGGTGAGCTGGCAGTTGCTGGTTGGCGGTCGGTTCGCCGAAGCCGAGCGAGTGGCGGCCCGGGCGGCGGAGAGCATCGAGCCGCACGGCGAGGTACCCGCGCAGGCTCTGTCGGTGTACGGGTCGTTGCTCGTTCAAGTGGCCAATGCTGCCGCCCGGGATCGACGCAGTGCCGTTGCCGGAGACTTCCTCTCCTCGGCCCGCGAAGTAGCGCAACGGCTAGCGAGCGACCGCGTGGATTACGAGATCCCGTTCGGCCCCTCCCTCGTCACTATGCAGACGGTAGACGTGGGTGTGGTCACCGAGGACTATCCGGCCGCTCTCGTTGCGGCTTCCCGGATGCCGGCGAATCCCGGTTTGCCGCTGGCTTCCCGCTGCCGGCATCTGGCTGACCGGGCTTGCGCACACGTGAATTTGGGCCAGGAGGAGCAGGCGCTGGCGCTGCTGTTGACGGCAGAGGGGATGTCGCCGGACTGGATCCGGCATCAGACCTTGGTCCGATCGGTGATCGGGGATCTGCTCATCGCCGAACGGAGGCGATCCACGCCGCTGCGCGAGCTGGCCAAGCGGATCGGAGTCAACCGCTAGGACGCAGTGTCCTAACGCCAACAGGATGATCGCAGTCATGGTCACCGATCATGGGCGACACCACCACATCTCCTGACAAGACCCTCAGCTGGTATCTGCGGTCACTGAGTGATCATGACACCCACCACGGATCCATGCGCGAGGACGGCACGATCGATGCGTATCTGACGTTCCGTCAGGCGTGGATTGACGGTGCGACGGAGGGTGAGCTAGCCGACCTGGCGACCGAGTGCCGGCGCGGCCTGCCCAGCCCAGCGCCCCCGGCACCGGCCGCGATGTTCATCCACCGCGACATCCTGATCACCAGCGGGCAGAAGGCGTTACCTGCGCAGCTGGTCACGGCGCTGTGGGTGCCTGAGCAAGCGTGCATCCGCTAGCCCGTGCGCGGCCGGTTGAAGCGGCCCCTCACACTCCAACGGAATGAAGGCAGGGCACATGGGCTCTCAAGGGGGATTCACCCCCAGCACGGCACCGACCGGATGGGCATTCCTTGACCGCCGCCGGACGCCTGGAGTCACCATCCGCTGGAAAGAAGCGATCAGGTGGCGTTGACCATCGCTCCCGGCGGTGGTCCGGGTCAGCCAGCTCACCGCGCCCCGGGAGCGCGTCGTGCCGCTGACCGTGCCGCTGACCGTGCCGCAGGTGCGTGCGCTGGCCGACGCGGTGCCGCCCCGGTACCGGACGATGGTCCTCACTCAAGCTGGGCTCCAGCGAAGATCGCATGTGTAAGGCCATCGACGGCGCCTACACCGATTTCTTGTGCCCCCAGTGTGCCCCAACGATCAGCAGCAACGTCGTGAGCAGCCGAAACTACCCCAGGTCCGGAGTCCGTGAAGGACATCCAACTGGCCAGTGGATCTCGAAACGGGCGCCGCCGTCGGGGGCCTGGCCGGCGCGGGCGGTGCCGCCGTAGCGGCGCACTGTCTCGGCGACCAGGGCCAACCCGAGCCCGGTGCCGCCAGTGCCGCGGTCCCGATCCTCCTGCACCCGGTGGAAACGGTCGAACACCAGCCCGCGGTGCGCGGCGGGTACCCCGTCGCCGTCGTCGTCCACCAGCACGCGCACCTCGTCAGGGCCCGGCAGGACCAAGACCCGCGCGGTGCTCCGAGCATGCCGCACGGCGTTGGTAAGCAGGTTATCCAGCACCCGGGCCACGTCGCTGGGGGCGGCGTGCAGCACCGCTGGCGCGGCCGCGGTCACCCGAACAATGATCTCTCCCTGAGCGAGTCGGCCGGCCGCGTCGCGGACCGACTCAGCGAGATCGACCGGTTGGGTGGGCAGCCGCTCCCCGGCATCGGAGCGGGCCAGCGCAAGCAGGTCGTCGAGCAGCGCGGACAGCCGCTGCGCTTCAGCGGCGATGTCCTCTAACGTCGCACCGGCGAGGTCCGGATCGGGGTGAGTCACGGCCACCTCAGCCTGCGTACGGATCGCCGTGACCGGCGAACGCAGCTCGTGGGCGGCGTCCCCGGTGAACTGCCGCAGCCGGTCGGTCGCCGCATCCCGGCGACCCAGCAGGTCGTTGAACGCCTCAGCCAGCGCCCGCAGCTCGTCACGCGCCAGTGGCAACGGCAACCGCTCCCCCACCGGCAGTACCGTCGCTGCCTGCCGAAGTCGGGCCACCGGGCGCAAAGCGAAGCGAGCCGCCACCCAACCTGCCGCCCCCATCGCCAGCGCGGCGAGCACCGCGGCTACCAGGAACACCACAGCGGCGCGCCCGACCAGCGTGGCGTGGGCGATCGACTCAGCACCGGCCACCACCAGCCGTGGCGTGCCGTCCGGCGCGCTGATCACCCGTCCCGACCAGCGGGTCGGGACGCCCCGCCATCCCTGCTCGGACACTGCCTGGAATGTCCACACCGCCTGCCCGGCCAGCAGCCGGCGGATATCTTGCACGGACAGCGGTGTCGGCCCACCACCATCGACCGGGGTGCCGGCCCGGTCCAGCACCCGGACCAGGACCTCCGTGCCCGGTCCGGATCCGGGTACTGGTCGCTGCGGTGCTGGGCCTCCGGTCATCACATCGGGCGCGGCGGCACCCACCGCCGCGCTCAGCTCGCTGTCCAGAGCTTGGGTGAGCGTCCGCGCCACCACCGCCCCCGAGGCCTTGGCCAGCAGGAGGAACAGCACCAGCCCGGTCACCGTGACCACCGCAGCGACCCGGATCGGCAACGGGCGGGTGGCCCAGAACCGCCGTAGCGCGATCACTGCTCGTCCTGCACACCGACCGCGTAGCCGTGTCCGCGCACCGTCTGCAGCACATCACCGGCTCCGACCGCGTCGAGCTTGCGGCGCAGGTAGCCGACGTAGACTTCGACGGCGTTGCGACTGGCGGCCTGCTCATCACCCCACGCGGCGCGCAACAGCTCGTCTTTGCTCATCACGCTGCCGGCTCGGCGGGCCAGTGCCAGCAGCACCGCAAACTCCCGGGGGGATAGCTGCACTACTCGACCGGCCCACATCACTCGTCGCCGGGCTGGGTCGATCACCAGCTCGCCCAGGGTCAGCACCACCTCCTGGCGCGTCGTGACGTGCCGGCGCAGCACGGCACGCAGCTGGGCCACCAGCACCACGAAGGAGAACGGCTTGACCAGGTAGCCATCAGCGCCGAGGTCCAGGCCGTCCGCCTGATCGATTTCGCCGTCCTTGGCCGAGACGAGCAGCACGGGAGTGCTCACCCCGGCCGCCCGGAGCCGTTCCAGCACCCGGTACCCAGACAGGCCCGGCAGCATGATGTCCAGCAGCACGGCATCGAAGCTGCCGGTCAGCGCCACGCGCAGCGCGCTGGGCCCATCAGCTGCGGTGACCACCTGCATCCCTTCAGCGCGCAACCCCCGCTCCAGGGCACGCCGAACACCAGGCTCGTCATCAACCACCAGAACCCGCACGCTCACCCCATCCAGCATGCCTCGTTCCGCCGCGCGATCCCCACTACGATGGGCCGCTCTTCCGTAGGATCGGTAACGACTCGCGTACGGTGCGCGGGCGGACCGGCCCCGGAAGGTCGCAGATGACCGCGCTCGACTTCGAGCTGGAGATCGGCTCGGGTGCAGCAGCCAGCTACCCGATGGTCGTGCGCGCGCCGTGCGGTGAGATCACCACCAGCATCCGGCTGCCCTCGACTCCCGTCCAACTCGATCAACAGTTCGCCGCGGCCAGGAATGCGGATAAGAGGAGATAATTATGCAGATCTCGAACATGGATCCGGACCTGATTTAAATAGCTGTCATCACCCCGAAGGGTTCGTTCAAATTCCAGCATGTCCGCGGTGGTTCCGCGGATAAAAATTCGCATCTCGGTCAGATCGAGCCGCCGATTGAATCCGTTGACTTCGTCTCGCCAGTTGTGCAGGCGCTGGATCAACTCGTTGTCGCTCCGCTCGTCCAGGGCACCCGAGGTGAGGGCCGCATCCGTGGCCGATACCGGCAGCCGAGGGTAAACCCGCGGTCTCGGTGTCTCCTCGCTCGGGGCGAACTGCGGGTAGTCAAGGATGTCTATATCCCTTCGAAGCTCGTCCATCAGTCGGCCGCCAGTCGTACAATCTCTGAACCGGCCGTAAGTATAGTGTAAACATGCACATCGCACTGATCCCTGCCCGGAATCAGTGAAGACGCGCCACTCCCTGCCGGGTGAAGGATGCGGAGTAGGGTACCGGTGTGGCTGCTAAAGATGAGGTGCTGATCGACGTCGAGACGGTCATCGGAATGGTGATCGGCTCGGATGGTGGTGCTCCGCCGCTGGAGGGGGATAGCGTCCGGTTCGTGCTTGATGCGCTGGCCTCGGCGACCGATAGTGCACTGGGCTTTCTCTCCGGCCGCATCGAGTGCCACACCGCGCGAGGCGTCGTGATCGACTCGCAGCTTGCGGCGCTGCGCTCCCAGGCTCGGAGCCGGGAAGAGAAGGCAGCGGTCGCACTCGTCGCCGCACGAGCCGCCGAGGGTGCCGGAGACTCCGCCACCGCCCGCGACCTCATCACCGAGGCGTTGACGCTGCGCCCCGGCCTGGAGCCGGCGTTGCACGACGGCGCCCAATACGCCGCGGCCCGCGGCGACTACGCCACGGCCGACCGCTACTTGCGCCGCGCCGAGCAACCCAGCCCGTTGCGGCCGGGGCTGAGCGAGGCCATTGCCGCGAGCGATCCCGCAAGCCACGTCGGGCGCAACAGCCCGTGTCCGTGCGGGTCCGGACGCAAGTTCAAGGCCTGCTGCCTGCGCGACGCGCTCCCGGCGCTGAGCGCGCGAGCCCAACTCCTCTACGCGCTGCTGGGCACCTACGCCGAGCGCGCCCCCGGCCTCGAAGTGATCACACCGCTGGTCGAGCGCACCGAGGATGCCGAACAATGCGCGATGTTCGTGCTGGATCTCGCCCTGTTCCGGGGTGGCCTGGTGGAAAGGTTCCTCGCCGCCCGGGGCCAGTGGCTGCACCCCGACGAACGCGAGCTCATCGAAGCCTGGCGGCGGATCCCGGTCACCCTGTATGAGGTAGTCGAGGTCCAGCGGGACAGCAGCGTCACGCTGCGCGCGCTGCCGGACGGTACGCCGATCCAGCTGACCGACACACTGTTCTCGCAGTCCGTGCAGCGGCTGGAACTGTTCTGCGGTCGGGTGCTACACGACGGATCCACGCCGCGCATCCTGACCGTACCCGTCCAGGTACCCCGGCAACGCCGCCGCGAGCTGGCCGACTTGCTCACCTCGGATCCGCCACCTGAAAAGCTCGCCGACTTTTTCGCTCCGGAAGCTCCGATCCAGTTCCGCAACAGTGACGGCGACGATCTGTACGACTGCCACGTCACCTACCAGGTGCGCCACCCGCAGGAGATCTTCGACCGCCTCATCGAGCGGCTGACCCGGACCGGCGAGGACGTGATCTCCTGGCACCGGCACCAGCCCGATGGGCGGGTGCTGAACCTCGGGTCGATTGAGCGGGCCGGTGCGGAGTTCACCCTGATGGCGAACTCTCCGGCCCGGCTCGCCGACCTGGAGACCCAGTTCCGTGAGGTCGCTCCGGACGCCGTCGGAGGTGACCGGCACACCGAGCGTCTCAGCCAGGACCCCGGCGACCGCCCGGCCCGGACCCTCATTCTGGACAGCTACTTCACAGCCGCTAGCACCGTCACGGACGCGGATGAGGCAGCGGAGCGGTTGGGTCGCGATGCGGAGACCAACTGGCTCGACCATCCTCGCGTGATCGGTGAGCTGAGCCCGCGGGAAGCCGCCGGTTGCGGCGATCCCGCCGTATTAGCCGAGCTGCGCTGCATGGTCGACGACATCGAAGCGATCCTGCTACAGACCCAGCGAGCCGGGAAACCGACGGCAGGTCTGATGAGCCCGCACCGGCTGCGCGACGCGCTGGGCTTGCCCAACCACACCTCGTAGACCGGGCTAACCGTGCCAGATCTCGTCCAAGCCAACGCGCGTCCTCGGTCAGCCGAATCTCCGCCAAGTCACTGCACAGCGTCTCAGAGCTTTCTCAGCCAGCGCGGAGCAGCATCAGCACCAGCACCGCAAGGGTTGGGAGGAAGCGATGAAGCTAGCGACGGCGGCACTGGCGGTGGCCGTGGCAGGCGCGATCGGTCTTGGTGTGCAAGCCATGCCGGCCGGGGCCGGGGCGCAGCCGTCGCTACCCCCGGTGTCCGCGGAGGATCTGGTGGCCTCGGTGCTTACCGCGAAGGTCCCGGCGCTCGGCGGCACGGTCACGGTGCGCAACGCGCTGGGCCTGCCCGCGCTGCCGGGGGTGGTTGGCCCGCTGACCCAACCGGAGTCGACCGTCCGGGTGTGGTCCGATGGGCAGGGACGTGGCCGGCTATCGCTGCCCTCGCGCGGCGGTGAGCAGAACTTCATCGAGGACGGCACAACGGTGTGGCGCTACGACTCCTCCGCACGCACCGCGACCGCGTGGGAGCACGGCACCAAGCCGACGCATCAGCGCCCACCGGTGGCCGATCCGGCCCAAGTAGCCCGGGACCTGGTCGGTGCCGTGCGCAAGAGCAGCACGGTGAGTGTGGATGGCACCGGCACGGTCGCCGGGCGGCCCGTCTACCAACTCGTGCTCACCCCCGCACCGACCGAGCGGACCCTGCTGCGTGAGGTGCGGGTAGCAATCGACTCGGCCCACCGGATACCGTTGCAGCTCACCGTGCTGGCCAACGGGTCCCCCGACCCGGCGCTGCAAATCGGCTTTTCTGATCTCACCGTCGGCGCGCAGGATCCTGCGCTGTTCCGCTTCACTCCACCCGCAGGGGTCAAGGTCGAGCGGCCCACACACGAGCCGAAGGCCGGAGCGCAACCGGGCGATCGGAAGGGCGCCATGATCCGCACCGACGGGGAGGGCTGGGACACCGTGGTGCTCGGCCAGCTCCCTGCGGCGCAACCGGGCACGGACCGCGATCCGCTGGCGATGATCCAGCGAATCGGTCGCCCGGCCAGCGGGCCGTGGGGGCAGGGCTGGGTGGTGCAGACGGCGGTGGGCACCGTGCTGGTGACCTCCGATGGTCGCGTCGCCGCCGGGGCGGTGCCGCAACAGGTGCTCGACGAGGCCCTGGCCAGGTGACGGCCGAGCCGGCGATCCGGGTCCGGGGTCTGCGCAAGGTGTTCGGCACCACGGTGGCCCTCGCCAGCGTAGATCTCGACGTGCCGGCCGGCGCTGTGCTCGGCGTGCTGGGTCCCAACGGCTCGGGCAAGACCACGATGATCCGCGTGCTGCTGGCGCTGTCCCGGCCCACCGCGGGCACTGTGGAGCTGCTCGGTGCGCCGGTGCCGGCCGCCGCCGGGCAGGTGCTGCCGTACATTGGGGCGCTGGTAGAGGGCCCCGGTTTTCACCCGTTCCTCTCCGGCCGGGAGAACCTGCGGCGGTGCGCGGCGGCCGAGCCGCTGCTGGCGTCCCGGGCCATCCCGGACGCCGTGGAGCACGCCCTGGAGCGGGTGGGTCTGGCCGGAGCCGCGGCGGGACGGCGCTACCGCGCCTATTCGCTGGGCATGAAGCAGCGCCTGGGGTTGGCCGCGGTGCTGCTGGTGCCCCGCCGGCTGGTGGTGCTCGACGAACCGACCAACGGCCTGGACCCGGCGGGGACCCGAGAGGTCCGGCGGGTCATCACCGAGTTGCACGCCGACGGCGCCACCGTGCTGGTGTCCTCCCACCTGCTCACCGAGGTGGAGGCGACCTGCACGCACGTCGCGGTGCTTGACCGGGGCTCGCTGATCGTCGCGGGAGCGCTGGCCGCCCTGCTCGACGGCGAGGCACCCGCGCTGGAGGTACGAACCCCGGATTCGGCGCTCGCGATGCAGACGCTGGGCGCCGCCGGGATCGGCGCCATGGCCTGCCCCGATGGGGTAAGGATCGAGCTAGCTGGGACTGACCCGCCGGCGGTGGTGGCACTGCTGGTCGGCGCGGGGGTGGCGGTGCACGAGGCGCGGCGCTGGCGGGCTGGGTTGGACGAGCTGTTCGCGCAGCTGACCGAAGGCAACGGGCCGTGAGCGCCCCGCCGCCCTCCGGTACGGTGCGGGCTCCACTGGGACGGGTACTGCGCAGCGAGCTGCGCTGGGTACTGCGCCGGCCGCGGACCCAGGTCGCCCTGATCCTGCTCGCGCTGGTCCCGGTGTTGATCGGGATCGGCATCGCGGTCGCCGGTTCGCTGGACGGTCCGGGACTGCTCACTCAGGTCGCAGGCAACGGGCTGGTGCTGCCGGTGGTGGCGCTGTCGATCTGCCTGACGCTGCTGCTACCACTGTCCGTAGCGATGGCCGCCGCTGACGCGCTGGCCGGCGAGTCCGCGCACGGGACGCTGCGTGGGCTGCTGCTGGCCCCGGTCAGCCGGACCCGGCTGGTCCTGGTCAAGGCGGTCGGTGTGTTCGCCGTCGCGGTGGTCGCGGTCGCTGCGGTCGCGGTGCTGGGCATGGTCACCGGGCTGATCCTGGTCGGCCCCTCCGGGGGCACGCACGGCCTGCTCACCCTCTCCGGCACCGAAGTCGGGCCGGTCTCGGCGCTGATGCGAGTCTCGCTGGCCGCGGTCTGGACCGTGGGGCAGCTCACCGCTGTCGGTGCAGTGGCACTAGCGGTGTCCTCGGCCACCGACCACCCGCTGGTGGTGCTCGCGGCGGTGTTGGGCGGGCTGATCGTGTTCGGGGTGCTCTCCGCGATCCCCGCCCTGGACTGGCTGCAGCCCATGCTGCTCACCACCGGCTGGTTCGCGATCGCTGACGTGCTGCGCGACCCGCTGCCGCTGGGCGAGCTGGCTGCCAGCAGCGCCCGCGCGGGTTGCTACCTGCTGATCGGCCTATCGCTGACACTGGCCAGAACGATAACCCGCGAAGCCTGACCCCTCCCCTACCCCACCGCTGGCGTGTCGCTCTTCCGTGCCCGGTGTGTCGGCTACTCATGCACGCCGGGCCTGGGTGCACAAACCTCCATGTGATCGTGGGGTTCAGCCCTTACGGTGGCACGTGAAGGAGGCGGGCATGATGAGTGTGACGGCGTATGCGGTGAAGACCGCAAAGGGAACGCTCGAGCGGTACGACTACGAGACGGGACCGCTCGGCACCGATGATGTCGAGATCCAGGTAACCCACTGCGGCATCTGCTACAGCGACATTTCCATGATCGACAATTCCTGGGGCGTCAGCCAGTACCCGTTGGTGCCGGGGCACGAGGCGGTCGGAGTCATCACCGCCGTCGGTGCGAGCGTCGGCCGCATACGCCAGGTGGGGCAACGCGTGGGAGTCGGCTGGTACGCGGGATCCTGCGACGCCTGTGAGTGGTGCTTACGCGGCAAGGAGAACCTCTGTCCAGACGCACGACGGACGATCATCGGGCAGTACGGCGGATGGGCGAACTCGGTTCGCTGCCAAGCGAAATTCGCCATGCCGATCCCGAACACGCTGTCATCGGAGAACGCGGGACCGCTGATGTGCGCGGGCGCAACGGTCTTCACACCCATCGCCGAGTTCGGTGTGCAGCCGTGGATGCGCACCGCCGTTGCCGGGATCGGCGGCCTGGGCCACCTAGCCGTCCAGTTCCTCGCGAAGTTCGGCTGCGAGGTGACGGCTATCTCGTCCAGTCCCGGCAAGGACGAGGACGCGCGCAGCCTCGGCGCTGATCACGTCATCGTCACCACCGGTAGCGACGAGCTGGCCAGGGCGGCGGGGTCGTTCGATTTCATCATGTCGACAGTGGGCGCGAGCCTGCCGTGGGGTGACTACGTCGGGGCGCTTCGACCGCAGGGAAGGCTGGTGCTTGTCGGCATACCGGAATCGGACATCTGCATTCCGGTCTTTCCTCTGCTGCTCGAGCGTTCGGTGAGCGGCGGCGGGGTGGGAGGCCCGTCGGACACCGCACGCATGCTGGAGTTCGCCGCGCGTGCGGGCATTGTCCCGAGAATCGAGCAGTTCCCGATGGCGGAGGTGAACAGTGCGGTCGATCGCGTGCGCTCC
>JBOHFW010000039.1:0-15718 GCA_050699835.1 Pseudonocardiaceae bacterium | reverse complement strand
CCCCGGTGCTCTCCGCCTTGCTGCAGCCCGACCCGGCGAGGCGACCCGACGCGACCGCGGCCCGGCAGATGCTCGAAGAACTCGCCGCCACCTCGATCGGCGGAGCGGGCACGGAAGGCTCGTGGTGGCCGGCCGGGTCTTCGGGCCGCCCGCGGCGTTCCCGGCGTCGCGCGGCCGTGGTCGCCGTCGCGGCGTGCGCCGCTGCATTGGCGATCGTGGCCGGGATTGTGGTGTCTCGCCCGGATAGTCCGCCACTGGCCAATCCTCCTCTCGCCAATCCGCGGCCAGTCGTCAGCGACGCCCGGAGCGCCGACCCTTGCGCGCTGACTGACACCGCCGTCCTCGCCCGGTTCGGTAAGACCATCCGGGAGACGGCCCGCGGCAACTTCAATCGATGTGACGTCATCGTGCAGTCAGGCAGTGGCTCTCGAGTGGACGTCAAGGTGCAGCTCGAGCCCCCGGCGGGGGAGACGGTCGACGAACCGGGACCGGTACAGGTCATCCGGCACCCCGAGAATCGCGACGGCTGCCTTCGAACCGTGCTGCACAATGGCCGGAGCCAGGTCACGAATCGGGTCACGATCGTCGCCAGGATGGTGTCCGGGCCCACGTCCGCGGACCTGTGTGCGATGGCCGAGGCCGTCACCACGCACGCGGTCACCGTGCTCAGCAGGGGTGCGATCCCCCCACGGGGTACGGCATTCCACACCGCGTCGCTGGCCCGAGTTAACGCCTGCACGCTGCTGGACCCGGGCGCCCTCAGCCAGGTTCTCGGTGCCGGTCTGCGCAGTCCGGAGATCGGCTTCGGGGATTGGAAATGCCGCTGGAGGAGCACCACCAGTGAGCTCTTGGTCGAGGTGTCCTTCGAACGGGACAAACTGACGACCCTGCCCGGCGGGCGTGCCACGAAGATCGGCGAGCGCGACGCCCACGTTGTCCCGCGACCCGACGAGCCCCAGTGTGACGTGCTGGTGGTCCACCGGGGCGACTTCGATGACACGGGAAAACCGGTGAACGAAATACTGCTGATCAAGGTCAGTGGTCCGCAGCCCTCAGATCAGCTATGTGGACCCGCCCAGGAGCTGGCAGCAGCCGCCGCGGCTAAGCTGCCGGCGCTCCGATGAACACGGCCAACCACACTCGTCACCCTGGCGTGCGGAGCCAATACGATTAGTTGAAAACCAGGCCGATCCCACGGAGGTCAGCGTGGACCGGGCAGACACTCAACAGCTCTCGCCAACGCACGGCAGCTTGGCACTGGGAGTGCCGCCCTCGGCGCCCGGCACGATCTTCGCGCTCTCCGTTGGAGGCGGCATCGCGATCAAGCCGCGGCAGGGCCGCACCATCGTGTTCGGGCGAAACCGGCCGGAGGTGCACGTCTGTGTGGGCGAGGATGATCCGCAGGTCAGCCGCCAGCATGGTCTACTGACCCACCACCGCGGCCAGTGGCGAGTCAGCAACACCGGCGGCTACCGCTGCGGCTACCCGGTTCCCGCAAGCTGTTCCCCGATGACGAGCCAGTGCCGCTCGGCGAGGGGTACACGCCGCTGTTCGTGCTGGGCGCCCGCGGGCGGGAACACCTCCTCGAGTTGTACGTAACCGGTCCCGACGGGCAACGCCCGCCGTCACGGCACAGCGACCCCACCCAACTGCCGAGAATCTGGCGCCTGCAGAAGGACGAGCGGCTTGCCCTGATCGTGCTGGGGCAGCATTACCTACTGCACGAGGCACATCCGCACCCCCTGTCGTGGCGGCAAGCGGCTGACCAGCTCGCCGAGCTGCAACCCGACGCCAGGTGGACGGCCAAGCGAGTCGAGCACATGATCGTCTCGGTCCGGACCCGCCTGTCCCAGGGGGGCGTCGCCGGTCTGACCCGGGAGGAGGTCGGTGAACCGGTCGGGAATGCGCTCAACCACAACCTGTTGACCGAGCTCGTGCAGTCGACCACCCTCGTGCCGCCAGACCTAGCCATCCTCGACGACTCTCCCATGCCCTGAGCCGTGCGATGGATTCGTTGCAGGCGGATCAACTATTCGCCGCCTGAAACGGATGCGAGCCCGGTTCATCTTAGCGGGATCGTAGGTGTTTCGAGCCCAGTGTGAATCCGGCATAGCCATCCTGATCCGAATCCGCGAATAGCGGCGGGCTGCCAACGCCGTGCGTTCCCGTGAACTGCTGAACACCGCTCTCGATTCACTGGCGGGATCCCTTGTCGTAGCCGGCGCGGCGCAGCGCGTCGGCGAGTGCGCCGCCGGCTGGTTTGCTGCGGGTTGGAGGGCGTTTGGCGGCCTTGCGGGGCGAGGCGGCCAAGGGCGTCTTGGGCCCGGTGGCGTCGTCAAGCCGCAGGGTGAGGCCGATGCGGTTGCGCGGCACGTCCACGTCGAGCACCTTCACCCGCACGACGTCACCGGGCTTCACCACGTCGCGGGGGTCTTTCACGAAGGTGTTGGCCATCGCCGAGACGTGCACCAGGCCGTCCTGATGCACGCCCACGTCGACGAATGCGCCGAAGGCCGCGACGTTGGTGACCACGCCTTCAAGCACCATGCCTGGCGTCAGATCGGAGATCTTCTCGACGCCCTCGGCGAAGTGCGCCGTCGTGAAGGCCGGGCGCGGGTCCCGGCCTGGCTTCTCCAGCTCGGCGAGGATGTCGGTGACGGTGGGCAAGCCTACCGCGCCCTCGACGAAATCGGCCGGGCGCAGGGCGCGCAACATCGCGGTGTTGCCGATCAGGTTCGTGATATCCGTGCCGGCGGCGGCGAGGATGTGGCGCACCACCGGATAGGACTCGGGGTGCACGGCGGAGCGGTCCAGCGGGTCGTCGCCGGCGGGAATGCGCAGGAAACCGGCGCACTGCTCGAACGCCTTGGGCCCCAGCCGGGGGACGCCGGCCAGCTCCCGCCGGGTGCGGAACGGGCCGTGCGCGTCGCGGTGCGCCACGATGTTCTCGGCGAGCCCGCCGGTGATGCCCGACACCCGCCGCAGCAGCGGCGCGGACGCCGTGTTGACGTCCACCCCGACGGCGTTCACGCAATCCTCCACCACCGCGTCCAGCGAGCGGGACAGCGCGGCCTCGGGCAGATCGTGCTGGTATTGGCCGACGCCAATCGACTTCGGATCGATCTTGACGAGCTCCGCGAGCGGATCCTGCAACCGGCGGGCGATGGACACCGCGCCGCGCAGCGACACGTCCAGCTCGGGTAGCTCCTGGGAGGCGTAGGCCGAGGCGGAGTACACCGAGGCACCCGCCTCGGACACGACGGCCTTGGTGATGCCGAGTTGCCCGGCGAGCTTGTCGGTTTCCCGGGAGGCGGTGCCGTTGCCGATCGCGACCAGCTCGACGTGATGCGTTCGAGCGAGCCGGGTGAGCACGGCCAGCGCCTCGTCCCAGCGGCGCCGTGTCTTATCTTTTGGGGCAACGTGCGGGTAGATGGTCTCGGTGGCCACCACCTTGCCGGTGGCGTCGATGACCGCGACCTTGACGCCGGTGCGGTAGCCGGGGTCCAGCCCCATGGTCGGGCGGGCGCCCGCGGGCGCGGCGAGCAGCAGGTCACGCAGGTTGGCGGCGAACACCCGCACCGCCTCGGCCTCGGCGGCCTGGCGCAACCGCATGCGCAGATCGATGCCCAGATGCAGCAGGATCCGGGTGCGCCAGGCCCAGCGCACTACCTCGGCGAGCCAAGCCTCCGCCGGACGGCCCCGGTCCTCGACGCCGAAACAGGCCGCGATGGCCTGCTCGTAGTGCGCCTCCTCGTCCCCCGGTTCGGGGGAGAGATCCAGCACACCCTCCTTCTCGCCGCGGAACAACGCCAAGATGCGATGCGAGGGCAGTGTCGTGAACGGCTCGGAAAACTCGAAGTAGTCCGCGAATTTCGCGCCGGCTTCCTGCTGGCCCTCGCGGACCCGGGAAACCAGGCGACCCCGCGTCCACATCCGTTCGCGCAGCGTCCCAATGAGGTCGGCGTCCTCGGCGAAACGCTCAACCAAGATCGCCCGGGTACCCTCCAGCGCGGCCGCACCGTCGGGTACGCCGGCGTCCGGATCGACGTAGCGCGCGGCGGTGGCCTGCGGATCCTGGATCGGATCGGCCAGCAGCGTGTCGGCCAACGGCTCCAGCCCGGCTTCCCGAGCGATCTGCGCCTTGGTCCGGCGTTTGGGTTTGTAGGGCAGGTAGAGATCTTCCAGCCGGGCCTTCGAGTCGACCGCCATGATCCGCGCCTCAAGCGCGTCGTCGAGCTTGCCCTGCTCGCGGATCGAGTTGAGGATCGCGCTGCGGCGCTCCTCCAGCTCGCGCAGGTAACCCAGCCGCTCCTGCAGGGTGCGCAGCTGGGCGTCGTCAAGCCCGCCGGTAGCCTCTTTGCGGTACCGGGCAACGAACGGCACCGTCGCCCCGCCATCGAGCAGCTCGACGGCAGCACCGACCTGCCGCTCGGGTACGCTCAGCTCGCCAGCGATCCGGTGGGTCAGCGACATGGTCATGACGGGCACGGTAGCCGGGCCAGTTCGTCCACCACGCGCCCGGGCACTGTTCGAACTGCGAGTTGACTCACGAAGCCGTAGGCTCCCCGGACCGCGTCGGCACGGCGACTGGATACGGAGGTGAATCGGTGGGTGCAGAGCTCGACGTCACGGTGCGTCGCCATGGCCAGGTGGCGATAGTGCACCCTCGGGGATTGCTGACCTGGAGTACCGCAACAGAACTGCGCCGGGTGGTCGTCAAGGAGCTGCTCAGTACCGGACGGGTCGTAGTTGACCTCGATGGTTTCCAGCTGGGGTCGCACCCGTCCGAGGTGATGATCTTCCCTGCCGCGCTCGCCGAATGCGGGGGATGGCCGGCAGCGAAGATCGCGCTGTGCCGGCCCGACCCGCAGATGAGGCACGCGTTGGCGGCGCGCCGGGTGTCCTCCCTGGTGCCGGTGTATCACCTGCAGCTGGAGGCCAAGGCCGAGATCGATCGCCGGCCCGCCCTGGTGCGCAAGCGGACCGAGCTACCCGGCGACATCACGGCCTCGGCGACGGCCCGGCACGTGGTGCGCGACGTGTGCCCGCTGTGGCAGGTCGATGATGACCTGCAAGAGACCGCCCAAGTTGTGGTCAACGAGCTGGCGACCGTCGCGGTCGGACGCGCTGGCGCGGCTGAACTGACCCTGGAGCGAGGTCGGGGCGGGCTGCGATTGGCGATCCAGGACGCCTGCCTGACCGCGCCGCCCTCCCGGCCGCAGCCGTACACGATCGACCCACTGCAACGCGAACTTGCACTCAGGTTGGACATGCTCGGCAACCTCACCACGGCGTGGGGAGTGGACATCGCACCCGGCGGCAAGACCGCGTGGGCCATCATCGCCCGCTAGACCCGAGCGTGCCTCGTCGTACGATCATCGCATGGGCAACCAGTCGTCAGAGAGGAACGCGGTGAACACGCAGGTCGAAACGCTCGAGTTCGAGGCCGAGGCGCGCCAGCTCTTGCACTTGATGGTCCATTCGATCTACTCGAATAAGGACACCTTCCTGCGAGAGCTCATCTCTAACGCCTCCGACGCGTTGGACAAAGTGCGACTGGAAGCGTTCCGCAACAAGGACCTGCAGGTCGATACGTCCGATCTGCACATCGACATCGAGATTGACAAAGAGCAGCGGACGATCACGGTGCGTGACAACGGCATCGGCATGTCACGCGAGGACGTGGTGCAGCTCATCGGCACCATCGCGAAATCCGGCACGGTCGACTTCCTGCACAAAATGAAGGAAGTGAAGGATTCGACCGCACCGCCGGAGCTCATCGGGCAGTTCGGGGTCGGCTTCTACTCCAGCTTCATGGTGGCCGACAAGGTCACCCTGCTGACGCGCCTGGCCGGCGAGAGCCACGCCACCCGATGGGAATCCAGCGGTGCAGGGACCTACACCATCTCCTCGGTCGACGACGCACCACAGGGAACCGCGGTCACCCTGCACCTCAAACCGGAGGACAAAGAGGACCACCTCTTCGACTACACGGACAGCTGGAAGATTAAGGAGATCGTCAAGCGGTACTCCGACTTCATCGCCTGGCCCATCAGGATGGCGACCGAGCGCACCGACAAAGATGACAAAACCGTGCTCGACGTCGAGACGATCAACTCGATGAAGGCACTCTGGGCGCGCTCCAAGAACGAGGTGTCCGACGACGAGTACAAGGAGTTCTACAAGCACGTCAGTCACGACTGGAACGATTTCCTCGAGGTCATCCGCATGAACGCGGAGGGGACGTTCGAATATCAGGCACTGCTGTTCATCCCGTCCCGCGCGCCGTTGGATTTGTTCATGCGGGATCGCAAGCGAGGCGTGCAGTTGTACGTGAAGCGTGTGTTCATCATGGACGATTGCGAAGCGCTCATGCCTGATTACCTGCGCTTCGTCAAGGGTGTGGTGGATGCGCAGGACCTGTCGCTGAACGTCTCCCGGGAGATCCTCCAGCAGGATCGTCAGATCCAGCTGATGCGCCGGCGCCTGGTCAAGAAGGTGCTCTCGACGGTGAAGGACATGATGACCGACAACGTCGAGCACTACAAGACGTTCTGGAAGGAGTTCGGCCGGGCCGTCAAGGAAGGGCTTCTCAACGACTTCGAGAACCAAGACACGATCCTGGAGATCGCCTCGTTCGCGTCGACCTACGACGCGGAGCAGTTGACCACCTTGCGCCAGTACGTGGAGCGCATGAAAGAGGGCCAAGAACACATCTACTACATGACGGGCGAGTCGCGACAGATGATCGAGAGCTCGCCGCATATGGAAGCCTTCCGAGCGAAGGGCTTTGAAGTGCTGTTGCTGACCGATCCGGTCGACGAGATGTGGGTCGACTCGGTCCGGGAATTCGACGGAAAGCGGCTCCAGTCGATCGCCAAGGGGCAGGTCGACCTCGACACCGAGGAGGAGAAGGAAACAGCTGAGTCCGAACGCGAGGCGCAGAAGAAGGACTTCGCCGCGCTGCTGTCCTGGATGACGACCACATTGCAAGAGGACGTGAAGGAGGTACGGCTGTCCTCGCGCCTCACCACCTCACCGGCCTGTATCGTCGGTGACACGCACGATCTCACGCCGACCCTGGAGAAGATGTATCGCGCGATGGGACAGGGCATGCCCAGCATCAAGCGCATTCTCGAGCTCAATCCCACGCACCCACTGGTGAGCGGACTACAGAAAGCCTACGACGAGCGCAAGGACGACCCGGCACTACCAGAGACAGCCGAGCTGCTCTACGGGATGGCGCTGCTCGCCGAGGGCGGTGAACTAAGCGATCCGGCACGTTTCACCCGACTTTTGGCGGATCGGCTGGCGCGGACGCTGTGACGTAGAGAAGGCGGGTCGCTACCACTTAAGGGTGATCGGTGCCCTCCAGAAGGGTGCCGATCCGGGCGCCGCAGGTGTGCGACCTCGTCGAGGCGCTGGTGCGCGGCGGCATACCACCCGGCGGGCGTCGTCGTGGGCGGGGACTACGTACGCTAGACTCTGCAATCAGAGTGACAATGATTACCATTTCCGATTGAGTCCTGTCTGAGGGGAGTCGTGGCGTGCGTATCGCGTTCGTCGGCAAGGGTGGCAGTGGCAAGACGACCCTATCCGCGCTGTTCACCCGGCATCTGGTCGATCAGGGCTTTCCGGTCATCGCCATTGATGCCGACATCAACCAGCACCTCGGCCAGGCCCTCGGACTCGACGCGGCCGCGATCCCACCACTCGGATCCGATCTGGACTGGCTGAAGGATCACCTGCGGGCCGGCAACCCGCGGATCGCCTCCGCGGCCGCGATGATCAAGACAACGCCTCCGGGTCGCGGGTCGCGGCTGCTGCGCTACGACCTCGACGACGAGCTGCACCGCCGGTTCGCCCGGCTGGTGGGCGGCGCGAGCCTGATGGTGACCGGCGAGTTCGCTGAGGACGACGTCGGGGTGGCCTGCTACCACTCGAAGACCGGCGCGGTCGAGCTCTACCTGAACCACCTGGTCGACGGGCCGGGAGAGTACGTGGTGGTCGACATGACGGCGGGTGCGGACGCGTTCGCCTCCGGCCTGTTCACCCGGTTCGACATGGTCGTGCTGGTCTGCGAGCCGACCCGGCGTGGGATCCGGGTGTACCAGCAGTTCCGGCAGCACGCGAACGGGCACCAGGTGCGGCTGCGGGTGGTCGGGAACAAGGTCACCGACCACGCCGACGCCGCGTTTCTCCGTTCTGAGCTGGGCGAGGCTCTACTCGGGCACGTCGCGCACTCGTCCTGGGTCAGGGCAGCGGAGCGGGGCGACCCGCCATCATTCGGTGCACTGGAGCCGTCGATCCGCGCGATCCTCGCCACGCTGCACGACGAGTTGGAAGCGATCGAGCGGGACTGGGCGGCATATCATCGCGATACCGTGCGCTTCCACCTGCGCAACGCGCACGCCTGGGCCAACCGGTCGGTGGGAGCCGATCTGGCCGAGCAGGTGGACCCCGACTTCGTCCCAGGACCAGCGGCCCTGAGCTCAGCCCCGGTCAGCTGACCGCCTGAGCGGGACAGTGGGTGTTCCACACTCCTGCTTGACTCGACCTCTAGCGATTCGGTCGCCTCGCCGTCCTGCCAAGTGCCGGATGACCCGGTTTGATCAGACTAATAGGCGCTTGCTCCACTGGAGGATCGCTTCCCGGATCCGCGCGGCACGCTCACCTCGGCCCCACATCGCCAGCACCTTGTCTGCGGCGAGGTCGTCGGGGTGCAGCACCGGGCCGACGTCGAGCTGAACGGCGAGCAACGCCGCTCGCAACGCGATCGCGATGCACACGGCCTCGTCGGGGTCGCCCGGTCCGGGTGAGCTGCATGATGCGCTATCGCCCATCCGGTGCAAGCCTCGCCGACATCACGCCCGACACGATATTGTCACAACCCAGTCATGGACGTTGATCGCGAGAGGGAAGATGATGTTAAGTCGGACTATTGAGCCCTCCGATCCACTCGTTGACGTGGAGGACAAATTCCCGTTGTTACCTGCCACTGGATCTTCGGTAGTGGCTGAACCAGCGGCGCTGCCGGTATCGCCGATTCCCCTTGGTTTCCAATTTGCCATACATCCGGTTCGCGCAGGCAAGCATGGCAAGACGTATACCACGGTGACTGTAACTGAGGATACTGAGCGCTCCGACGATGGCAAGGTCTACACCATTCCAGACACCGTAGAGCGCGAAGTGGAAATCGACTGACCTACCATGACGATTCTCGTGTTGACTCGTCCCAACGACGGAACCGCCGACAGTGTGGTGACTGAGCTGGGGCGTCGCGGAGTTGCTGTCGCGCGGGCTGACGTCGGCGACTTCCCGTTAAATGTCACGTTGGTGGCATCTTTGGCGGGCCACATGGAGTGGCGCGGCTACCTGAACCTAGCGGGAAATAATGTCCGTCTGGATGAAATCCGGGCTATCTACTACCGGCGTCCGACTGGATTCCGTCTTCCTGATCACTTGCCACCCGAGCACCAGCAGTTCGCGAAAGCGGAGGCGCGGCGTGGGCTGGGTGGCCTGCTTCTCACACTCCCGGTGCGGTGGGTCTCGCACCCGTCGCGGGTTGCTGACGCCGAGTTCAAACCGCTGCAGCTCCAGCTCGCTGCGGAATGCGGATTGCGAGTACCCCGCACGCTGATTACCAACGACACGGTGCACGTCCAGGAGTTCGCTGAGCAACTGTCCAGGCCGATGCTATATAAGCCACTGTCGGCGCCCAGCGTTCTCACCGGCGGCGAGCTGCGACTTATTTACGCCACACAGGTCGATATTAATTCGTTACAAGAAGGCGACATCAGTCTTACTGCTCACTTGTTTCAAGAATGGATACCCAAGGAATACGATGTCCGGCTGACCGTCGTCGGGGATCAATTCTTCGCGGTCGCCATTCATGCCAGCTCGGATCAAGCCCGTGTCGACTGGCGTTCCGATTATGACGCGTTAAAATATGAGCCGATCGACACTCCCGAAGATGTACGCTACTCCATAAACACTCTTCTGGAGCGTCTCGGCTTGCCGTTCGGTGCGTTCGATTTTACCGTGACCCCTGATGGCCGCTGGTGGTTTCTCGAATTGAACCCAAATGGTCAATGGGGCTGGATTGAGGACTGTACAGATCTTCCGATCACGACCGCCGTGGCAGACCTGCTTACCAGCGGCAAGGTCCCATGAGCGCGTCCGATGCGGAATGGAGGCCGCGCCTGGCCGCGCTGGTCCACCAGCTCACCCGAAATGGTCATCTGCACAGCTCGTCGTGGCGCGCGGCGTTCGAACATACCCCGAGGCACGTGTTCGTTCCGAACATCATCACGATGAGCGAGTCGGGCCCGACAACCACAAGCGGCGCTCATCCCGGCCAACTCCAATCATGGCTGGAACAGGTGTACTCCGACGACTCGCTCGTCACGCAATACCTTGCCCACCCTTCGGTCAAGATGGCGGATGCCAAGCCGTTGCTGGTCTCCACCAGTTCCAGCACGATGCCCAGCCTGATGGCTCGCATGCTCGAAGCGTTGGACGTGCATGACGGGCACCGGGTGCTGGAGATCGGCACCGGCACCGGTTACAACGCCGCGCTGCTGTGCCATCGACTCGGTTCGGACAACGTGGTGAGCATCGACATCGACCCCGCCCTCGTGGCGGCTGCCAGGAAACACCTCGCCAGCCTCGGTCACCACCCCACCCTGATAGCGGGTGACGGCGCGGCAGGAGTTGCCTCGCATGCACCCTATGACCGGATCATCGCCACCGCCGCGATCGCCGACGTCCCCGTGCCATGGGTCGAACAACTCGCACCGGGCGGGAAGATCCTGGCTAACCTCCGCGGCGATCTCGCTGGCGGAACGCTCTGCCTGCTCACCAAGGGCCTGCTCACCAAGGGCCTGCTCACCAAGGACGACGACGAAGTCATCGGTCCCATTCTGCCAGTCGGTGGCCATTTCATGTGGCTTCGCCCGCAGGCTGACAGCCCGCTACGTGCCCCGGAGCCATCCCATGTCCGCAGTTCGCGGCGCTCCGCTCGCACCAGCACTGCCCTTGACGCATCGGCAGTGATTGATAACGACAGCTTCCGATTTCTGCTGCAACTCCAGCTCTGCGGTGCCCGCGGTTTCCGCCTCACCAAGGTCCACGACCCGATCACTCGCACATTGCGGCATGGGATATTCGTCGAGGCCTCCGACGGCTCCTATGCCGAGGCCATCGCCGACCCCGAAGTCGATGGACAACTGCGGGTCATTCAGGTCGGCCCTCGGCGGCTCTGGGACAGCGTGGAGGCTACCCATCAGCTGTGGCAACATCTTGGCCAGCCGGATCCCGACCGCTTCGGGATCGTTGCCAATCCCACCACTCAGTTCGTCTGGTTCGACCATGACGACAGCTGGTACCGGTGGCCGCTGCCGCTCGTCTGATGCAGCGAGTGGAGCCCCGAGGGCGTGCGCACTGCCCGGTGTGCGTGCGAGAAGCGCACCGCTGGGCCGGGGACGGCTAGGGTCGCAGCGGCCGGGCTGTGTGCGTAGTTCTTGCTTGCGATCTAGTCGCCATGTGATACTAAGTCCCGACTAGATCCGAGGAGGTACAGCGATGGCGTTACGCAGGGTAGCTACGGACGAGCTGTGCAAGGACGGGTACACCTGTCATGGCGTGTGGGGTGGATGACGATCCAGACATTGAGGACGTCGTGATCGTCGGGGATGTGCTCGACCCGTCGCCGGTACCGCTGGGCGCCGGTGAGAGGGCAATCCGTATCAGGCGCCGGATCGTCAAGAGCGCGAACCTGTAGGAAACGCGATGGAGATCGTTGACCTTGCGCGGATCGTCGACGGGGCGCGGCTGTCCGCATTTCGCCTGGAGACGCCGCCGCAGTACCTGGTCCCCCAGGAGGCTGACGAGTTCGACGCGTGGCGCTCCGGGCGCCCTGTTGCATTGCCGTCCCCCGAGACCAGCCCTTGGCTGGCTCATGTGGCTGCGAGGGTAAGCAGCGGGGTCCGGTGGTCCCGGGTCCATGTTCTTGATCACCCGCTAAGCGACTATTGCCGGTATGAGATCTGGGGTTACGCGGCCAACCAGGCCGCTGGCGAGCAGATCTATCTCGCGGACCGGGGCGCACATCAGGACCTGGAATCGCTGCGCGAGGACTTCTGGCTAGTCGACGACGCGATGGCGGTTCGGATGATCTACGACGCGCAGGGGCGGTTTGAACGGCCCGAACTGGTCGAGGACGTGCGGCCGTACATCGTGATGCGAGACACCGCGTTTCGTCACGCCGAACCGCTCGATGAGTACCTGGCCCGACGAGGCCTTGAGCTCACCGCACGATCCGTATGACGGAAGCGGCTGAGGACCGACGCCGTGTGGCTGCGGTGCTGCGAGGGTTACGAGCCGATGCCGATCTATCGACCACGCAACTGGCGGGCCGGCTCGCCTGGTCGCAGTCAAAGGTGAGCAAGACAGAGCTGGGGCGGACCACACCGTCGCCGGAGGATGTGGACGCCTGGGCTCGGGCCACGGGTGCCTCGTCCGCTACTCGCGAGGAATTAGTGGTCCTCGCGGAGCGGGCGGCGACTCGGTTGACGGCGTGGCGGCGCGAGCTGGCCCCCGGCCGACGCCGGATGCAGCAGGACATTCAGCGGTTCGAGGCGGCAGCGTCTGTCATTCGGGTGTTCTCGCCTAACGTGGTCATCGGGCTAGCGCAGACCCCGGCCTACGCCGAAGCAATGTTCCGTCTCGGTCGCGACGCGGGCCTTACTGAGGACGTCGAGAAGGTCGCCGCCGCCCGGCTCGCGCGCCAGGCTGTGCTCGATAGCGAGCACAAGAAGTTCCTTTTCGTGATGGGAGAGACCGCGCTGTGGCGGCGCCTGATCTCCCCGGAGCAGATGAGCACCCAGATCCAGCAGCTACGCAAACTAGCGACGAGGCTCAATGTCGACCTGGCCATTATTCGTTTCGGGGGCTCGGAGCACACACACCAGTACCACGGTTTCGCGGTGCTCGGCGATCCGGATACCGACGACGAGGCGCTCGTGCTCGCCGAAACCGTGACCCGTGGTCTGACCATCCGGAGCACCGACGAGGTCCGGCAGTACATCGAGCACTTCAACGCCCTGCGTGCGTGCGCGGTGGATGGCAGCGAGCTGGACCGGTTCCTCCAGGAGGTTTCCACACAGTGGGCGGGGAGCTGACGCATGAGCAGATCTAGTCGCCTGCCTTCCGCACCGTGCCACGGCACCTGTTTGCGATCTCTATGCGGTGCGCCCTGCTTGTTTGGCGAGTTTGACCAGTTGGGGGTTGCTGCGTCGGTGCAGTGAGATCAGGACTCGGAGCACTTCGCGGTTCATGGGGTGGACCTTCGCCTTCTGGGGAGCGACGTTCCATGCCTGCACCAGCGAGGTTTGCGCGCCGTCCCGGTCGCCGAGGTCGAGATGGGCGCGGGCGGTGTTGGTGTGGACGTCAACGATCCTGCCGGGCGGCAGCCCGGTCTGTCTGCTGGTCAGCTCCTCCGCGAGGCGGATCACATCGCGGGGCCGGCCGAGGTCTCCTTCGGTGGCCAGTACTGAGCCGCGTCCCACGCTGTGTGGATGTGCCGCTGGGCTTCGCACGGGGTCACGCGCACTTACGGCAGCTCGTCGGTTCCTAGGTCTGGGTCCAGAGCTCGCAGCGCGGCGGCACTTCCGGTGAGCACGGGCCAGCCCCGGCGACGGGCGGAGCGCACGACGCAGGCCAGGGCCAGGGCGTCGGAGCCCAGCGCACCAGGATCAGCGGCGCCGGCGAGGATACGGCCCAGCGCCGGGGCATCGGCCTCGGTGAGCGGGTCGCGCAGCGTTACCGGGAGCTCCAGCAGCGCGCGCAGGACCTCGTGATCAGACTCTGCGGTGGCGGCGTAGGCCAAGGGCAGCGCCGCAACCGGCACGGCTACGGCCATGCCCACCTCCATCGCCGACCAGACCAACGACTGGGCGTAGGGCTCGACCCGTGCCCAGGCCGCCAGCGCGTGGTGGTCGAGCACCCAGCCACCGAATGCCTGGCTCACGCGGTGGGCCCTGGCGACCCGAGGCGGCGCGCGATGAGGTTACGTGCCCATTCCAGGGCGTACTCCGGTGGTTTACCGAACCGGCTCTGGAGAACAGCCAGGCCGTCCTCGCGGGCGCGGCGGAATGCCACGGCCTCGGTGACGTACCGGCTGACGGACTCGACCTGGCCAGACTCGGCTAGCCGCTCCACGGCCTCGGCATCCTCGATCGGCAGAGTAATGGTGATCTTCTTGGTAGTCCGCTCCCGTGGCGCCATATCCTGGACCTTATCGGTATGGCCTCACCGGCGTCCAGCAGGCTCACCAAGATCCCGGTCCGGCGCGCCAGGGCCGCCTGCGTGATGTCCCGCACCTTGCGCAGCTGCGCGACCCGCGCCCCACCAGTAGCAGTAGCGGTACCCATAGCCCGAGTGTTCCACCTGCAGGCCCCCCGTACTTCTGCTGGCGCTGGTTCACCGAGTCGGCTGTGTTCGGTTGACTGCACCAAGTGCCGTTGATCAAGGATGACGGCGATCCACAATGGAGGGACTTGGTGCATGTCTGATCTGCGAAGGCGGCTCATGGAGGGCCGGGTCGATCTCGACCGGGTCGGCGCCGTCACGGCGGCGGAGGGAAAGCTCCCTCCGTTTGTGGTCATCGACTCGGTGGGTGCCGAGGTCGAGCCGATTACCCGCTACCTGCGCGACCTGGCATTGAGCGATATGAGTCCGTTGACCAGCCGCAGCTATGGCTACGACCGGCCGCCACCGGCGTCGTGCGCGGGCTCCTTCACGGTGCCGTCTGTGCAGGTCATGGCTGCGATCGCCGGACGCCTCAGCGGAGCTCCTGGATACGGATCAGGTTGCCCGCGGGATCGCGGAAGGCGCAGTCGCGAACGCCGTACGGCTGCTCGGTCGGCTCCTGGACGACCTCGGCGTCGCTGGCCTGCAGCCGCGCGAAGGTGCCGTCGAGGTCGGCGGTGGCCAGGTTGATGCCGGCGTAGGTGCCCTTGGCCATCATCTCGGCGATGGTGCGGCGCTCGTCGTCGGTGATTCCACATCCAGGAGCGGCCGGCGGCTCACGATGGACGTGCCGGGCTGGTCGGCGGGGCCGACCGTGATCCAGCGCATCCCGTCGTATCCGACGTCGTTACGGACCTCGAAGCCGAGGGTGTCACGATAGAAGGCCAGGGATGCGTCCGGGTCGTTGTGCGGGAGGAAGCTCGAGTGAATGGTGATGTCCATGGCGATCAGGCTAGGTACGGCTCCGTGACCCGCGCTTCTCGATTCCTGATCGGTCTGGTCACCTGTTTCGCCACGCACGGCGGCATCCCCGCCGTCGCGCGCGCCGCATGGCGCCGATAGACGCTGGGCGGCACACCGACCAGCTCGGTGAAGCGAGTGCTGAAGGTGCCCAGCGACGCGCAGCCGACCGCGAAACAGACCTCGGTGACGCTGAGGTCGCCACGACGCAGCAGCGCCATCGCGCGCTCGATGCGCCGCGTCATCAGATAGGCGTACGGCGACTCGCCGTAGGCGAGCCGGAACTCGCGGCTGAGGTGCCCGGCCGACATGTGCGCGCCGCGGGCGAGCGCCTCGACGTCCAGCGGCTGCGCGTACTCCCGGTCGATCCGGTCGCGGACGCGGCGCAGCCGCGCGAGGTCGCGCAGGTGCTGCGCCGCGGCGGGTCTGCTGGTCACCTGCGAGATCG
>JBOHFW010000038.1:0-5698 GCA_050699835.1 Pseudonocardiaceae bacterium | reverse complement strand
GCGCGCACCATGCCAGCCACTGTGGTGCGCAACCGTTCATAGCACTCGGCGAGCTGGGCCCGCAGCTCTGGCACCCGCTCGGCTTGGGCCAGCACCTCGACGAAGGCCACCATGAGCGGGCGGTGTTGTTCGAAGGTGCTCACCAGCGCCTCCCAGGAGGCGCGCACCCGTTGCAACGGCGTCGCGCTGGGATCGGCGAGCACGATCCGGGTGATCTGCTCGATGTACTCGTCGAAGCATTGCTGCATCGCCCCGTTGAGCAGCGCTTCCTTGGACCCGAAGTGGTAGCCGATCGAGGCGAGATTGGTACCGGAGGCGGCCACCAGGTCCCGTGCCGTGGTGCGCGCGTAGCCGCGTTCCAGCAGACAGCGCCGAGCACCGTCGAGCAGCGCCTCCCGGTGTCCCATGCGCGGAATGCTACCGGGACTAGACAAACGTATGTATATTGCCGGGGTATGGCGAGCACGTTTCCTCCCGGCCCGCCGCTACCGGGTCTGATCCAGGCCGCGCTGATCTGGCTCAGTCCGATACGCTTCGTGCACACCTGCCACCAGCGCTATGGCGATGTGTTCGCCATCCGGATACCCAGGATAGGCACCCTCGTCTACCTGACCGACCCGGATCACATCCGGACCGTGACCCGTGGCGACCCGGCGATCTTCCACGGGGGTGAGGCGGCTGCCCCGCTCGGTCAGATCGTGGGCACGAGGTCGCTGCTGATGCTCGACGAGGATCGGCACCGGCGCAGCCGCGGGATGATGCTGCCGGCGTTTCACGGGGACTCGGTGCGCCGGCAGGTGGCCGAAATAATCATCATCACCGCCGAGGAGGTCGTGCGGTGGCCGGTGGGTGAGCAGTTCCCCATCTACCCACGGATGCAGAAACTCACCCTGGAAATCATCCTGCGCACCGTCATCGGGGTGCAGGACGAGCGCCGGCTCGCCGCGCTGCGGGCAACCTTGCCACCGATGATGGAGATCGGCTCCCCACTGGAGCTGATCCCGCCGCCGCAGGTGTTTCTCCGGTTCGGCATGTGGCGCCGCCGAGCGGAGCGCAGGGCCGCGGCCCTGGCGCTGCTCACCGACGAGATCACCTGCTGCCGGGCCGATCCGCAGCTGGAACAGCGGACCGACGCGCTGGCCATGCTGGTGCGCAGCGTCGATGCCACCGGGCAACCGATGGCCGACGACGAGCTCGTCGACCAACTCGTCACATTGCTGCTCGCCGGGCACGACACCACTGCCACCGCGCTGTCCTGGGCCTTCGAGCGGCTGACCCGCCATCCCGAGCTGCTGGCGCGCACCGCCCAGGCCGCCGCACACGGAGATGACACCTGGCTCGACGCGGTATGCAAGGAGACCCTGCGCGCGCGGCCGGTGGTCTTCGAGTTCGGCCGCAAACTCACCGCTGAGCTGGAGCTGGGCGGATACCGTCTGCCAGCTGGCGTCATCGTGGCGCCCAGCATCAACCTGGTGCACCACAACAGCCGGCATTACCCCGATCCGGCCGAATTCCGGCCGCAGCGCTTCCTCGACCAGCGGCCCGACCCGGCCATCTGGCTACCCTTCGGCGGCGGGGTGCGCCGCTGCCTCGGCGCGACCTTTGCACAAGTCGAGATGCGCACCGTGCTGCGGGAGATCCTGCGCCGGGTCGAGCTGGCTCCGACCACCGCGCCGGACGAGCCGGTGCGGCCCCGGCACGTGACCATGGTGCCGCGCCAAGGCGCCATGGTCACCGTGCTCCGCCGCATCGCTGCCGCTGACCTCGAATGCCAGCGGACCCAGCCAGCTTCCTGAGAACGCCAACACAAACCTCAAGGCAAGCGCACGACGGCGAGTTCGCTCACGCTAGCCAGGTGATCGAAGTCGCGGTCATCGTGCAGCAGGGGGAGCCGCTCGCGGATGCACACCGCGGCAATGAGACAACCGGTGAGAGCCCGAATTGGCGTGCCCGCCATGCGGCTGGTGCGATGCAATGCCGCAGCGAGCCGGAAGTCCTCCAACGACTCCAGCCGGGCCACCTCGCATACCGCGAGATAGCCCTCCAGCCTGGCCAGCGCGTGATCATCACGGGCACCCTGCAGCAGCTCAGCGAGCACGACATCGGTCAGGCCGATCGGCTCCCCCCGACGGATCCGCTCGCGGAGGTTCAGCGCCTGCCAGGTGGGCTTCCCCACCAGGAAATCGATCCACACACTGGAATCGATAACGACCGAGATCACTCGAACCGGCTGCGGCGCATCTCGTGCAGGTCGCCCTCCCAGTCGAAGCTGCCCCATAGCTCAAGTACCCGTCGCACCTTGTGCTGCCGGATGAGCTCGCGCAACGCCGCTTCCACCGTCGACTTCTTGGTCGTCGTGCCGGCTATCTGGGCCGCCTCGGCCAGCAGATCGTCGTCAATATCGATGTTCGTGCGCACTGATCTACCTCCGAGATGTGCATCGGCATCCCACTCTATACACATGCGGGGGGCGTGGCAGGCTGATAGCCCTTGCACAGCCGGTAACTGGGGAGGTTCGGGATGAATCGGGTGGCGATTCTGGTGGCTGCGAGTGCAGTGGCGGTGGGTGTCATCACTGGGTGCGGGGGCGGGGCCAGCACGGCGCCCGGCTCCAAGCCCGCCGGTGCGGCAGCGGGGTCGGCGCCCGCCCCAGCCGCGCCGACCGTGCGCACGTTCAACATCAAGGTTCTGGCCGGGAAGGCCAGCGGCGACAGCGGCCGGGTGGCGGTGCCCTTAGGCACCCCGATCGTGCTGTCGGTGACCAGCGATGTGGCTGACGAGATCCACGTGCACGGATACGACCGCACGGCCAAGGTGCCCGCAGGCACTACCGGTTCGATCGCGTTTACCGCGAACACCGCCGGTGTCTTCGAGGTGGAACTGGAGAACTCCAAGCTCCAGCTGGTGCAGCTACAAGTGGGCTGAGGGACCGGCGTCGCTGCTGTTCGGGCCGACCTGGCGGGTGCTCGACCCATTGCGGCTGGCACACGCCGGGCTCGCCGCCGTTGACCCTGACACCACCGGGCGCCCTATGATCTCGGGCGTGGCAACCCTTGGCGGTTCCAGCGGCGACGAGGCACTGCGGGGGGCCGCGGAGCGCGCGCAGCGCACCGGCATCCGCAACATCCCGGAGTTCACCGATCTGCCGATTCCCGGTGACACTGCGAACTTGCGCGAGGGCCCCGAACTGCATCCCGCCTGCCTCACGCTGCTGCCCTTAATCGGTGTCTGGCGCGGCGACGGAGAGATCGTCTACCCCACCATCGACGGGCCGTACCGCTTCGGCCAACAGGTGGTGTTTTGCCACGATGGGCGACCGTTCCTGCGGTACGAGTCGAGGGCGTGGCTGCTCGACGAGACCGGCCGCGTGATCCGGCCGGCGGCCCGGGAAACCGGTTTTTGGCGGCCCCAACCCGATGACACCATCGAGGTGCTCGCCGCACACGGCACGGGCATCGTAGAGCTCTACTACGGACGGCCACGCAACCAGACCTCCTGGGAGCTGTCCACCGACGCCGTAGTGCGCAGCGCCTCGGCCAAAGAGGTCACCAGCGCCCACCGCCTCTACGGCATCGTCGAGGACGGCGACCTGGCCTACGTAGAACAACGCGCCATGGTCGCTCAACCCCTACAACCCCACGTCTCCGCCCGTCTGCACCGCGTGATCGGCTGACGCGCCTCTCGAACGCGCCCAGACAGCAGTCAGCCCCCGGGGATCGCCGCTGCACAGCGGCGGGTCCGAGCGGGACTAGTGCTCGGGCAACCCCGGGGGCCGGGTGACTGCCTTGGATTCACCGGCCGCCTCACGCGATCCGCCTCGTTACTCGATGCGGTCGGTGGAGGTGGCCTGCCACGGCCGTCGGCGGCTCTAGCTGACAGCCACCTCACGAGTCCTATAGCCGTTCAACCTTGGACCACCTCCTTTCCCGTGTAGTTGCACGCTAACCGCGCCACGGTGGATTCGGCAACGTTAATGCGCGCCACCAGCAGTATCCGCATCAGCGCAGCACCGAGCGCTACCATGATGGGTGTGGACACCAGTTTGAAGCGCACGCTGCACGAACGAGGCATGCGGATGACCCCGCAACGGCAGCTTGTGCTCGACGCGGTGCGGGAATTGCAGCACGCCACCCCGGAGCAGATTTGCGAGCACGTCCAACAGGTCGCACCCGCGGTCAATATCACCACCGTCTACCGCACCCTTGACCTGCTCGAGGGTCTCGATCTGGTGCGGCACACTCATCTCGGTCACGGCGCACCGAGCTACTCCACCCAGGCGCATGAGCACGTCCACCTGGTGTGCCACCGTTGCGGAGACATCATCGAGATACCACCCGAGGAGCTCGCCGATCTCACTGACCGGTTGCACGAGCGGTTCGGATTCGTGCTGGACCCCAGCCACCTGGCGCTGTCCGGTCGCTGCGTCGAGCACGTCCCGGCAGCCATGGAGAACAACGGCACGTGACATCGCCGCTGCTGGAGCTGCCGGGCGCGGTGCCGCCGCCCGAAGGATCACCCGACCCCGGGGTGGCCTGGCACTACGGCGACCCGCTCGGTGAGCAGCGCGCCGCTGAGTACGGCCTCGCCATAGTGGACCGGTCGAACCGTGAGGTCATCGCCGTGCCGGGCGAAGACCGGCTGAGCTGGCTGCACACCATCACCTCCCAGCATCTGCTCTCGCTGGGTGAGGGCCAGCACACCGAGGCGCTGGTGCTGGACCTGCGGGGGCACGTCGAGCACCACGCTGCGCTCTCCCACGTGGACGGGACGGTGTGGCTGGACACCGAGCCCGGCCAGGCGGCCCACCTGCTGGCGTACCTGAACTCGATGGTCTTCTGGTCGAAGGTGGCACCGCGAGATGCGAGCGCAGAGCTGGCCGTGCTGTCCCTGCTGGGCCCTGACGCTGACCAGGTGATCGCTCGGGTCGGGGAGCTGGGCGGGTTCGTGCGCACCGCACCAGGCCGAGCGGACCTGCTCGTGCCCCGCGGCGAGCTCACCTCAGCGTGGCAGCGGCTCGTCGAAGCCGCTGCCACCCCGGCCGGCACCTGGGCGTATGAGGCCATCCGGGTGGCGGCGCTGCGCCCGCGGCTGGGCATCGACACCGACGAGCGCACCATCCCGCACGAGGTCGGCTGGATCGGTCCGGCCGTGCACCTGGACAAGGGGTGTTACCGGGGCCAGGAGACAGTCGCTCGGGTGGCCAATCTGGGCCGCCCGCCCCGGCGGATGGTGCTGCTGCATCTGGAGTCACCCGAGAAGGCGCCCAGCACCGGTGACCCGGTATGGGCCGGCGAGCGGCTAGTCGGCCGGGTCGGCACGGTAGCCACCCACCACGAACTAGGCCCCATAGCTCTAGCCCTCCTCAAACGCACCGTCGACCCCACCACCCCGCTCCGAGCCGGTGAATCCGCCGCGTCAGTAGACCCGGCATCCATCTTCCCCGACA
This sequence comes from Pseudonocardiaceae bacterium, assembly GCA_050699835.1. Classification (GTDB taxonomy): domain Bacteria; phylum Actinomycetota; class Actinomycetes; order Mycobacteriales; family Pseudonocardiaceae. Next base: position 252 of record JBOHFW010000038.1, on the reverse strand, counting down.
CCGGCGAACCCCCCGGCCGCGCCGCCCTACGCCGCCTCCGAGGGTGATTTTTCCGCCGGCGGTGGCAGGATGGTGGGCGTGATCGAGGTGCGTCCTGGTGGGCGTCGGCGGATCGACCGGGTGTTAGATCCGGCGTTCGTCGCTGGGCTGGGGGAGCTCGGGTTGGGGGAGGTGCGGGCGCGGCGAGACCTTGCGGCGCAGGAGGAGACCGACCTGTCCTACCTTCGCCGGCTGTTGCACGCCCGGATCGAC
>JBOHFW010000037.1:0-18863 GCA_050699835.1 Pseudonocardiaceae bacterium | reverse complement strand
GTCAAGGAGCTCACCGGCGGCAAGGAGCCGAACAAGGGCGTCAACCCCGACGAAGTGGTCGCCGTGGGGGCCGCGCTGCAGGCCGGGGTGCTCAAGGGTGAGGTCAAGGACGTCCTGTTGCTCGATGTCACCCCGCTGTCACTGGGCATCGAGACCAAGGGTGGGGTGATGACCAAGCTCATCGACCGCAACACCACCATCCCCACCAAGCGCAGCGAGATCTTCACCACGGCCGAGGACAACCAGCCCAGCGTGCAGATCCAGGTGTTCCAGGGCGAGCGGGAGATCGCGGCCTATAACAAGAAGCTCGGCATGTTCGAGCTGACCGGGCTGCCGCCGGCACCCCGCAGCGTGCCGCAGATCGAGGTCACCTTCGACATCGACGCCAACGGCATCGTCCAGGTCTCGGCCAAGGACCTGGGTACCGGCAAGTCCCAGGCCATGACCATCACCGGCGGGTCCGCGCTGCCCAAGGAAGACATCGATCGGATGATGCGCGACGCCGAGGAGCACGCCGAGGAGGACCGGCAGCGCCGCGAGGAGGCCGAGACTCGCAACCAGGCCGAGTCGCTGGTCTACCAGACCGAGAAGTTCATCAAGGACAATGACGACAAGCTGCCCTCCGACGTCAAAGACAAGGTGAACGCCGCGCTGGGTGAGGCCCAGGATGCGCTCAAGGGCACCGACACCGGTGCGATCCGGGCTGCAATGGAGAAGCTCGCCACCGAGTCCCAGGCTTTGGGCCAGGCCCTGTACAAAGACAGCGCTGCGGCAGCCGGTGGCGACGGCGCGGCGGCCGGCGGGCCGGACGGGTCAGGCGCGTCCTCAGCGTCCTCCTCGGGGAGAGCCGGTCGCGACGACGTCGTCGACGCGGAGATCGTCGATGACGAGCCCGGGAGCGGCAAGCGGTGAAACCCGGCCATGGCACCCTCGGTGATGGCGTCAACGGTGAGAAGGCGCCCAGAGTCGTGGTGCGAGACAAGCGGAGGATCGATCCGGTGACGGGTAAGGTTCGCGTCCCACCGGCGGGCGAACAGCCCGCCGGTGGGGGTGTGCACGTCGACGACGGTGTCCCCGATGCGGCTGCCGCGCAGCCCGACACCGGGTTACCTGACACCGGGTTACCTGACACCGTCGAGCTCGATGCGCTGCAGTCCCAGCTGGACGAGCGGACCGGCGACTTGCAACGCATCTCTGCCGAGTACAGCAACTACCGCCGCCGGGTGGAGCGCGACCGTCAACTCGTGATCGACACAGCCAAGGCCCAGGTGGTCAGTCAGCTGCTCACCGTGCTCGACGACATCGAGCGGGCGCAGGAACACGGCGACCTGTCGGGTGCGTTCAAAGCTGTCGCCGACAAGGTGGTGGCTGCCCTGCAGGCGCAGGGTCTGGCGTCCTTCGGGGCGATCGGCGACGGTTTCGATCCGGAGGTGCACGAGGCGGTACAGCACAGCACCTCCCCGGAGGTGGACAAGCCGACCGTCACGGCGGTACTGCGCTTGGGTTACCGATTCGGAGAGCGGGTGCTGCGTCCAGCGATGGTGGCGGTGACCGATGCCGAAGGCGAGGCGGTGCCCGTCGATTTACTAGGCGATGCCGAACCGTTGGGTGAGGCTGGACAGCTACCGGAGAATTAATGCGGAAGGAGGTATCCGGTGAGTGCCCGGGAATGGATTGAGAAGGATTTCTACGCCGAGCTGGGTGTCTCCTCTACCGCGTCCGCCGACGAGGTCAAACGTGCCTACCGGAAGTTGGCCCGGGAGCTGCATCCGGACGCCAACCCTGGTGACGCTCGCGCCGAGGCACGTTTTAAATCGGTGTCCGAGGCCTACGGTGTGCTCTCGGACCCGGACAAGCGCAAGCAGTACGACGACGCGCGCAGCCTGTTCAATGGTGGTTTCCGACCCGGGGGCGGGTTCGGCGGTCCGGGTGCTGGTGGGTTCGACCTCGGTGATCTGTTCGGGACCGCGACCGGCCGCTCCGGTGATGTGGGTGGTCTCGGCGACCTGCTCGGTGGGCTGTTCGGCGGTACCCGCGGTGGCGCAACCGGTAGCCGCCCACGGCGGGGTAACGACATCGAGACCGATGTCCGGATCGATTTCACCGAGGCGGTTCGCGGTGCCACCGTACCGTTGCGGATCGCCAGCCCCGCAAGCTGTGGTAGTTGCGGTGGGACAGGTGCTCACGCCGGCACCGTCCCCCGGGTCTGCCCGGTCTGCAGCGGCACCGGGCTGGTCACCCGCAGCCAGGGTGCGTTCGCGTTGTCCGAGCCATGCCGGGATTGCCGTGGTACGGGCCGGATTATTGACGATCCGTGCACCGAGTGCGGTGGTCGCGGGGTGTCCAACCGGCATCGCACGCTGACCATGCGGATCCCCGCCGGGGTCGGCGACGGTCAGAAGATCCGCCTGGCCGGGCAGGGTGAGCCGGGCATGCGCGGCGCGCCGGCCGGTGATCTCTACGTCCGGGTGCACGTCACCCCGCACGCCGTGTTCGGGCGTTCCGGCGATGATCTGACGCTGAACGTTCCGGTGTCGTTCCCTGAGCTGGTCATGGGCACGACGCTGACCGTGCCCACCATGGACGGCCCGGGGATGGATGGGCCGGGGTCATTGGGCACTGTGTCGTTGAAGGTCCCGGCGGGCACCGCGCACGGTCGTACCCTGCGCGTGCGCGGCAAGGGCATCACGCGCAAGGACGGGCGGACCGGCGACCTCCTGGTGACCCTGCAGGTCGTGGTGCCCACCAAGCTGGACCGCAAGGCCAAGGACGCGTTGGATGCCTACGCGAAGGCCACCACCGGGGAGGACCCGAGGGCGGATCTGTTCCTGCGCGCACAGCGTTCGGGGGCGAAGCGATGAACTCCCCGAACCCTCCCGGCGCTGACCACGACACGCCCGTCTTCGTCATCTCGGTGGCTGCCCAACTGGCTGGGCTCCACGCGCAGACCCTGCGCAGCTACGACCGGATGGGACTGGTCTCGCCCGGTCGCAGCCCAGGCGGTGGCCGCCGCTACTCGGCTCACGACATCGCGCTGCTCCAGGAGGTGCAGCGGCTGTCCCAAGACCACGGGGTCAATCTGGCCGGCATCAAGCGGATCATCGACCTGGAGAACCAGGTGGATGCGCTGCGCGCCCGGTTGGCCGAGCTGGCAGCTGAGCTCGACGAGGCCCGCGCCGAGCTGGCCCAAGCCCAGGCGCTGGCCGAACAGACCGCCGCCGCTGTGCACGCCTCCTACCGCCGCGACCTCGTCCCCGTACGCCCCGACACCGAAACAGCCCTAGTCATCTGGCGCCCCAGTAGATAGCCGTTCAAGAGCTACTGACTAGTCGAGGGTGAAGGGGTCGTAGACGATGCGGTCGAGCGGGGTGCCGGCGACCAGCATCCGGGACACGGTGGCTCGGATCATGGTGGGAGAGCCGCAGATCAGCACATCACGGCCGGGCCACGCGCCGTAGCGGGTGACGACATCGGCGAGCGTGCCGTGTTCCATGCCGGCCAGCCGCTGGTACGACTCGACCACCGGGATCACTGTCAGCCACGGGTTCGTGGCAGCGATGGCAGCAAAAGTGTCGAGATCGTGGAGATCGCTGCGGGTCCGGCCGCCGACGAAGATCGTCACCTCCGGGTTCTCACCCCACCGCGACAGCTCCTCGATGATGGCCCGCATCGGAGCCGTTCCGGTACCGCCGGCGACCATCACGACATCGCGCCCGGATTCCCGATCCACCGTCATGACACCCATCGGCGCGCCGACCCGCCAGGTGTCGCCGACCTGGGTGTGGCCGACGATCGAGCGGCTGACCGACCCGCCCGGGACCGCCCGAACGTGGAACTCGATCGATCCGTCCGGGCGGGGCGTGTTCGCCGGAGACAAGTAGCGCCACAGCCGGGGTCGCTGAGGCACCTCCACGCTCACGTATTGCCCGGCTCGGTAGGGCACCGGCCGGTCGGGAGTGACCCGGACCACCGCCAGGTCCCAGGTCAGCCGCTGATGATCGACGACCCGGGCGGTCCACCATGCCGGGCCGGGCTCGGACTCGGCCGCTTCCTGCATGGTCTTGGCGATCAAGCCGTAGGCATCTCGCCAGGCCTTCTCCACCTGAGGCGTCCAGGCGGGCCCGGCGAAGCGCGCTATAGCGGTCAGCAGTGCGTTGCCCATCGCGTCGTAGTGCTGCGCCAGCACCCCGAATTTGCGGTGGTCGCGGCCCAGCTGGTGCAGGAACGGCACCAGCTCGTCAGCTCGGTCGACGTTCTGCACGATGTGCACCAGAGAGCGCCAGAACCGGCTGCGCTGCACCTGCATGTTCGCCGCGAAGAGCTCACGGGTGGCCGGGGCGATCGCGAACAGCATCGCGTAGAAGAACTGCATGGCTTCCTCGGCGCGTTGCTGGACCTGTGCGTAGCTCTCACGGATCAGCCGGACCGTGATCGTGGCCGCACCTGTGGGGTGTGGCGCGCGGTTGGGTAGGGGTACGGGGCTCCCTACGGCTTCGGCTGTCATGGTCCGGGAGCGTCTTCTCCAGGGTCGATGGCAAGCAGGTGGCCCGTCGTGGGCGATACGAACTCCCCGAGGGTGCCGGAACCATACCCTTTGGGGGTTCGACCTGGCGTGGTATCCCTCCTTCGGTAACCGAAATATGACCCTAGGTCTGCTGAACGCCACCCTTTGTTTCCGCTCGGGAATGCTAGGACACCGTCTCCCCGGGCCGCTAGAGGGCGCCGCTGGTACCTCGCCCAGCCACTACGATGCCAAGCTTGAGCGGAACAGACTCAACTTTCCTCACGTTGAACACTTCGGACATAGGTCGATGTCCCTAAGTCGATGTGACTGTGGAGGGAACGCTCGAGGATGGATTCCTTCAACCCCACGACCAAGACGCAGGCCGCCATCTCCTCGGCTGTGCAGGCCGCGTCGATGGCCGGCAATCCCGACGTCACACCGGCGCACCTGCTCGGCGCGCTGCTGGCGCAGGTCGATGGCATCGCCGCACCTCTGCTGGCCGCGGTGGGTGCAGATGCCGCCGCGGTACGCCACGAGCTGGATGGCATCACCCAGCGCCTGCCCTCGGCCACCGGTTCCACCGTGGCCGCCCCGATGTTCGACCGGCAGGCGCTCAAGGCGTTCGGTCACGCTCAGAACCTGGCCACCGAGATGGGCGATTCCTACGTCTCCACCGAGCACCTGCTGGTCGGACTAGCGGCCGAAGGTGGCGCGGTCGGGCAGCTGCTACGCAGGCACGGCGCCACCCCGGAGGCGCTCGCCGAAGCGTTCAAGTCCGTCCGGGGCTCGGCCCGGGTGTCCAGCCCGGACCCAGAGGCCACCTACCAGGCGTTGGACAAGTACGGCCTGGACCTCACCGAGCGGGCCCGCTCTGGCGAGCTGGACCCGGTGATCGGCCGCGACGCCGAGATCCGCCGGGTGGTGCAGGTGCTGTCCCGGCGCACCAAGAACAACCCGGTGCTGATCGGCGAGCCCGGGGTCGGCAAGACCGCCATCGTCGAGGGCCTCGCGCAGCGCATCGTCGCCGGTGACGTGCCGGAGTCATTGCGCGAGAAGCGGGTTGTCGCGCTGGACCTGGGCTCGATGGTGGCCGGCGCGAAGTACCGTGGCGAGTTCGAGGAGCGGCTCAAGGCGGTGCTGAAGGAGATCACCGAATCGGCCGGTCAGATCATCACGTTCATCGACGAGCTGCACACCATCGTCGGTGCCGGCGCGACCGGGGAATCAGCGATGGACGCCGGAAACATGATCAAACCGATGCTGGCCCGTGGCGAACTGAGGATGGTCGGCGCCACGACGCTGGACGAGTACCGCAAGCACATCGAGAAGGACGCGGCCTTGGAGCGCCGTTTCCAGCAGGTGCTCGTCGGGGAGCCGTCGGTCGAGGACACCATCGGCATCCTGCGGGGTCTCAAGGAGCGCTACGAGGTGCACCACGGCGTGCGGATCACCGACGCTGCGCTGGTCGCCGCCGCGACGCTGTCCGACCGGTACATCACCGCCCGGTTCCTGCCGGACAAGGCCATCGACCTGGTCGATGAGGCCGCCTCGCGGCTCCGGATGGAGATCGACTCACGGCCGGTGGAGATCGACGAGGTGGAGCGCGCGGTGCGCCGCCTGGAGATCGAAGAGATGGCGCTGGAGAAGGAGTCCGACCCGGCCTCGGTACAGCGGCTGGCCGCGTTGCGGGCTGAGCTGGCCGATCGTCGGGAGCGCCTGACCGAGCTGACCGCCCGCTGGCAGAACGAGAAGGGCGCCATCGAGGCGGCCCGGGAACTCAAGGAGCAGTTGGAGCAGCTCAAAGGCGAGTCCGAGCGCGCTGAGCGGGACGGCGATCTGGGCCGGGCCGCCGAGCTGCGCTACGGCAAGATCCCGGCGCTGGAAAAGCAGCTCGCCGAGGCCGCCGCCACCGCTCGCGACCCGCAGGTGATGCTCAAAGAAGAGGTCGGCCCCGATGATGTCGCTGATGTGGTGTCCTCGTGGACCGGGATCCCGGCCGGACGGCTGCTGGAGGGCGAGACCGCCAAGCTGCTGCGGATGGAAGACGCGCTGAGCGCCCGGGTGGTCGGCCAATCTGACGCGGTCGCAGTAGTGTCTGCCGCGGTGCGGCGAGCCCGCGCCGGCGTCGCCGACCCGGACCGCCCCACCGGATCGTTCCTGTTCCTCGGACCCACCGGGGTCGGCAAGACCGAGCTGGCCAAGGCGCTGGCGGAGTTCCTGTTCGACGACGAGCGCGCCATGGTGCGCATCGACATGAGCGAATACAGCGAGAAACATTCGGTGGCGAGGCTGGTCGGCGCGCCCCCCGGGTACGTCGGCTACGACCAGGGTGGGCAGCTCACCGAGGCGGTCCGCCGCCGTCCCTATTCTGTGGTGCTGCTCGACGAGGTGGAAAAGGCCCACTCCGACGTCTTCGACGTGCTGCTGCAGGTGCTCGATGACGGGCGGCTGACCGACGGGCAGGGCCGCACGGTGGACTTCCGCAACACGATTCTGATCCTGACGTCCAACCTGGGTTCAGCGGCGCTGGCCGACGAGACGCTCGATGAGTGGCAGCGCACCGACGCCGTGCTCGGCGTGGTGCACCGGCACTTCAAGCCCGAGTTCCTCAACCGGCTGGACGACCAGGTGGTGTTCCACTCGCTGTCCACCGAGGAGCTCACGGCCATCGTGGAGATCCAGATCGGGCAGCTGGCTCGCCGGCTGGCCGCCCGGCGCCTGACGCTGGAGGTGACGGACGCGGCCAAGGAGTGGCTCGCGCTGGGTGGGTTCGACCCGCTCTACGGCGCGCGCCCGTTGCGCCGGCTCGTACAGTCCGCCATCGGTGACCAGCTCGCCCACGAGCTGCTCGCCGGCAAGATCACCGACGGCGACACGGTCGTTGTGGACCTAGACGACTCCGCCGGAGGCGGCACCGGCGCCCTCACCGTCGCCCGAATCGGACCAACGGACTTCGCCTTCTGAGACACGCCTACCGTGGCTAGACTTGCGTGGCGCATGCGGGGCGACCGCCTATCGTGGCGGCTGAATTTTTCACCATGATTCGTCACACCGATCCAGCCAGGAGATGGATACTGAGGTGCTCAGATCAGCAGAACGGTCGATCACGCACCGGACGCCGCGTTTGAACGATCAGCCCCCGCGCGGTGTTCAGTGGCGGGTGTTGGGTCCGGTGGAGGCCGTGGTAGATGGGCGGCTGCTCGATTTGGGCCCGCCGAAGCAGCGTGCTTTGTTCGGATTGTTGTTGAGTCGGGTGGATCGGCTGGTCGCAGTCGATGTCCTGATTGAGGAGTTGTGGTCGGGTTGCCCCCCGGCGGCGGCGATGAAATCCCTGCGGGTGTATGTATCGAAGCTGCGACAGGTGTTAGAGCCGGGCCGGACGACTCGGACGCCGCCTACGGTGTTGTGTACCCGCCCACCGGGTTATCTGTTGGACAGCCGTGGTGTCGAGTTTGACATGCACCGGTTCATCGAGCATGCCACGGCCGGTCGGGAGGCGCTGGGCCGAGCCGACCCTGGGCAGGCCGTGGATGAGTTCGATAAAGCGCTGACGCTGTGGCGCGGGCCAGCCTATGCCGATATGGGCCACGCCAGATGGGCTGCGCCGGAGGTGGCGCGGCTGGAAGAGCTGCGACTGTCGATAGTCGAGGGGCGCTGCGAAGCGCAGCTGGAGTTGGGTGACCATCACGGCGCGGTGGCCGAACTCGACGTCCACGTGCAGGCTCATCCGCTGCGCGAACACGGCTGTGAGCTGCTAGCTCTGGCGCTGTATCGGGCCGGACGGCAGGCCGAGGCGCTGGCGGCGCTCCGAGCTAACCGTAAGCGGCTGGTGGAGGAGCTAGGCATTGATCCGAGTGCGGCGCTGCAACGGTTGGAATGCGACATCCTCGCTCAGGCGCCGGTGCTGGACTGGCACCCGCCCAACTCGACGCCTACCGCTTCCGCCGCAGGGACGGCCCCGCGATCGCTGGCAGCGTCGGCTTCCGCAGTGGCGACCACCCTGCCCTCGCCCGATCACGGCCGCGCCCGGATATTGACCGGTCAGGGGGAGGCCGATCCACGACCGCCGGAGGCATTTCCGGTGGTGTGGAATGTCGGGCCACGTAACCCAGGTTTTGTGGGGCGGGACGCCACGCTCGAACACCTGTGGAAACGGCTGTGGTCGGGGGGCCGGGCCGTGGTCCAGGCGCTACACGGAACGGGCGGGGTAGGCAAGACCCAGGTGGCGATCGAGTACGCGCATCGCTATGCCGGAGCCTACGACCTGGTGTGGTGGGTCAGCGCCGAGGGGGCCGGCTTGATCGGCGAGCAGTACGCAGAGCTCGCCGCCGAGTTGGGCCTGATCCCGCCGAATGCCGATACGGCCAGCGCGGTCGGGGTCCTTCGCGGCTACCTCCGGGGCAAGGGACGCTGGCTGCTGGTGCTCGACAATGCCGAGTCACCCGCTGATCTGCGTGCCTGGCTGCCCGCTGGACCGGGACACATCCTGATCACTTCCCGCAACCCTGGTTGGGGTGAGCTCGCCGCCAAGGTGGAGATCGATGTACTGCCCCGCCCAGAATCGCTGGAGTTAATCCATCTCTCCCGTCCCAGCGCCAGTGAGACCGAGGCCGGCCGGCTAGCCGAAGCCCTCGGCGACCTACCATTGGCCCTGGCCCAGGCCTGCGGATTCCTCGCCGAGACCGGCATGCCAGTCAACCAATACCTGCGCTTGCTCGACACCCGGGCAGCAGAACTACTCGACCAATGCCCACCGGAAAGCCATCCGCTCTCGCTCGCCGCGGCGATCCAGGTTTCTACCGACCGTCTCGCCGAGGTCGACCCGGTCGCGCTCGCGCTGGTGCGCATCGGCGCCTTCCTCGCCCCAGAACCCATCCCTGCCGACATCCTGACCCAATCCATCCCCCTGAACGGCCACGATCGGCCGCCGGAGCTGGAGGCTCTGACCGCCGCCGTGACCAGTCCGGTGACAGCGCACCGCAGCCTCGGCTGGATCGGCAGCTACGGCCTGGCCCGCACCGACCACGGGCTGCAACTACACCGGCTCACGCAAACCGTCCTGCGCGACCAGCTCGCCGCCGACTCCGCCGCCGCGTATCGTGCCTACGCCCAGACACTGCTGGTCGCGGTGGCTCCGGGGGATGGGCGGGATCCGGCGTCCTGGCCGACTTGGGCGCGCATACTGCCCCACCTGCTGGCCACCGACCCAGCCACCAGCACTAGCCCCGCCCTGCGGGATCTCGCCTACCGCGCGCTCTGGTATCTGTACTACCGCGGTGACATCCACCCGGCCCGTGATCTTGCTGAGCACCTCCACCAGCAATGGTGCGAACACCTCGGACCGGACGACCAGCAGACCCTGCGGACCGCGCATACCCTCATCCTGCTGCTCACCTGCATCGGCCCATTCCGCCACACCCGCCAATTCGCCGAGGACACCCTCGCTCGGTGCCGGCGGGTCCTCGGCGAGGACCATCCCGACACGCTGCACGCAGCTTTCCACCTCGCCATCTGCCTGCACCATCTAGGCGCATTCGAGCAGGCCCGGCAGCTCAATGCAGACACTCTCGCGCGTAGGCAACGAGTGCTGGGGGACGATCACTACGACACCCGGAGTGCGGCCCATCACCTCGCCCGTGACCTGCGTGAGCTGGGTGAGGTCGAGGCGGCCCGGCAGCTGCACGAGAGCAGCTATGCGTACGGACGGCGAGTGCTCGGTGCCGAGAATCCCGCCACATTTCTCGCGGCTAGCGATCTCGCTCTCGACCTGCACGCGCTCGGCCAGATCGACGCCGCGCGGCAGCTGCATGAGGACACTTTCGCCCGAGCGCGGCGGGTCCTCGGTGAGGACCATCGCTGGACCATGATGAACGCCAACGGCCTCGTCGGTGACCTGCTCACGCTCGGTGAGTTCGAGGCTGCACGTCGTCTCGCCGAGGACATTCTGCCCCGGGCACGTCGGGTGCTTGGCGACGAGTGCTACTTCACCCTGGATGTGGCGAACAATCTCCATACCGCGCTGCTCGCGGTGGGCGAGATCGAGGCGGCCCGGCAACTCAGCGAGGACACTCTCACCAGGGCGCGGCACGTGTTCGGTGAGGATCACCCCCGCACCCGCAAGGCGGCTGACAACCTCGCCGCGGCCCGCTCGAGCAGGTAGTGCGAGAGCATCCACTCCTGACCGCCGCGCCATCCCCAGACCTCGATCGTCGAGAGCAGGAAAAGGCGCCATGTCGCCAGGAGCTGCCGCGCCTCGCGCTCGGAGTGCCCGGCGCGCAGGATTGCGAGTGCCCGGTCGGTATTCGCGTCGAGCCGTTGCTGCCATGCCGCAATCGTCTTGGCGTAGTGCGTGCCGGGAAAGGCCCACCGCCGCGTCACGACCATGTCGTCGGTGAAACGCAGCATCAGGTCGTGGGACGGCATCGTGCCGGCGGTGAAAAACCGCTCGGCCGCCCAGGTGCCCTCGAAGCGGTACGCGAGGCGGCGATGGGAGAACAGGTGGATGAATGCCTTGCCGTCATCCTTCAGCCAACCCGCGACGCGCGCGAGCAACACCGCCCAGTTGCGCATATGCTCAAACAATCCGATCGAGAGCACGCGGTCGAACGTGCGGCCCGGATCGAAGTCATTGACGTCGGTATGGACAACCTCAATACGGTCGGTCAGCCCGCGGCGGTCGCGCTCGGCTCGAAACCATTCGCACTGGCGGCGGGAGTTGGATACGCCCATGACTCGGACGTCGTAGCGCTCCGCAAGCCAAATGGACATCGCGCCCCAGCCGCAACCGAGGTCGAGCACGTCCATACCGTCCCGGATGCCAGCACGATGGCAGGTGAGGTCGAGCATCGCCTCCTCGGCCGCCGCGAGGTCCGTGACGCCATCAGGCCACCAGCAGCAGCTGTACTTGTGTCGCGGACCGAGGAACAGGCTGAAAAACTCAGGCGGCAGGTCGTATTGCTGCTCGTTCGCCTTCGACGGTGTTTCGGCGATCGGCCCGCTCGACATGCGTGCGACGAGCGCGGCAAGGCGCTCCTCCTGCGCGTCTACGCCGCCGCGTTCCTCCCGGCGCTGACGGGTGGCCGTGGCGTAGCGACACCCCACCCGCAGGACGCTGTCGGGAACCAGGCCGGTGGCCAGAGCGTAGTCGAGCAGGGCGTAGCGCAGTGCGGTCATGGCCGATCCGGTGGAGTCATCACCGCTACCTTCTCACTCGGGTCATCTTCGGCAGCGGCACCCGGAGTCCCTCCGGAGCTGGTCGGTGCATTGCGTCCTCGATGAGCTGGTCGGGTTCCCGCAATCTGAGCTCGGCCTCGACGAACCGGGCAGCCAGCTCTGACCAGTCGCGCGCGCGGCGGAGCATCGCGTGGCCATCGCCGAGCACGTCGAAACGGCACACCCGGGACGTGACCTGCTTGGCCCGCACCGCGAACTGATACGACAGCCGCGGATCGGTCATGTTCTCCTGGTCGCCGTGCGCGATGAGTACCGAGCGCCCGGCGAGCTGCTGCACCGGCTCATTGTCCAGGGTCCACGGCGCCAACGCACACACCGCAGTCACCGCCGGGTGGTCAGCCACTCGCAACGCCGCCCGCCCGCCCATCGAATGCCCCAACAACACTATCGACGCGTCCCGGTGCTGGTCCCGCAGCTGCGTCAATGCCCACGTCGCGTCCTGCACTGGATGTTGCTCGGGCTCATTCCATCCCCGGTAGCGATACCGCAGGATGCGCACCGACATTCCGCGCCCACGGTCACGCTTGTGCAGGCCCCGAGCGAAGGACACCATCCGGAGATAGCTGAGCTGCGTTCGCCGACGGACCGTTGCCGGACTCCGAGCTCGCCCTCCGTGCAACACTAGGACGATTGAACGGACCTGATCGGGATCCGTCGGCCAACGGTCCTCGATCCAGGGTGCGGGTTCGTTCAAGGGGTCTCACGCCTCCGGTTTATGGTGCGAAGTCCGATTGGTAGTTCCACTGTTGGCGGTCTTGACAGCAGCTTGCCTGAATAAGCCATCCTAACTGGGTGAATGTCGCTGTGATCGGCGCTGGAATCTCGGGACTCGTCGCTGCCTATCTGCTGTCGCGGACGCACGACGTGACGGTCTTCGAGGCCAACGACTACGCCGGCGGCCACACCAATACCGTGCGCGTCGACACCGAGCACGAGACGCACTGGGTCGACACTGGTTTTATTGTCTTCAATGACCGTAATTATCCCAAATTCGAGCGCCTGCTGAGGCGACTAGGCGTCGCCTGGCAGCCCTCGAACAGTAGTTTCGCGGTCACCGATGAGACCGGAGACTTCGAGTACTCGAGCACCTCGATCAACGGCCTGTTCGCCAAGCGAACCCACCTGGTGAAGCCGTGGTTTCACCGCATGGTCGTCGATGTTGTGCGCTTTCAGCGCGACGCGCGTGAGTTGCTGCACGGCGACGGCGCAGGCCCCTCGCTGGGCGACTGGCTCGAGCAGCAACGCTTCTCGCGCCCGTTCATCGACCGCCTGATTGTCCCGGTGGCCTCCGCGGTGTGGTCGGCAGATCCGCACCAGATGTGGAGTTTCCCGGCCCGTTTCATGGCTGAGTTCTTCGACAACCACGGGATGCTGGGCCTGCGCAACCGCCCGCGGTGGCGGACTGTCGTCGGCGGCTCGCACCGCTACATCGAGGCGCTGACCCGGCTGCTCGGCGACCGTCTGCGCCTGTTGACCCCGATCCGAGCGATCCGTCGCCACGGCGACCACGTGACAGTCACCCCACACGGCGGTGCGCCGCGTCGCTTCGACGAGGTCGTCATCGCCGTGCATTCCGACCAGGCGCTGGCGATGCTCGCCGACGCTGACGCGCGCGAGCGTGAGCTACTGGGGTCATTCCCCTACCAGCCAAACGAGGCGGTCCTGCACACGGACGTGCGCATGCTGCCACGCCGCCGCCGGGCGTGGGCGAGCTGGAACTATCGCCTGCTCGCCGTCCCGACCGGAAACGCGACCGTGACCTACCACATGAACCGCCTGCAGGCGCTGCGCGCCGACCGGGAATTCTGCGTCACGCTCAACCACACCGCAGCGATCGACCCGGCCAAGATAATTCGCACGATTTCCTACGCACACCCGGTCTACACTCGCGAAGGGCATGCCGCGCAGGCCCGCCACGGTGAAATCAGCGGTCACAACCGTACGCATTTCTGTGGCGCGTATTGGAGCTGGGGCTTCCACGAGGATGGCGTCGCAAGTGCCGTGCGGGTCGCCGAGCGTATGGGCGTCGAGGGTATCTGATGAACAGCGGTATCTGATGAACAGCGCGATCTACGAAGGCACGATCCGCCACCGCCGCATCGCCGAGCGGGCACACGAGTTCCGCCACCGCATTGCGATGGCCTACCTCGACCTGGGCGAGGTCGATGAGGTTGTGGGTGGCGCCCTGACCCGGGCACGCCCTGGCATCGTGCGCTTCCGCCGCAGCGACTACCTCGGCGACCCCGGGGTCCCGCTGATCGAGGCCGTCCGCGCGCTGGTTGCCAGCCGGCTCGGCGCCGCGCCGCAAGGACCCGTCCGCCTGCTGACGCACCTGCGCAGCTTCGGGCACTGCTTCAACCCGGTCAGCGTCTACTACTGCTACGCACCCGGTGGCGAGCGGCTGGAAGCGATCGTCGCCGAGGTTACCAACACACCCTGGGGTGAACGCCACGCCTACGTCCTGACATGGGACCACAATCCCACCGATGCTGCCGTGCCGAGTGGCAGTTTCGACAAGGCGCTCCATGTTTCCCCCTTTATGGGAATGGACCAGCGCTATTCCTGGCGCGCCGTCCCTCCGGGCGCGATGCTCTCGATGCATATCGAAAGCATCGAGCGCGGCGCACGCGTATTCGATGCCACGCTGTGTTTGCGGCGCAAGCCGCTGAACCGCCGGACGCTGGCATGGATCACAGTGCGCTATCCGGCGGCGACGCAACGGCTGCTCATCCTCATCTATGCCCACGCCGTGACGCTGAGACTCAAAGGCGTACGCGTCAAGCCCCACCCAGGAGCGCAGCCGCCGTGATGCAAGCCACGACGCGCGCCGTGATTCTGGGCTTGGCGCAGCGAATCAGCTACGGCGAGCTGACCGTCCACGAGGGTGGCCGCACACACGTACTGGGTCCCGGCGGCCCACCAAACGCCACGATCGAGATTCATTCGCCGCGCGCCTGGCCGATGCTCGCCGGTGGCCGCTACCGGTGCCTCGAGGCCTACCGCGAAGGTCTGTGGGATTCGCCCGACCTGACGATGCTTTTCCGCGTCGCGGCAGGCCACCTCACAAAGATCGACTCGATCCGCCGGCCCATCGCCTTCGTTCGCGCGCCCTGGCAACGTCGCAACACTGCCACGCGCTGCCGCAAGGACGTCTCGGCGCACTACGATCTCGGTAACGAGCTGTTCTCGCTGATGCTCGACCCCACGATGATGTACTCCTGCGCCATTTTCGAGCATCCGGAGTCCACGCTGGAGCAGGCGCAGCTGTGCAAGCTGGAGATGGTCTGCGAGAAGCTCGACCTCCACCCTGGCGATCGTGTGATCGAGATCGGTACTGGTTGGGGCGGCTTCGCCGTCTACGCCGCGACGACGCGCGGGTGCCACGTCACGACGACAACCATCTCGCGCGAGCAGCGCCACCTGGCGATCGAGCGAGTGTGCGCTGCTGGCGCGCAGCACCTCGTCGACGTGCGTTTGGACGACTACCGCGAACTGCGTGGTAGCTACGACAAACTCGTCTCGCTGGAGATGATCGAGGCCGTTGGTCACAAGGACTTCGGCACCTTCTTCGCATGCTGCTCAAACCTGCTCATGCCGCACGGCCTGATGCTGCTGCAGGCGATCACCATCAACGACCGCGCCTACGACATCGTGAAGACCTCGCGCGGCTTCATGCGTACCTATGTATTCCCCAACGGTTGCCTGCCCTCCCCGCGGGTGATCGCCGACAGCCTCGCTCGGCGCACTGACCTGCACACCGTGCACCTTGAGGACTTCACCCCACACTACGCCGAGACATTGCGGCGCTGGCGCGCGAACATCGACGCAGCCGACGCGCAGCTCGAGCGACTCGGCTACGACGAACGCTTCCGCCGTCTGTGGCGGTTGTACCTGGCCTACTGCGAGGCGGGCTTCGAGGAGCGGCTCATCGCGCTCGTCCAGATGGTCATGGCCAAGCCACGGCACAGCACTGATCGGCTCGGCCTGGCCACCAGCAACCGTTAACTGTCCGATCGGCGCGGCATGTTGCACAGGTGGCTGCGCAGCGTCTCCGTGATCGGGACCTTCTGACCAGTGCTGGTGGCCAAGGCGACGTACCTGACCCATGCGGCCACCACCGGCCGGTCGGCCACCCGACCGTCGAAGTCAACGATCATCGAGGTGGTCCCTAGTGTCCGCAGGGACACCGTGATGGCCAGCAGGTCGTCAAACCGCGCGGGGGAGAGGTACCGGATATTGATCTCGGCCATCACGAAGTGGATACCACTTTCGATCATCACGTCGTATGAACCGACGGCTGCGCGCATCGTCTCGATCATCGCCGCCTCGAAGAAGGCGCCGTAGCGGGCGGCGTGCACGATGCCCTGGAAATCGGTGTCGACGGGACGCACCCGTAAGGTATGAACATAGCCCTGCGGCTGCGCACCCTGCACACCAACCGGGAGCTGATCCCCGGTTGTCTCCTGGGAACTCCGCATCGTCACTGAGCAATTCTACTCCTGGTCACGACGGCTTCTGGCCCCAGACCGATACCAGGCTCATGGTGGTGATGACGCTGTCGAGATGGCTGCTCACGCTGTGTATCAGGTTCGTGTCTGTTTCCCCATATATGCCAAGTTTGATCATGACTGGCACAGTAGCCGCTGCGGTCACGCGTTCGAACTCACAGTGCGCGTCTCCCGGCCGGGCGATGCGTGTCTCGACTTCGCCGCCGTGAAGCTCCAGGCCGGTTGCTAGGACAAGATCAGGTAGTCCGCGCCCGAACCAGGGATCCGCTATTCTTGCTTCTGCCAATTCGGTGAGGACGCGTGTCACCAGCGTGTTCATGCGGGGGGCGTCCGGATGTCCGCCGTAGTTCCACAGCCCGTAATCGCCTTCCTCGAGCAGAAACAGACCGCCGGGTCGCAGAGCAGCGACCATCCGAGCGAGGGCTGCGGCGGGGTCGGGCAAGTGCATGAGCACTGCCCGGCAGTGGATCAGATCATAGGTGTCTGCCTCGATGTCGTCGTACCGGATATCGAGGCGGCGGACATCCACACCGGCTGGCATGTTGGTCAGGAAACGAAGATCGATGTCGGCGGCTAATACCGAACCGGTGGGGCCGACTCGCTCGGCGAGCCACCTCGCGATAGACCCATTCCCTGCTCCTACCTCACAACAGCGCCATCCCTGTGAGATGCCAAGCCGATCGAGCCGACGGATGGTCCCTGGGTCGTGGCAAGCCTCGAGCAGTTGGAGGCGAGCAGACTCCGTGTCGGCATCGATGCCTGCCGGCAAATACTGCTGATCGCTACCCTGCATCTGCTTCCCCTTCATCGCAGGCCATAGACCCGTGCGCAGGCCGAATCACGGTACTGACGCGGGCGGCGCACGGGTCCAGCCGCGGATCCTCCACGACGGCCCCGCCGTGAACATAGCTGGTCCGGGGCCAGTAGGTCGCGGACCAGCGCTGGTCCACCACCTGCGAGCCAATCCGGCTGCAATCCGCTGCCAGCCCCCGACCAAGCCAGATAGGTGACGGTGAGCGCACCCGACAGTCGTTCACAATTCTGAAGAAAATATGAATCTAAAATTCTTGGCTGGGACGTCAGCTGTCCCGTGCCGCAGAGCGCGATCTCCGGTGATCCGCAGAACCTCACCCACAAGGAGTAGTGCGATGCCCCGAACTCCCGGTGTGCTCGTTCTGGATTTCGACGGAGTGATCTGTGACAGCTGGCGCGAGTGCGCCTTCGTCACCTGGGCCGGACAGCACGGCTGGGCGCCGGCGGAGTTCGGGGCCAGCGCCTTCCAAGCGATCCCGGGCGCCTTCGTCCAAAGGTTCCTCGCCCTGCGTGGCTATGTCCGCCACCTGGGCCACTTTCTCGTACCGGTGCTGCCCGGCTCCGAACAGATCAGCTGCCGGCACGACTTTGACCGCTACTACGCCGGCCTCGAGCCGAACGTGGTGGCGACGTTCGTCGAACGGGCATCACGGTTCCGCGCAAGTATTCGGAATGGACACCGGGCGCAGTGGCTTGCTTTCCATGAGCTGTACGAGGGAGTGCCCGGACTGCTGTCCGCGCTCAGCGATCGGCTGTACATCGTCACTGCCAGGGACCGGGAGTCGGTCTGTGAGCTGTTGGCCGCACACGGGATTGCAGTGCAGCCGGAGCGGATCTACGGCGAGCAACGCAGCACAGGCGCGGCGCTGTTCGACATCCAGGCTAGGGAGCACGCCAAGGTGTACTTCGTCGACGACAACCTCGACAACGTCATGACTGCTCAGGCCGACGGTCACCGCGCGGCGTGGGCACTGTGGGGTTACTCAGCTCGGGAGGACCGCGCGAAGGCTGGCCGGCTGGCCGTTCCGGTGCTGTCCCTGCCAGAGCTGCCTGCCGCGGCCTTAGCGGTCATCGGTCCCCCGGCAGACTCCGCACAAGCCCTGGCCCACTGAAAGAGAACGGCGCAGAGCGCGTTGTGGACGCTCTTTAATTAAGGATCCTGTTTACGGCTTGTGGCTGCGTTTCGTGCGTACTGCAGCAACTGGGGAATGTGTTGATCAGGTAAACTGTCACGGACTGCTGTCCAGAAGTCTTCGCCTGGATGTGCTTCGATTTCGATGCGTTTGCCGTCCAGCCAGCAAGCATCGAACGCCAGCTGCCACGAATGCAGACAGGTTCGCCCTCCGGGCATGGGGTTTGACTTGTCGAACAGCGGGTCTCCGTCGATCGGATGCCCAATCCACGCCAAGTGGACACGGATCTGGTGTCGGCGGCCAGTGACCGGCTGAACCAGCAGGAGCGTGTGGCGATCGCTGTCCCATATTTTGGTGAAGGTTGTCACTGACGGGTATGTCTTGGTGTTTGTCAGTACTTCGGAGGGCGCCACCGACCAGTGGTTGGTTGTCGGGTCGCACGAGATGGACTCCCGTGGAGCCGCTACGCGCACCCGGCTCTTGCGGCCAACACTGAGCGGGAGGCCAATAACACCGTTGCTGGGAAGTCCGGTAGATCGCGTGATCGCTAGGTATGACTTGTCGACCGTGCGCTTGTTGAATTGGCGCGTCAGGTCGCCGTGGTGCGCAAGTTCTTTTGTGAACAAGATGATCCCGGATGTGGCTTTGTCGATGCGATGCACGGGATAGAGC
>JBOHFW010000036.1:0-4035 GCA_050699835.1 Pseudonocardiaceae bacterium | reverse complement strand
GGGATCAGGGGTGTCGGGGGCGGGACCAGGCGGCCCAGAGGCGGGCGTAGGGGCCTTCGCGGGCGAGCAGCTCCGCGTGGGAGGCGATGTCGACGACCTGGCCGGCGTCGAGCACCACGACCCGGTCAGCGGTGGCGGCCTGGGTCAGCCGGTGCGCCACGATGAGCGCGGTGCGGCCCTCCAGCGCGCGCAGCGCAGCCGCTTCCAGCACGCGAGCGCCGGCGCTGCCGGCGTCGGCGGTGGCCTCGTCGAGGATGACGACCGGCGGGTCGGCCAGCACCACCCGGGCCAGCGCGAGCTGCTGGGCCTCCTCCTCAAGTCTTAGGAGTTGCGGGCGGCATCGGTGGCATCGGCCGGTGCGCGGTGCCGGCGGCCAATGGGGACCACTAACGGGGTTTCTGACACCGGATCAGTGACGATCTTGGCGTCGAGCTCGAAGACCTCGCGCAGCATCGCCTCGGTGAGGACCTGCTGCGGCGGGCCTTCAGCGACGATCCGGCCATCGCGCATGGCGACCAGGCGCTGGGCGTAGCGGGCGGCCAGGTTGAGGTCGTGCAGCACCATCACCACGGTGCGGCCGGCCTCGGTGTGCAGCCGCTCGACGAGGTCGAGCACGTCGATCTGGTGGGCCAGATCGAGGAACGTGGTGGGCTCGTCGAGCAGCAGCACGTCGGTGCCCTGAGCGAGTGCCATGGAGATCCACACCCGCTGGCGCTGCCCACCGGAGAGCGAGTCGATGCTGCGCTGTGCGAATTCGGTCATGCCCGTCCAGCCCAGGGCCTGCGCGACAGCATCCTCGTCATCCGAGGACCATTGCCGGTACCAGGCTTGATGGGGGTGCCGGCCGCGAGCCACCAGATCGGCCACGGTCAAACCCTCCGGCGCGATCGGAGCCTGCGGGAGCACCCCGAGCACCTTGGCGACCTCGCGGGTCGGTGTCCGGTCGATCCGCTTGCCATCGAGCAGGACGTGGCCGCGCTTGGTGGGCAGCAGCCTGCCCAGCGCCCGCAGCAGCGTCGACTTGCCGCAGCCGTTCGGCCCGATCACCGCGGTGACCGTGCCGTCGAGCACGTCGAGATCCAGACCGTCGACGACGATGTTGTCGCCATAGGCCAGTTGCAGATCGCGCGCCTGGAGCCGGGGGGTTATGCGGCCGGTCATGCGGTCACTCCCCGATTGCGGCGGGCGAGAAGGTAGAGCAGGTAGGGAGCGCCGAGCACAGCGGTGACGATGCCCACCGGCAGTTCGCTGCCCAGCGCGGTGCGCGCGATGAGATCCGCCGTCACGGTGAGCAACCCGCCGTACACCGCCGAGGCCAGTAGCGGGGGCCGCGCGGCACCGACGAGGCGCTGGCAGATCTGGGGAACGACCAGCGCGACGAACGCGATCGGGCCCGCCGAGCTGGTGGCCACCGCGGCCAGCCCCACGGCCACCACGATCAGTGCCGAACGGGCCCGGTTCACCCGGATACCCAACGGTGTCGTCGCCGAATTGCAGCACCCCGAGCCCGAAGGCCAGCAGCAACGCTGCCGGGACCAGGACGAGCAGAGCGAGCCCGACGGGGACGACATGCTCCCAGCCGCGGGCGTTGAGACTGCCGGTCAGCCACACCACGGCCCGGCCGGCGTCGAACACGTCGCCGATAACAAGCAGCCAGGATGTGATCGCCAAGCAGATCTCGTGCACGCCGACGCCGACCAGCACCAGCCGGAAGCCTTCGATGCCGCGCCGGTAGGCCAGTGCGTACACCAGCACGGCGGCGAACAGACCGCCGATCAGCGCGGCGATCGGCAACGCGATCCCGGCCAGCGCGGCGCCGACCGTACCGCCGCTGCCACCGAGCACGATCACCGCCACGGCCACCGCGCTGGCGCCTGCGGTGACGCCGAGAATGTCCGGGCTCGCCAGCGGGTTGCGGGCCACCGCTTGGGTCAGCGCGCCGGAGACGCCCAGCGCGGCGCCGACGAGGATGCCGGTCAGCGTCCGGGGCAGCCGCAGCTCCAGCACAATGAACTGCTGGGCGCTGTCGCCGCCGCCGACCAGCACGGTGAATACCTCGGCCAGGGAGATCGGGAAGTCGCCCCGGCCGATGTTCGCCGCGGCGACCAGCGTGAGGAGGCCGAGCCCGACCAGCGTCACCGCGATCATCCGAGGCCGCCACACCCCGGAGAACCGGCCCAGCCGTACCGGCACCCGGCCGGCGACCCCGGCCGATCGGCCGCTCTAGCAGCGTCATAGCGCCACCAGCCTGCGGCGGCGGACCAGTGCGATGAAGAACGGCGCCCCGACCAGGGCCAGCACGATGCCCACCTGCAACTCGCCCGGCCGCACCACGACGCGACCGATCACGTCCGCGGCCAGCAGCAGAACCGCGCCGACCAGCCCGGATGCTGGCAGCAGCCAGCGATGGTCGGGACCGGTCAGGAACCGGGCGACGTGCGGCACGACCAGCCCGACAAACCCGATCGGCCCGCACGCCGCCACCGCCGCCCCGATCAGCAAGGTGATGGCGATCAGCCCGATCCAGCGGGTCAGCTGGACCCGTTGACCCAGCGCCCGCGCGACATCCTCACCCAGTGCGAGCAGATTCAGGCCCGGAGCGTTGCTGGCCGCCAGCAGTAACCCGACGACCAGAAACGGCGCGACCTGGCCGGCGACTTGGGAGTCTCGCCCGGCTAGTGATCCGACCACCCAGAACCGGTACGCGTCGAGCGTCTGCGTGTCGGACAGCACCAAGGCCGAGATCAGCGCGGTCAGCAGGTAGTGGACGGCGATCCCGGCCAGCGCCAGGGTCACCGGCGTCGGCCCACCGCGGCCCAGCGAAGCGAGCGTGAACACCAGCACGCTGGCCGCGAAGGCCCCTACGAAGGCGAACCAGACATACCCAAACAGGCTGGTCATACCGAGGGCATAGATCCCGATCACCACGGAGAACGCGGCCCCGGCACTCACCCCGAGCAGTCCGGGGTCGGCCAGCGGGTTACGGGTATGACCCTGCAGCAGGGCACCGGCGACACCGAGCGCGACCCGACCCCGATCCCCAGGACCGTTCGCGGTACCCGCAGGGAGCGGACGATGATGTCGTTCTCCGTGCCGGTGGGCGAAAAGATCGCATCCCACACCGCGCCGATCGGGATCGGCTTCGCCCCGACGGCGAGGCTGGCCAGCGCGGTGAGGACGAGCAACACGAGCAATACGCCGATGATCAGCAGCCGGTGGCGGCGCATCCTGCCCGCGTCTCGACCGCCTGACGGTGCGTCCGAACGAGGCACATCGTGCGCCTCAGCCCTCAGCACAGTCACCCTCCGTCTCCTGTTCACCCAACAGTGGAATCAATAAGGTGAGGCTAACAACCCTACTCAAGGGGGACCAGCGGGGCTGACTCTCTTCCAACCACTCCCGGGGACAGTGGGTGCACAAGCATCCTTGAGAGACGCCGGGTGTGCTGACCTGGAGTTTTCGGGGCCCGACCCTCCCAGCTGGGACGCAGTGTGTCAAACCGTGCGACGCTGGGTAGTCACTGTGTGACTCCGGGGTGTTCGGTGACATGGAGTCCCCACGGGTTCCCCACGGTCCTGCTAAGATCTGCCGGATGCTAACCAAGTCAATCATCCCTATGGCGTCGGCGGCGTTGGCCGCCGGACTGATCTCCCTGACCGGTTGTACCGCAGCGGATTTGCCGACCACTGGCAGCGAGTCCAGCGCGGTCGCCGATGTGACCGTGTCGGAGTGCTCGGTGAGCAACGAGCTAGGAGCCGCGTTCACGCACGCCACGATAAAGATCACGAACAGTACGGACCGTGCCCAGTCCTACATCGCGACGATTGGAGTCAACGACGCCGCGGGTGCCCGCATCGGCGAGATCAACACGGCAAGCAACGCACTCGGTGCCGGCCAATCCGTGACCATGTCCGGACCGGGCGCCACCGGTGTCGCCGCGCAAGGTACGAAGGCCGGACCGGCCACCTGTGTCGTAGCCAACGTGACGCGCGTGCCGAGCTGAGCGCACAGAAGCGCGCCCGGGGTGAATAGCGC
>JBOHFW010000035.1:0-6867 GCA_050699835.1 Pseudonocardiaceae bacterium | reverse complement strand
CCCTGAGGGCACCGCAGTGCGAGTACTGCGCCCGCAGGCCGATGAGGTGACCGTGCTCACCAACGACGGGGGGGAGTACCCGCTGGAGCATTGGACCCGGGGATTCTTCCACGGTGTGACCCACGGTGAGAGCGACTACCGGCTGCGAGTGCGCTACGGTGACCACACCGAGATCACCGATGACCCATACCGCTGGCTGCCCACGCTGGGTGAGGTCGACCTGCACCTCATCCAGGAGGGTCGCCACGAACGGCTCTGGGAGGTGCTCGGCGCGCACCTGCGGACCTATCCCACACCGGGTGGCTTGGTCGTGGGGACCTCCTTCGCGGTGTGGGCACCACACGCCCGGGGGGTGCGGGTGTGCGGAGACTTCGACGGCTGGTCCGGAGTGGCCACCCCGCTGCGCTCGCTGGGCTCGACGGGAATCTGGGAGATCTTCCTGCCCGGCGTCGGCGTCGGCGCCCGCTACAAGTTCCGCATGCTGGACCCCGATGGGAACTGGCACGAAAAGGCCGACCCGATGGCCCGCGCCACCGAAGTCCCGCCGGCCACCGCCTCGGTGGTCACCGGACCGTCGACCCACGAGTGGCGTGATGCCCAGTGGCTCACCGACCGGGTGCAGGGCCAGCCGAACACCAAACCGATGAGCATCTATGAGGTCCACCTGGGCTCCTGGAAACAAGACCGGGGATACCGGGAATTGGCCCACCAGCTCGTCGACTACCTCCGCGCGACCGGATTCACCCATGTCGAGCTGCTGCCGGTGGCCGAACACCCCTTCGGTGGTTCCTGGGGCTACCAGGTCACTTCCTATTACGCTCCGACGGCGCGGTACGGCTCCCCCGACGACTTCCGCTACTTCGTCGACACCCTGCACGCCGCCGGAATCGGGGTGCTCATGGACTGGGTGCCCGCGCATTTCCCCCGCGACGAATGGGCGCTGGCTCGCTTCGACGGCGCGCCCTGCTACGAGCCCTCCGATCCGCGGCGCGCGTCACATCCGGAATGGGGGACGCTGATCTTCGACTACGGGCGCAACGAGGTCCGTAACTTCCTGGTGGCCAACGCGCTGTACTGGCTCGAGGAGTTTCACCTCGACGGCCTGCGGGTGGACGCCGTGGCGTCCATGCTGTACCTGGACTACTCACGCGAGCCGGGCGAATGGTCACCCAATGCCTACGGTGGACGGGAGAACCTCGACGCGGTGGCATTCCTGCAGGAAATGAACGCTACTGTCTACAAGCGGCATCCTGGAGTCGTGACGATTGCTGAGGAATCCACGGCCTGGCCCGGCGTCACCCGCCCCACCCATGTCGGCGGGCTGGGGTTCGGCTTCAAATGGAATATGGGCTGGATGCACGACACCCTCGGCTACGTGGGCCATGATCCGGTGCATCGCAGCTACCACCACAACGAGATGACCTTCTCGCTGATGTACGCCTGGAGTGAGAACTTCGTGCTGCCGCTATCGCACGACGAGGTGGTGCACGGCAAGGGCTCGCTGTGGGACCGGATGCCCGGTGATGACTGGAACAAAGCCGCCAACCTGCGATGCCTGCTGGCCTACATGTGGGCGCATCCCGGCAAACAGCTGCTCTTCATGGGTGGTGAACTGGGGCAACCCAGCGAATGGGCGGAGAACCGGTCACTGGATTGGAATCTGCGCCACCATCCGCTGCACGCTGGCCTGCTGCAATTGGTCGGTGATCTCAACACCACCTATCGAGCACACCGCGCGCTGTACAGTCAAGACACCAACCCAGCCGGGTTCGAGTGGATCGACGCCAACGACTCCTGGGGAAATGTCCTGAGCTTTCTGCGCTGGGGCGACGAGGGGTCAGTGCTGGCCTGCCTGGCGAACTTTGCCGGCACGCCACACGAGAAATACCGAGTCGGCCTCCCCCGAGGAGGACGGTGGCGGGAAATACTCAACACCGATGCCGAATGCTACGGCGGATCAGGAGTGGGAAACCTCGGCGAAGTCGTCGCGAGCGAGACGCCATGGCATGGGCGGCCCTACTCCGCTGTGCTCCGGCTGCCACCGGCCGGAGCGCTGTGGCTTACTTCCTCGGGGCACACCCCGGGGCATACCCCAGCCAAGGAACTGTGAGCATTGAATTTACGCTCGGTAGCGGATACTCTCCGGTGCCTCAGCCAAATGGCGTGAAATCGGTAGGGTGTTGGCGACTGTAAGGTTAGGGCAGACCGCAGCACGTGCCGATCTTGCGGTCCGTTGATCGGGTCAACAGGTGGGACAGAACCACACACGCAGGGATGGCGACCGGGACCGCGCAACCCCGTCGTCGGCTGGTGTTGCCCGGAAGTGGGCCCGCGCTATCGCCACGACCTCCTACGTGCCGATGGCGGCTCCCAAAGCCCAGGACTATCTGCTGGATCTCACCGAGCGGCTGGTGGCCGCGCTGTCCGCACCTTCGGTCGACACCCACGCCGCATCCGAGGTGGGCGCCCAGCTGGTCGCCGGCGGGTTCACCGGTGCGCAGGCCTTGCCGCGGACCTTCGAGGTACTCGGTACAGCCTTGCCCGCCACAGCCGCCACAGCCGCCACAGCCGCCACAGCCGCTGCGGGCGGCTCGGCCGCGAACCCACCCTGCGGTCCGATCATCGAGCTGCTCGGTGCGTTGGCGTCCGGATACGCGGGTGCGCTGCGCAGCCACATCGTCGACCAGCAGGAAGAGGTCAAGCAGGCGCTGTCCATGGCGTGGCAGGACGTCGAACGGGATCTGCGGGCCAGTGAGGCTCAGTTTCGGGAGGTGTTCGACTCGTCTCCGGTGGGAATCGCGATCAGCGAACCGGGCGGGTTGATCCTCCAGACCAACCGGTCGTTGGAGGACATCCTCGACTACTCGGCCAGTGAGCTGCTGGGGCGCTACTTGAGTGAGCTGTTCTCACCAGACGACCAGCCCATCGTGGAGGAGCATTGCCGGGCGCTGTTCAACGGTCGGGATCCGCGGGTCCGGGTCGCGTTGTGCCGTGCGGATGGTGAGACGGTATGGGTCTACCTGGACGGCTCGGTCCTGCGCGATGCCGAACAATCACCCTGCTACCTCATCACGATGGTCGAGGACCTCACCACCCTGCGGCTACTGGAGCAGAAACTGCACCACCAGGCACTGCATGACCCGCAGACCGATCTGCCGAACCGGCAGTACCTCACCACCCACCTGGAAGCGGTACTGGCATGCCCGGCACCCTCGGATGTGATCACACTGTTGCATCTCGATCTGGACGGCTTCTCTGCGATCAACGACGGCCTCGGACCGCACGCCGGGGATCAGGCCCTCGACATGGTCGCCCGGAGGCTGGAAAGGGTGCTCGCCGATCAGCCGTCGATGGTGGCCCGGCTCGGCGCCGACGAGTTCGCGATCCTCATCGAACCCGGCGATCCGGCCCTCGACGTCGGGACCTTGATCGAGACCATCAACACCGAGCTGGCCGAACCGTTCTACATCGACGACACCGGAGTGGCCCTCACCGCGAGCATCGGGGTCGTTCAACGCCGGGCCGGCGAGTGCACGCCCGAGGAGCTGATGCGCGCCGCCAGCGTCACCCTGCGGCGGATCCATGGCCGCGGCAAGCGGCAATGGGCCCGGTCCGACCCCGACCTCGATGCCGCAGACCATGCGAAACTCCTCCTGGCCGCCGCGATGCCCGGCGCCCTGGAGACCGGTCAGCTGCACGTGACCTACCAGCCGGTGCTCACGCTCGCTGACCACCGGCTGATGGGCATCGAGGCGTCACTGAGCTGGCGGCACCCTGACCGGGGCGTGCTGTCCCACGAGGAGTGTGTGCGGGCCGCAGCGCGGACCGGTGTCGTGCATGAGGTCGGCCAGTGGTTACTACGTACCGCCGCGGAGCAGGCCATGGCCTGGCGGCAACGCATCGGTAAGTCCGTGCCCCCGATCGTCGTCAACCTCATGCCACCCCAGGCCGAGGACCCCGACCTAGTAGCCAAGATCAACGCAGTGCTGACCGAGACCGGCCTGCCACCAGGCCAGCTGGAGATCCGGGCACCGGTGGCCACGATCCGCACGGTGACCGGTGTACTCGCCGGCGAGGGCGGCGCCCAGGCTGAGAACAACCTGCGAGTGCTCACCGAGTGTGGTGTGCGCGGCGGGCTACACGATTTCGGCGGCGGCATCGGCGGGCTGCGCTGCGTAGCTGATCTCCCGGTGTCCACGGTGCGAATCGCCGCGCCGATCTCCCAGCAGGTGGCCGACGATCCGTCCCGGATCCTGTCCCAGACGGCACAGGCACTGGTGCACATCGTTCGAGGCGCCGGAATCGACGTGGTGGCCTATCCGGTGGACAGCGCCGAGCAGGCCGCGTGCTGGCCGTGGATCGGCGCCAACTGGGCGGTTGGTTCGCTGTATGGAGAGGTCGAGGAGTGGCTCGACCCCGATCACGGGTCAGAACAACGCGCGGGCCAGTGCCCGGCGGGCTGAGATGACCCGGGGATCGTCCGGCGGGAAAAGCTCGAACAGCTCAACCAGGTGTGCCCGGGCCCGATTGCAATCGTCACCGGTGAACCGCCGCACGGCGCTGACCAGCCGCTCGAACGCCCGTTCTGGCGCCTTGGCGGCTACCTCGACGTCGGCTGCGGCGATCTGCGCGTCGACATCGTCGGGTGCCGCATCGGCGTTGGCCACCGCCGACGGGTCGGCCGCCTCGGCTCGCGCCTGGAATCGAACCTGCGCTAGCGCGGCCCTGGCCTGCTCGTTGGCCGGTTCGACACGCAGGATCTGCTGGTAGGCCTCCTCGGCGGCGGCATAGTTACCGGCGGCCAGAGCGGTTTCGGCGGCGGTGAACCGGGGATCCTCGGGCTCGGCGGCAGGCTGCCCAACGTGGTTGGCGGATGCGCCTTGCTCGGCGGCCCGGATGCCAGGCAGCTGATCGCGCAGTGCGTCGAGCAGTCTGGTGATCCATTGCTTCACCTTCGGCTCGGGTTGGGCGCCGACAAAAGCATCGATCGGCTGACCAGCAGCGATGGCGATGACCATGGGCATGGACTGGACACCAAAGAGCTGAGCGATCCGCGGGTTGGCGTCGACGTCGACCTTGGCCAGCACCCAGGCACCACCGGCCGTCCCGGCGAGCCGCTCGAGCACCGGGGAGAGCTGCTTACACGGATCGCACCAGCTCGCCCACAGATCGACCACCACAGGCACCTGCATGGAGCGCTCGATGACGTCGGTCTGAAAGCTCTGCTCGGTGACATCGATCACCGAGGTGCTGTCCCCACCAGCGGGCGGCGGACTCGGTGCGTCGCGCCGGGCCGCCGAGTCGGCCCGCGCCTTGAGGGCAGACAGGTCGACGGCACCGGACATGGCAATGGTCTGCTGTGGATTGGGCCTGCTCACGCGTTCTATCCTGACATGGATCCCCCCATGACATAGACACCGGACGTCAGAACCGGGCCGGCTCCCGGTACTCACCCCACTGGATCTTCAGCGCCCCACAGATCTCGCCGAGGGTGGCCTCGGCCCGCGCCGCGTCGAGCATCGGCTCGATGAGGTTGCCGGCCCCGTTCGCAACCCCGACCATGACGGCCAAGGCCCGATCGACGGCGGCCTGATCGCGCTGCCCGCGGCGCTGGGCCAGCGCCCGGTTCTGCTCGCGTTCCACCTCGTGGCTCACCCGGAGGATCTCCAACTCATCGGTCACCGACCCAGTCAGCGTGTTCACCCCGACGATCTTCTTATCACCCTTCTCCAACGCGCGCTGGTAGACGAAGGCGGCGTCGGCGATCTCGCCGGTGAACCAACCGTCCTCGATACCGCGCAGGATGCCTGAGGTCATCTCACCGATCGGGTGGTTGCCCGACGGCACTGCCGCCGCGGCCATGTCCTTGATCTGGGCGAAGATCCGTTCGGCGTCGGCCTCGATCCGGTCGGTCAGTGCCTCGACGTACCAGGACCCGCCCAGCGGGTCGGCCACGT
Organism: Pseudonocardiaceae bacterium; assembly: GCA_050699835.1. Taxonomy (GTDB): domain Bacteria; phylum Actinomycetota; class Actinomycetes; order Mycobacteriales; family Pseudonocardiaceae. Next base: position 910 of record JBOHFW010000035.1, on the reverse strand, counting down.
TGGCCACCCCGGACTCCTCCATGATCACCTGCTGGGTGCGCAACGCGATCTCCGCAGCGCGCTCGGAGGGCAACGCCAACGTTTCGTCTAAAGAATTGGTGTGCATCGAGTTGGTGCCGCCCAGCACCCCGGCGAGCGCCTCGATCGTGGTGCGCACGACGTTGTTGTAAGGCTGCTGCGCGGTGAGCGAGACACCCGCGGTCTGGGTATGAAAACGCAGCCACTGTGCCTTATCGCTACTGGCGCCGTAAACCCCACGCATCCAGCGAGCCCAGATCCGCCGGGCGGCGCGGAATTTCGCGATCTCCTCGAAGAAGTCCACATGCGCGTCGAAGAAAAACGTCAGTCCGGCCGCGAAGCGATCGACGTCAAGCCCGCGGGAGCGGCCCAGTTCCACGTAACCGAAACCATCGGCGAGCGTGAACGCCAGCTCCTGTGCTGCCGTCGCCCCGGCCTCTCGAATGTGGTACCCGGAAATCGACAGCGGCTTGTAGGCCGGGATCTTTTCCGTACAGTATTCCATCAGGTCGCCAATGAGCCGCAGATGCGGTTCCGGGGTGAACAACCACTCTTTCTGCGCGATGTACTCCTTGAAGATGTCGGTCTGCAGCGTCCCGTTGAGACGGCCGATGTCTATTCCCTGGCGCTCGGCCGCGACGAGGTACATGCAGAACACGGGTACGGCGGGGCCGCTGATCGTCATCGAGGTCGTCACGTCGCCGAGCGGGATGTCGGAGAACAGCACGTCCATGTCGGCCGCCGAGTCGATCGCGACCCCGCAGTGCCCGACCTCGCCCAGGGAGCGGACGTCGTCGGAGTCGCGGCCCATCAGCGTCGGCATGTCGAAGGCGACCGACAGCCCGCCGCCGCCCGAGCGGAGGATCATCTTGTAGCGCTCGTTGGTCTGCGC
>JBOHFW010000034.1:0-4300 GCA_050699835.1 Pseudonocardiaceae bacterium | reverse complement strand
ACGTTTCCCGGCGCAAGAATGTCGGTGTCATCGAGTTCACGGCGCGCAGCTGCACAGGACCAGTCTGGTCGCTGACATCGGCCATGCAAACGTCACCGGCTCGTGCCGCAGCCATTACTCCGCGCGGTCGCGAGCGCTTTCCGCGCCCGCTGTGGAGGGATCGGGCCAGCCTGGGTAGGAGGGTGGACTGCCGCCGAACTCCGGGCAGTGTGCCTTGTGATCGCACCAGTCACACATCCGGCTGGGGTTGGGGCGGAAGTCGCCGCTGCGCGCGGCCCGCTGGATCGCTGACCAGATCGCGGTCAGGGTGCGCTCGAAGCGGATCAGCTCCGCCTCATCGGGGGTGTAGCTCAACACCTGCCGATCAGCCAGGTACAGCAGCCGTAGCTGGCGGGGCACCACCCCGCGGATCCGCAGCAGAGCCAGCGCGTAGAACTTCATCTGGAATAGGGCCTTGGCCTCGAAGACCTCCCGCGGCGCGGCGCCGGACTTGTAGTCCACCACCCGGATCTCCCCGGTGGGAGCGACGTCGAGCCGATCGATGTATCCCCGCAGGAGCAGCGGTTCGTCCTGTTCGGTGTCGCCAGCAGCCAGCTCCGCCTCGACCAGCAGTTCGCAGGCTTCTGGCTGGACCAGCCGAGGGTCCTCCAGCGTGAAGTAGGCCTCGATGAGCTCGCGCGCCGAGTCGAGCCATTCGGCGTGCTCCGGGTCCTCGGGACCGGCGAACAGTTCGGCCAGCTCCGGGTTGCCGGCTTGGACATCCCGCCAGGCCGGATCGACAAGCTCACGCCCTGCCTGGAGGTCTCGCCGGTCCGGGGGCAGCGCGAAGAGCCGTTCCAGCGCGGCGTGTACCACGGTGCCGCGGACCTGCAACCGGCTCGGCGTCTCAGGTAGCCGATCGACCACCCGGAACCGGTACAGCAGCGGGCACTGTTTGAAATCCGCCGCCCGCGACGGTGACAGCGCCGGGCGCCTGCGGGGGACCGTGCCCATCGCGGTACTCGCGGCAGGCGGGCCGTCGGCCAGGATCTCCGTCATGGCATGCAGCGTAGGGGAGCCCACCGACAACACGACGCGCCCCGCGGTCTGCCAGCATGACCGCCTGTGACGCGAGCCAGCGGACCGTTCCAACCCGGCGACCGGGTGCAGATCACCGACCCCAAGGGACGCCGGCACACGGTCCTGCTGGAGCCCGGCGCGCTGTTCCACACCCACCGCGGTGCACTCGCCCACGACGATCTGATCGGGTTGCCTGAGGGCAGTGTGGTCACCTCCGCGGCAGGGACGCAGTACCTCGCGTTGCGCCCGCTGCTGGCGGACTACGTGCTCGCCATGCCACGCGGCGCGCAGGTGATCTACCCCAAGGACGCCGCCCAGATCCTGATGTTCGGAGACATCTTCCCCGGCGCGCGGGTGCTCGAGGCCGGCGCCGGATCCGGCGCGCTGACCTGCTCGCTGCTGCAAGCGGTCGGGGAGCGTGGCAGCGTAATCTCCTACGAGGTGCGGGCCGACCACGCCGAGCACGCGGCAGCCAACGTCGAGCGGTTCTTCGGAGCCGCGGTGCCGAACTGGCAGCTACGAGTGGCCGACCTGGCTCCCCACCCGACCGATCAGCCGGTGGATCGTGCGGTGCTCGACATGCTTCACCCATGGCAGGCGCTGCCCGCGGTGTCGGCCGCGCTGGTCCCCGGCGGTGTGCTGACCATCTACGTGGCCACCACCACCCAGCTTTCCCGCATTGCCGAGACGCTGCGGGAGGCCGGCTGTTACACCGAGCCGCAGGCCTGGGAGACGCTGCAGCGGCCCTGGCATACCGTCGGGCTCGCGGTCCGCCCAGAGCACCGGATGGTCGGGCACACCGCGTTCCTGCTCTCTACCCGGCGGTTGGCGCAGGGCGTTGTACCGCCCACCCCGCAGCGGCGGTCCAGCCGGTCCAACCGGCGTTTGTAGTTCCGGTCTGTCCGCGTTGCCCGGGTAGTTGATCTGCGGTTTACTCCCGGTTCTAGCGTGCCGTCCCGTACCGTTGATGGTCTGGCAGAACCATGCGGGAGGAGGTGCCTCGTGCCGCACGAATATCCCGGCGACCGAGCCGCTGAGGGTCGAGACCGCATCGACCCTGCGCTGGCCGCCCAGATCAGGGTCCTCGAGGACGAGGTGACCCTGCTGCGTCGCCGCTTGACCGAGTCTCCCCGGCATGTTCGCTTGCTTGAGGAGCGCCTCGCTGAGGCGTCCGCGTCGGTGGCCCAGCTCACCGAGCGGAACGCCAAACTGGTCGACACGCTGCGAGAGGCCCGCAGCCAGCTCCTCGCGCTGCGCGAAGAGGTCGATCGGCTGGCTCAGCCACCCAGCGGCTACGGCGTATTCCTCGGCAGCTTCGAGGACCAGTCCGTGGACGTGTTCACCTCCGGCCGCCGGATGCGGGTGGCGGTGTCGCCGACGGTCGAGGTCCCGCAGCTGCGCCGCGGGCAGAGCGTGCGGCTCAACGAAGCACTGACCGTGGTGGAGGCAGGCACATTCGAGTCGACGGGTGAGGTCTGTGCGTTGCGTGAGGTGCTGGACTGTGGCCGGCGGGCACTGGTCGTGGGGCACGCCGACGAAGAGCGCGTGGTGTGGCTGGCCGACCCGTTGCTGCCTAGCCCGGACGACCCCGACGCAGTACCGCTCAAGCCGGGTGACTCCCTGGTGGTGGACACCAAGGCCGCATACGCCTATGAGCGGGTGCCCAAGGCGGAGGTCGAGGACCTCGTGCTGGAGGAGGTCCCCGATGTCGGGTACGAGGACATCGGTGGTCTGGCCAACCAGATCGAGCAGATTCGCGACGCCGTTGAGCTGCCGTTCCTGCATGCCGACCTGTTCCGCACTTATGAGCTACGCCCGCCCAAGGGTGTGCTGCTCTACGGTCCGCCCGGGTGCGGCAAGACCCTGATCGCCAAGGCGGTGGCCAACTCCCTGGCCAAGAAGGTGGCCCAGGTTCGCGGAGACAGCGAGGCCAGGAGCTACTTCCTCAACATCAAGGGTCCTGAGCTGCTCAACAAATACGTCGGGGAGACCGAGCGGCACATCCGGTTGATCTTCCAGCGGGCCCGGGAGAAGGCGTCGGAAGGCACCCCGGTCATCGTGTTCTTCGACGAGATGGACTCGATCTTCCGTACTCGCGGATCGGGGGTGTCCTCCGATGTGGAGACGACGATCGTGCCGCAGTTGCTCAGCGAGATCGACGGTGTGGAGGGGCTGGAGAACGTCATCGTGATCGGGGCCTCTAACCGCGAGGACATGATTGATCCGGCGATCCTGCGTCCCGGACGGCTCGACGTGAAGATAAAGATCGAGCGCCCGGACGCCGAGGCCGCTAAGGACGTCTTCTCCAAGTACCTGACGACCACGTTGCCGCTGCACGCCGACGATCTCGCCGAATTCGGTCAGGACCGCCCCGCCTGTATTCAGGCGATGATCCAGGGCACGGTTGAGCGGATGTACGCCGAGAGCGAGGAGAACCGTTTCCTAGAGGTCACCTACGCCAATGGCGACAAGGAGGTGCTCTACTTCCGGGACTTCAACTCCGGCGCGATGATCCAGAACATCGTCGACCGGGCGAAGAAGAAGGCCATCAAGTCGGTACTGGAAACCGGTCAGCCGGGTCTGCGGATGACGCATCTGCTTGACTCGATCGTCGACGAGTTCGCCGAGAACGAGGACCTCCCCAACACCACCAATCCGGACGACTGGGCCCGGATCTCGGGCAAGAAAGGCGAGCGCATCGTCTACATCCGCACCCTGGTCACCGGCAAGAACGCCGAGTCCGGCCGAGCCATCGACACCGCCACCAACACCGGCCAATACCTGTAATTTCCGCAACTTCCCGCTGAATGCGGGTCGACCGCCAAATCTCGCACGGCACTTGCTGGCACTGGGTTTTTGTCACGCTTGGCCTGGATGATCACCTTGCCACCGAAGATTGCACGATTGTCGAATGCAACGCAATCTACGCCGCCGTCTCGGGAAGGCTGGGGCATGCGAGTCTCAAGCCCGATCTTCGCAAAGAGGTTGGTAATCAATGCCTCAAACTCGCCGGGTTTAAGCTCCATGAGGGTAGCTGTTCAGCTGGTTGATGGTGGCCCACCAGCACCGGGTGATCGCCGAGCAGGCGGATCGAATCGTTGAGCTGCAGCGCCGCTTGGGTCGGCCTCGAACTCCCGTAGCTACGGCCAGGGGTCATGTAGGACTCCGAGCCCCGGTTGAGCTGTGAGAACTGCGCAGGTCTGGTTGTCCTTGTGGGATGCCAGGGCGGGCTAGCTGAACT
>JBOHFW010000033.1:0-3278 GCA_050699835.1 Pseudonocardiaceae bacterium | reverse complement strand
GCCGACAACCCTGGGCTGGCGCTGCCGGCCCGCCGGATCGTGCCGGTGGTCTACTCCAACGGCTCGGGCACCGTTGCTCAGTTCACCACCTGGATGGCCAGCCAGCACGGTGCGCTGTGGGACGACTACTGCAACCGCAACGGCCGGAATCTCAGGCCCTGCGGGTTCACCTCCTTCTACCCGCTGGGCCCTGGCATGGAGGCCAAGGCGCAGTCGCAGGGGGTGTCCGGGTTCGTCGCCCAGGCCTCCAGCGAGGGCGCGATCACCTTCGTGGAGTACTCCTACGCGCGCAATGCGGGCTTCCCGGTGGCGAAGGTGCTCAACAAGGCGAACTACTACGTCGAGCCGCAGGCGGGCAGCGTCGCGGTCGCGCTGCTCAACGCAAGAATCGCCCCGGACCTGACCCAGGACCTGAGCCAAGTCTACGTCAACCCCGATCCCCGGACCTACCCGCTGTCCAGCTACAGCTACATGGTCATCCCGAAGGACACCAGCCCGGGCAGCAACTTCAACGAGAGAAAGGGTGCCACCCTGTCTGAGTTCGGCGCCTACTTCCTCTGCGAGGGGCAGCAGCAGGCCGACATCCTGGGCTACTCGCCACTGCCGATCAACCTGGTGCAGGCCGGGGTCGACCAGATCAACCAGATCCCCGGCTCGACCCGCAAACTCGACCGCAACAACCTGAGCAAGTGCAACAACCCGACGGTCTCCCCAGACGGCGGGAACAAAGTGGCCAAGGAAGCACCCCAGCCAGCTCCCTGCGACCTCAAGGGCGCGACGGCGCAGTGCGCCGCGGGCACCGGCGGGGCCCGGGCTGAGACGCCGACCAGCGGCGGTGGCGGTGCGGGTGGCGGTGCCGGTGGCGGTGGCAGTGCTGGCGGCGGGGGATCAGGCGGCGGCGGGTCTGGCGGCGGGGGCGGCGGAGCTGGCGACGGCACGAACAACACTGCCGGGGAGTCCGGAACCGCAACGGGTCAGGACGGTGAGCCGGCTCCGGTCACCGACCCGGACACCGGGCAGGTGCTCGATGGCGCGGCGCTGGCGGGTCGTTCTGAATCCTCCGGTGCCTCCGCCGTGCCGGTGTCCGTCGATGCCTTCAACGACCGGCGACAGACGCTGCTCGCGATACTCACCATCGCCGTTCTGCTCGGGCTGGCGCTCGGGCCACCACTGCTGGCGTACCGGACGCGGAGCCGGGAAGGACGCGGTGACAACACCGTCAACCCGTCGTAGTCACAGGTCACCTCGCCTGCGCACGGCTCGCGTAGCGGAGGTACGTGGCTGGGAGGACGCGAGGCCGGTGCAACGCCTCCGGCGACCTCAGACTCCGCTAGCAGGCGCGGCGCCGGGTGAGCCCCTCGGATACCGGCTGGCTGCCCAGGTGCTGGCGATCATCGCTGTGCTGAGCCTGTCCTTCCTGATCGAGCTGGCCTTTCTTGGCAACCTGCGTCACGACCGGGACCAGGCCCAGCTCGCCGCGCAGTTCCGCCTCGAGCTTGCGACAGGGACTGCGCCAGTCGGTCCCTTCGACGAGACGAGCACTCCCTTGGCTACGGGAACGCCGGTGGCCCTGCTGGAGATCCCGAGATTGCAGCTGCGGGAGATCGTCGTCGAGGGCACCTCGTCAGCTGCGCTGATGTCGGGGCCGGGTCACCGGCGCGACACCCCGCTACCGGGCCAGGTCGGTACCAGCGTGGTGGCCGGGCGGCGGGCGACCTATGGCGCAGCGTTCCGGTCGATCGGCCAGCTGCGTGCCGGGGATGAGATCATCGTGACCACCGGGCAGGGCAGGAGCTCGTTGGCGGTGCAGGGCGTGCGGCACGCCGGTGACCTGGTGCCACCCACGCTGGCCCGTGGTCGCGGCCGGCTCACCCTGCTGACCACCGATGGGCCGGCGTTGCTGCCCACCAGCGTGCTGTTCGTCGACGCGGACGTGACCAGCGCCGCCCAGCCCAGACCCGCGCAGCTGCCATCGCAGGCCCTGGGTCCCGCCGAAGCGGCGATGGCCGGTGACAGTTCGGCGCTGCTGGGCGTCTTCGGGTGGTCGGTGTTGCTGGCCGCGGTGGCCATCACCACGGTGTGGTTCCGCTTCCGCGCCGGGTTATGGCCGGCCTGGGCACTCGGCGTGCCGGTGCTGGTCCCGCTCGGCTTGCTCGTGGCCGATGAGATAGCCGCCATGCTGCCGAATCTGTTGTGACGCCGACGAGCTCGGTACTGGCCACGGACCGTGACAACACGGACAGTCGTTGATCCGATGTAGGAATTCACTCTTATAGGTGATGACAGGGACCGTCTGTGACTATAGGTAGTCATCCTTAGTGGGGTTTGCGGCAGTCCCCTGTTCGCTTGCTGGACCTCTCTCGTTCGCTTTCGGGGCGCAGGGTCACAACCTCACACTCGTGTTTGCGGGAGGTCCTCGCTTGACGATCCTCATCTGCGCCGTTCCGGTGCTCTGCTCGCCGGGCATGCAGCTGCCCCGGCGTCCCGGCACGAGGTCACCGGGTATTCACCTGGCGGTACCTCGAGCGTGATCGGACACCGGGCAAGGGTGGCGCTGCTGGGAATGACGCTGGCGGCGGGGGTGGTCGGCGGCCTGCCCAGCTCCCCACCGGCTTCAGCGGCTGCCGCAGATCCTGCGCAGGCCGCCTCGGCGGTCACGGTGTCGGGAAAGGGTGATTTCGCCAATCTCAAGGTGACTGTCAGCCAGACCAGGAACCTGATCAACCAGATCGTCAAGGTCTCCTGGACCGGCGGCGCGCCGACTGACGACATCGGGTTCCTGATCAACTACCTGCAGATCATGCAGTGCTGGGGCGACGACCCCGCGGGCCCGGACCGCACCCAGTGCCAGTTCGGCGGGTTGACCGCCTTGGCCAGGGGCGCCATCACCGGAACGTATGTGTTATCGAGGCAGGTTCCTGCTGGCTTCGACCCGGAGGAGACGATCACTCAACCGCCGGTCAGCGGCGGCCAAGTCTTCGTGCCGTTCTGGGCGGTGGGAATGGACAAACCGGCCGGCTCCGGCACAGGCAACACCAACGATTTCTTCGACTCCCAGGTCACCAACGAGATCCCGCTGGCCCGTACCCGTGGTGATGGCACGGGTGAGGAGTTCTTCGAGATCGAGACGGTGACCCAAGCCGCGGGTCTTGGCTGTGGTGAGCCGGTCATCACCAATGGGACCACCACCGGGCGCCGTTGCTGGCTGGCGATCGTGCCACGTGGCACCAAAGAAGTGAACGGCTCGACGGTCACCGGCACGGGCAGCTCTTGGCTGG